>NZ_CAMLHF010000048.1 GCF_946479715.1 uncultured Pedobacter sp. | reverse complement strand
CTGCCTACCCAAATGCAGGTTTGCCTAATGAGTTTGGTGCTTACGATGAAATGCCTCATGAAACGGCTCATCTGGTAGAAGATTTTATTCAGCATGGCTTTGTAAATATTGTAGGTGGTTGCTGCGGAACTACACCTGAGCATATCGGTTGCATTGCCGAAAAAGCAAAAAATGTAGCACCCCGTAAAATACCTCAGATAGACTCATATCTGCGTTTAAGCGGACTAGAACCGGTTACCATAACTCCAGAGAGTATTTTTGTAAACATTGGTGAGCGTACAAACATTACCGGTTCTCCTAAATTCTCTAAACTCATTTTAGGTGGAGATTTTGAAGCGGCACTTGCTGTTGCACGCCAGCAGGTTGAAGGTGGGGCACAGGTTATAGATGTGAATATGGATGAGGGGATGATTGATTCGGAAGCCTCGATGACCAAATTCCTTAACCTGATTGCTTCTGAACCTGATATTTCTAAGTTGCCTATCATGGTCGATTCGTCGAAATGGACAGTTATAGAAGCCGGACTAAAATGCTTGCAGGGGAAAGGAATTGTAAACTCCATTTCACTTAAAGAAGGCGAAGACAAATTCCGCGAAAGTGCACGCAAAATCATGACTTACGGTGCTGCCATAGTAGTAATGGCATTTGATGAGCAGGGACAGGCCGATAATTTTGAAAGAAGAAAAGAGATCTGTAAAAGATCATATGATATTTTAGTTGATGAAATTGGCTTTCCGCCTCAGGACATCATCTTTGACCCGAACATTCTTACCGTTGCAACCGGATTAGAAGAACACAATAACTACGCGGTTGATTTTATAAATGCTACCCGATGGATTAAAGAAAACCTGCCACATGCAAAAGTAAGTGGTGGTGTTTCAAACATCTCCTTCTCGTTCAGGGGTAATAATACCGTTAGGGAAGCTATGCACTCTGCATTTTTATACCATGCCATCAAAGCTGGTTTAGATATGGGGATTGTAAATGCAGGGATGCTTGAGGTTTATCAGGAAATTCCGCCAGAGCTTTTAGTGCTTGTTGAGGATGTATTGCTAAATCGCAGAGATGATGCTACAGAGCGATTGGTTGAATTTGCAGATACCATCAAATCTAAAGGCAAGGAGATTGTAAGGGATGAGGAATGGCGCAAAACCAGTGTCGAAGAAAGGCTTTCTCATTCATTGGTTAAAGGAATTATAGAATACCTTGATGCCGATGTTGAAGAAGCACGTCAGAAATACGCCAGGCCAATCCAGGTAATTGAAGGCCCGTTAATGGATGGGATGAACATTGTAGGTGACCTGTTTGGTGCCGGCAAAATGTTCCTGCCGCAGGTTGTAAAATCTGCCCGTGTAATGAAAAAAGCTGTAGCTTATCTGTTGCCGTTTATTGAGCAGGAAAAGCTAGACAACCCAGATCAGGATCAGAATTCATCAGCCGGAAGGGTATTAATGGCTACTGTAAAAGGTGATGTTCATGATATCGGGAAGAACATTGTAGGCGTAGTTTTAGCTTGTAATAACTTCGAAATTGTAGATATGGGCGTAATGGTTCCTGCACAGGAAATTATTAAAAAAGCCAAAGAAATAAATGCTGATATTATTGGCTTAAGTGGTTTAATTACCCCTTCGCTTGATGAAATGGTACACTTTGCCAAAGAAATGGAGCGAGAAGGTTTTACCATTCCTTTAATTATCGGCGGAGCTACTACTTCCAGGATTCATGCTGCGGTTAAGGTTGCGCCTAACTACTCGGGACCGGCCATACACGTGCTCGATGCTTCGAGAAGTGTAACTGTTTGCAGTACTTTAATGAACAAAGATACGCGTGATGAGTACATCCGGGGCATCCGCGAAGAATATGATAAAGCACGTGAAGCTCACCTAAACAAGCGCTCTGATAAACGTTTTAAAACAATTGAAGAAGCCAGAAAAGATAACTTTAAAATAGATACAGCATTGGTTGCTCCTGCTCCTTCTTTTACAGGAACCAGGGTATTTGAGAACTATCCGCTGGAGGAGCTTGTGCCTTATATAGACTGGACGCCGTTTTTCCAGACCTGGGAGCTACGTGGCAGTTATCCACGCATCCTTGAGGATAAAGTTGTTGGCGATGAGGCTAAAAAGCTCTTTAATGATGCCAAAGCACTATTAAAAAAGATTGTTGACAAAAAATTACTAACCGCAAAAGCGGTAATAGGTTTCTGGCCTGCATATGCAAAAGGCGACGATATTGTGCTTGATGTTGAAGGTAAAGAGGTAGTGATCCATACTTTGCGTCAACAGGCTGAAAAAGTTGCCGGACAACCATATTATGCGCTCTCAGATTTTATTGCGCAACAGGAGACTGGTGTGCCTGATTATTTTGGCGGTTTCGCACTTACTACAGGGATTGGTTGTGATGAAATGGTAGCTGAATTTGAGGCTAACTATGACGATTACAACAGTATTATGGCTAAAGCATTGGCCGATAGGCTTGCCGAGGCTTTTGCTGAGAAAATGCATGAGCTTGTCCGTAAGGATTACTGGGGTTATGCAAAGGATGAAAATCTGGACAATGAGGCACTGATTAAAGAGGAATACGCAGGTATTCGTCCGGCACCGGGTTATCCGGCTTGCCCGGAGCATACTGAAAAGGGCACCTTGTTCGAATTGCTTGATGCCGAGAACAGAATTGGCCTGCATTTAACTGAAAGCTATGCCATGCATCCTACCGCAGCGGTAAGTGGTTTCTACTTTGCCCACCCGCAATCAAGATATTTTGGTCTTGGTAAGATAACCAAAGACCAGATTGATGATTATGCGATCAGAAAAGACATGCCTGTAGAAGAAGTAGAAAGATGGCTAAGCCCTAATCTTGCCTATTAAATTAACCAAACAAACTGACCAAAATGAAAATTGTAGATCATATTAACAATGCCAAGGGTAAAACCTTGTTCTCTTTTGAATTATTACCGCCTGTAAAAGGCAAAAGCATAGACGAAATTTACAAAGCGATAGATCCGCTAATGGAGTTTAACCCTCCTTTTATAGATGTGACCTATCACAGAGAAGACTATATTTATAAACAACACAGTAACGGCCTGTTAGAAAAAGTTTCTTATCGCAAAAGACCGGGTACAGTAGCCATTTGTGCTGCTATAATGAACAGGTATAAAGTAGATGCAGTGCCCCACCTGATTTGCGGAGGTTTTACCAAAGAAGAAACCGAGAACGCATTGATTGATCTTCAGTTTCTGGGTATCGACAATGTGTTGGTATTAAGAGGAGATGCCCGCCATGCGGATTCTTCTTTTATTCCTACCCCGGGTGGACATGCTTTTGCAACCGATCTGCTGCAACAGGTAACTGACATGAACAGCGGAAAATACCTGCACGAAGATCATTCTGCATTTAAAACAGATTTTTGTATCGGTGTTGCCGGTTATCCGGAAAAACATTTCGAAGCACCTAATTTGAAAACTGATTTTAAGTATCTAAAACAAAAAGTGGATATGGGTGCAGAGTTCATTGTAACGCAAATGTTTTTTGACAACACCAAATACGTGAATTTCGTACAGCAATGCAGAGAGAACGGGATCAACGTACCTATCATTCCGGGCTTAAAACCGATTACTTCGTCTAAGCAGTTAATCAGTTTACCAAAGGTATTTCACATTGATCTTCCGGAGGAGCTAACTGAAGCAGTTCAGGCATGCAAGGATGAGAAAGAAGTGAAAGAGGTGGGTATAGAATGGATGATACATCAATGCAAGGAGCTAATTCAGGTTGGCGCACCTGTATTACATTTTTACACAATGAGTAATCCTGAGCCTACCAAAAAGATCGCTCAGGCAATATTTTAAGAAACAATACAATCAAAACGATCGGTATCCTGAAAAATTCAGGATACCGATCGTTTTTAAAATAGTCTTTGTACCTTTAGGGTGACAAATCTAATTCTACCGCTATGAAAAAACTGATGCTGCTTATACTTGTAATTGCAAGTTCCTTTACTGCCTGTACTACTATAAAGTCTGGAACAATAGGAAATGGTGGGTTATCTCAATTGAGCGGAACCTGGGAACTTAACTACATTTCGGGTCCACGAATAGCATTTAATGGTTTATATCCGGGTAAAAAACCTACTATCACATTCGAAGTGGCTGATAAAAAATTCAGTGGAAATACCAGCTGTAATTCTTACTCAGGAGCACTTGTTGCTGATGATACATCCATCAACTTTACGGCTCCTTTTGCAATGACAAGAATGGCTTGTCCGGGCGAAGGAGAATCTACATTTGTACAAATGTTAAAGAAAGTAGGCAGTTATTCAGTAACCAGCGATACCACCCTTAACTTTATGATGGGCGATATCGCTATTATGCGTTTTAGTAAAAAGTAGTTAAATACTTTTTAAACGACTCATAATCTGTATTCATCTTTTCCGCTTTTTTTGGCTTAGCCAAAAGATCTTTTACCTGATCTGGGAACTCAATATTTGCTTTGATTGCTTCCGGAAAAACATCAGGGAATTTACAGGCATGCGCTGTAGAAAGGAAAACACCGGTATAATTATCGTCAGGATGTTCTGCTTTATATTTTTGTAATGCAAGCCATGCTATTGCAGTATGCGGACAGGCAATATAATTGAACTGTTCATATATTGCATTTATTCCGTTTAGTGTTTCCTCATCGGTAAAGCGATAGCTTTGCACGATCTGTTGTAGGGCTTCTTTATCATTTTTAAACAGGTCCATTATCCTAACCCAATTACTTGGTGCCCCTACATCCATTGCATTGGAATAGGTTTGTACTGATGGCTTGGTTTCATAAATACCTGTTTCAAGGAATCTCGGAACGGTATCATTTACATTGGTTGCTGCTATAAATTGCTTTACCGGCAACCCCATCTTATAAGCTAAAAGGCCTGCGGCAATGTTCCCAAAGTTTCCACTTGGCACAGAAAACACTACCTCCTCTTTACCTTGTCTCTTTAGCTGAGCATAAGCATTGAAATAGTAAAATGTTTGCGGGATCAGTCTGGAAATATTGATAGAATTTGCCGAGGTTAACCTTAATCTTGCATTTAACTCTTCATCTGCAAAAGCTTGTTTAACCAGAGCCTGGCAATCGTCAAAAGTTCCATCTACTTCTACCGCATGAATATTCTGCCCGTTTGTACAAAGCTGCAGCTCCTGAATTTCACTTACCTTTCCTTTAGGATAAAGAATAGTTACCCTGGTATGAGGAACCCCTAAAAAGCCTAATGCTACAGCCCCGCCGGTATCGCCGGATGTAGCAACAAGTACATCCAGGGTTTTCTCATTATCTTTTAAGAAATAAGCCATAATGCGGCTCATAAATCGGGCACCAAAGTCTTTAAAAGCCAGTGATGGGCCGTGGAATAATTCTAGTACTGCAGTGTTTTCATCAAGTGCTACCACAGGAGCTTCAAAATTGATAGCATCATCAATAATGCTTTGAAGATCTTCTAAAGGTATAGCATCTTTAAGTAATGCTGCAGCTACTTTAAAGGCAATTTGCGATAAAGTGAACTGATCTATATTATCAATAAATTCTTTGTCCAATGCGGGAATGTGAACCGGCATATATAAGCCTTTATCCAAAGGCATACTGTTAAAAACAGCAGTGGCAAAATCTACTTTTAAACTGTGGTTGTTGGTACTGTATAGTTTCATTTTGGTTGCTTATTAATCCAATATAATAGGGCCTTTTTTATTTACTTCTGAAACAAAAGACAGGCTATTTATCGAAATGCTCTTTAAATGCTGCTTTAACTTTTCAGTGATTTTGTTTGCAGTATCTACATCCTTTGTAAGTGCAAATACCGATGGGCCTGATCCTGAAATACCAAAACCTACAGCACCGGCCTTCATAGCAATAGTGCGCAGTTTGTAAAAATCAGGAATTAAGATGGATCGTGTTGGTTCAACAAGTATATCGGTCATACTTCTTCCAATCAAATCATAATCTTTCATAAACAATCCACTCACCAGTCCGGCCACATTTCCCCATTGGGTTACGGCATCTTTTAATAAGACTTTAGAACGGATCATTTGGCGGGCATCTTTAGTTGGCACATCAACTTCAGGATACACAATTGCAGCATGCATCTCTTCAGGAAAAGGCAGGCTAATGATGTCCAGTGGCTGATAGCTTCTGATCAATACAAAACCGCCCATTAAGGCAGGTGCAACATTATCGGCATGACCATAGCCACAAGCCAGTTCCTCACCTTTCATGGCAAAAGGAACAAGTTCCTTGTTAGTTAGTAAATTACCCATCAGTGTGTTTATAGCAAACAAACCCGCTACAGTACTTGCAGAACTTGAACCGAGCCCGCTGCCTATAGGCATCTTTTTGTGCAGTTCAATTTCTACACCCAGATCGGGTTTGCCAATGTGGTTTAAATAATGCTGTACACTGGCACTCACAGTATTTTTTGCAGGGTTTAATGGCAGTTTACCATCATCACCTGTAATTTTTGAAATGGTAATGCCTTTACCTTCAGTGAGGGTCATAATTACCTCATCACCTGGCTGGTTTACGGCAAAACCTAAAACATCATACCCACAAACCACATTTGCTACGGTAGCGGGAGCGAAAACTTTTATAGACTTTCTCATCGTTTACCTACGTTTATGATGTCAGCAAATACGCCCGCAGCAGTTACCTCTGCACCAGCACCAGGTCCTTTTACAACCAAAGGCCTGTCTTTATAGCGATTTGTAGTAAACGAGATAATGTTATCACTGCCAGAAAGGGTATAGAACGGGTGGTTCTCATCTACCATTTGCAAGTTGATGGAAACCTTACCACCTTCTAGCTTACCAATATATCTCAATACTTTATTGTCTTGAGTTGCTTGTTTTTTCAGGTTCTCGAAGTAGGCTGAATTATTTTTTAACTCTTTATAAAAGTCGGCCACACTTTCTGCAGCCATACACGATGGAGGTAACATATTTTCTAATTCTATATCTTTTTCTTCTAATGCATATCCGGCGTCACGGGCCAGAATAAGCATTTTACGCATAAAGTCTTTACCATTAAGGTCATCTCTTGGGTCAGGTTCGGTATAGCCTTTTTCCTGTGCTTCTTTTACTACCTCATGAAAAAGAACTCCGTCTTTATAGCTGTTAAAGATGTAAGAGATGGTACCCGAAAGTATGGCTTCTATACAGGCTACCTTATCGCCACTTAACATCAGGTCTTTAAGTGTACGGATAATTGGCAGGCCTGCTCCTACATTGGTTTCGTAGAAAAAGTCGACTCCGTAAGTTCTTGCTGCTTGTTTAAAGGCTGCATATTGCTCGTAATCGGCAGAGTTTCCTATTTTGTTGCAGGTAACAACAGAGATGCTCGATTGTAATATATCCAGATAAAACTCAACCGGATTATGACTTGCGGTATTGTCAACAAACACGCAGTTCGGAAGGTTCATCGCCTTCATGCGTCTGATGAAATCAGGCAAACTTGCTTTTGTATCCTGGTTGTTTAGGTCTTCTTCCCAGGTATTAAGGTCTATCCCTCTTGGGTCAAGGTACATCTTACGGGTATTACTAACCCCCATAACTTTTACTTGCAAATCGTTATTATCAGCCAGGAAAGGCATTTGATCCTGAAGTTGTTTAAACAGTGTTTTACCTATGTTGCCGGTACCCAGACAGAACACGTGTAAGGTCTTTTTAAGATCGGCATAAAATGCATCGTGAATGGCATTTACTGCTTTTGATAAGTCGGTTTTTGAGATAATTACCGAGATGTTATATTCTGAAGAACCTTGTGCAATGGCCCTTACATTTACACCATTACGGCCAAGGGCGCTAAACAATTTACCAGACATGCCTGGTGTACGCTTCATGTTTTCGCCAACTATCGCTACAACCGATAATCCGTTTTCTACTTCCGGATATTCAAGTTTTCTGGCTTGAAGTTCCAGTTCAAATTCTTTATTGATTAACGACAATGCTTTTAAAGAATCGGCTGGTTTTACCGCAAAGGTGATGCTGTGCTCAGATGAGGATTGAGTGATCAGCACAACGTTAACCTGCTCACGTGAAAGCATAGAGAACAACCTGCCACTAAAGCCAGCCTTACCTACCATGCCACTTCCAGAAAGGTTTAAAACACTGATCTCATCAATTGACGAGATTCCCTTTATAGGGAGGTTTGAAGGGCTTATACCGTGCTTAATGTATGTGCCTGCAAAGTCAGTATTGAAGGTGTTTTTTATTACAATTGGAATCTTCTTTAAAAAAGCCGGGATCATGGTTGGAGGATAGATCACCTTGGCACCAAAATAAGAAAGTTCCATTGCTTCTGTATAGCTTAGTTCAGGTAACGAAAAAGCTTTTTTAACAATGCGCGGGTCTGCAGTTAACATCCCGTCAACATCAGTCCATATTTGTATTTCTGATGCATTCAAAGCTGCGCCCCAAATTGCGGCGGTATAATCGCTACCACCACGGCCAAGAGTTGTTACACGCCCATCATCATTGCTCGATATGAAACCGGTAACAAACAAAAGTTTGTCTTGGTTGGCTTCATAAAAATCATTAATGAGCATCTCAGTCATGTAAGTATTTACCTTAGCCTGTCCAAAATTGCTATCTGTTTTGATAAGTTCTGCTCCATCAACATACACAGCGTTGGGAAATTGTTGTTTGGCAATGTGGCTGATCATTATGGTAGAGCATCTTTCTCCATAACTAAGAATCAGATCTTTGGTTTGGGCACTAAGCTCACGGAGATTGTACACCGACTGTAAAATATCCTCCAGCTCATTGAAATAAATTTTAAGCTTAGTAAGCACTGGATTTTGTGCTCCTGCAGGTAATAAAGTTCTGATTACCTTGAAGTGTTTTTCCTCAACAAGTTTTAATGCGTCGCCGTAGTCTCTTAGGTTCCGGGCATTTTCTGCCATGTCGAGTAATGCGTTGGTAACACCGCCCATTGCTGATAAAACTACTATAGGGTTCTCATCTCCCTGCAGTGGTTTAAGTATCTCTATCAAAGCGCTTATGCTATCGACAGAACCGACTGATGTGCCTCCAAATTTTAAAATATTCATAGTTGTTGGTTAAAAAAAAAGCGCCTTCCTGGTTTAGAGGAAGGCGCTTTTCGTGGTTTTTTATTTTTTCAGTTACACCATTAGCTTACCTTCCTCCGAGTAATCCCGGTGGTGGTTGTAGTGGTTGTAATTGTTGAGTTCATATACATTGTATTTTTTACACTTAGTGTGCTGTGGTGTAAAGTAAAGTTATATTTTTCTAATTAGCAAATGATTATAAAAATATTTTATATCAGGTTTCTTACCTTTACACCTTTATATGCGAGGATTAGTAATTAAATCAACAGGAAGCTGGTATCAGGTACATGCAGAAAATGGCGTCAATTATGACTGCCGGATTAAGGGCAAGTTTAGAATTCAGGGTATTCAGACCACAAATCCTATTGCGGTTGGAGATCAGGTGGAGTTTGAATTGGAGCCAAATTCCGACAATGGTGTGATCCATAAGTTGCACGACCGGAAAAACTACATTATCCGTAAGTCCATCAATTTATCCAAGCAAGCCCAAATTATTGCGGCCAACATGGATCAGGCTTTTCTGGTAGTTACCCTCGCCTCTCCCCGCACCTCTTTAGGTTTTATTGATCGGTTTTTGGCAACGGCCGAGGCTTACTCTATCCCTGCGGTTCTGATTTTCAATAAGCTTGACCTCTTTAATGAAGATGGATTGGCTGTTTTAGCTGAGTATGCCGCTATTTACGAAAACATCGGCTATCCCTGCTATACCGTATCTGCTATAGAAGGCACCAATATCCCTCAGATAGAAAGTTTACTTAAAGATA
Source organism: uncultured Pedobacter sp. (assembly GCF_946479715.1). The sequence continues at coordinate 19,633 of NZ_CAMLHF010000048.1, read as the reverse complement.
AAACGACTTTGTTTTCTGGTCACTCCGGTGTAGGAAAATCAAGTCTCATTAATGCATTACTACCCGGAAGAAGCATTAAGACTGGTGAAATATCGGAAGCCAGCGACAAAGGCCAACACACTACAACCTTTGCAGAAATGCATACTCTACCTTTCGGAGGTTATCTTATAGACACTCCGGGCATCAGAGAGCTGGGCATATTTGACATCAGGCCTGAAGAGCTTGGTCATTATTTCAGGGAGATGAGAGACTTGATGAATGAATGTAAATTCAATAATTGCCGACACGTTAATGAACCGGGATGTGCTGTGATAAAAGCGGTAGAAAATGGTGAAATAGAGCTAAGCAGGTACGAAAGCTACCTTAGTATTTACAATGGCAACGAAACACGGGCTTAAGCAGTATGAGGGCGGTTATCCAAAGAGTTACTGAAGCCAGCTGCAAGGTTGATGGCAAAATAACAGGTGCTATTACTGATGGTTTTCTGGTATTGTTAGGTATTGAAGATGCCGATACACAAGAAGATCTGGATTGGCTGGCTCAAAAAATAGTGAACATGCGGGTTTTTGGTGATGAAAACGGGCTAATGAACAAAGGCCTGGCAGATATTGATGGAAACATTTTACTGATTAGTCAATTTACACTGTTTGCCTCTACAAAAAAAGGTAACAGACCCGGCTTTACCAGAGCTGCGAGACCTGATAAGGCCATCCCACTATACGAATCCATGATTATGCAATTGTCTTCATTGCTCAACAAAGAAATCCAAACGGGAATATTCGGAGCGGACATGAAGATAAGCCTTGTAAACGATGGCCCCGTAACCATTACTATCGACACTAAAAACAAGGAGTAACATCTTTCCTGAATTTTGGGTAAATTTATTTTCATCATAAATTAATCTTACCTAAATTACTGGTATGCAACCCCAAAAAAACAGCACTGAAACCATTGTTTTAGTATCCTTCGTTGTATTGAAGCTTTTTTTACACTGTTTCCTGATTAATCCCGTATATGAACTACACCGGGATGAGTTTTTACACCTCGATCAGGCAAACCACCTGGCATGGGGTTTCCAATCTGTCCCTCCTGCAACCTCTATTTTCGCCTGGATCATAAAAATACTTGGCGGCAGCACTTTTATTATACGCTTGGTTACTGCGTGTTTTGGCGCAGGCACATTAATATATTCGTGGTTTATTGTGAAAGCGCTAAAAGGCGATCTTTTTGCTAAGGTATTATGTATGGTGGCATTGTTTGCATGCGCCATTGCGCGTTTGGATATGTTGTTTCAGCCCAATGCTTTTGATATTCTATGCTGGACAGCCACCTACTATTACTTCATAAAATACATCTCCACAAATACACCCAGGTTTATTTACTATGCAATACTTGCCATTGCGATTGGTTTTTTAAACAAATACAGTATTGCTTTTCTAGTTGTTGGTTTAGGACTTGGGTTTTCCATATCCAGGCAACGGCATGTATATGCTACCAAACACTTATACTTCGCCATTACCATAGGCTTTCTGCTGGTTTTACCAAACCTTTTATGGCAGTACCAGAACCATTTCCCCGTGGTTAAACATATGAAGGAGCTTGCAGCAACTCAATTGGATAAAATTAACCGAATAGATTTTCTCAAAGATCAGTTGCTTTACTACATTGGTGATCTGTGGATTTTATTTGCTGCAGCAATTGCCTTTTTTGTTTATAAGCCATTTAAAAGTTTAAGATGGATTGGCTTAAGCTACCTGATTACTATTGGCTTGTTTACCTGGTTTAGGGCAAAAGGATATTATGCAGCCGGGCTTTATCCTGTTTTATTAGCTTGCGGATCTGTTTATATTGCTACTGTGTTTCAAACCGGATGGCAAAGATATCTTAAGGCTATTCCTTTAATTACCGCTATAGGGATGTTCTTTCTTATCCTGCCTTTTGCCTATCCAATATTAACCCCGGAAGAAATTACCCTTAAAAAGGAGAAATTTGAAAAACTAGGTGTTATGAGATGGGAAGACGGGAAAAATCATCATCTCCCGCAGGATTTCGCAGATATGCTTGGCTGGAAGGAATTGGCAAAGATTGTGGATGAGGTTTATAAAAAGATTCCGCAAAAAGAAAATCTGATTATTCTTTGTGATAATTATGGAGAAGCTGGGGCTATAAATCATTATTCTGCTTTTAAAAACATCAATGCTGTTTCATTCAGTGCAGACTACATTACCTGGGTTAACCTGGGCAAGCAAATTAAAAATGTGATTCTTGTTACGAGTATTGAGGATGATGATCCCGATCGGAAAGTGGAAAAACCTATATTTGAACGGGTAACAAAAATCAACTCTGTTAAAAATAAAATGGCCCGTGAATACGGAACTTCAGTGTATTTACTGGAGAACGCTAAAATTGATATCAATGCCCGTTTAAGAGCGGAAATGAAAGAAAATTAAAATGACAATAGAAGAAGCACAGAAAACTGTAGACCAATGGATTAATACTACAGGAATCAGGTATTTTAATGAATTAACCAATACCGCCATTTTAATGGAAGAGGTTGGTGAAGTAGCCAGAATCATATCAAGAAAGTATGGCGAGCAATCTTTTAAGAAAAGCGATGAAGCAGTTGATCTGGGTGATGAAATGGCAGATGTCCTTTTTGTATTGATATGTTTGGCTAATCAGACTGGCATTGATCTGACCGTTGCACTGGAGAAGAACCTGGTTAAAAAGAACATTCGTGATGCGGAAAGACATAAAAACAACGAGAAGTTGAAATAAAAAAAGGCAGCGTTTTTAGACGCTGCCTTTCAGGTATTTAAAAATAATGTTTTAATCGAGGGTTAGTGCTGCTTTAATTTTAGCTGCCGCTTCTGCTAATTCCTCGTTTGTAGGTTTTAGCTTTTCTTTACTAAAATTCATATCGTTTACGGCATTCATTGGAATCAGGTGAATATGCACATGTGGCACTTCAAGTCCGATTACTGCTACGCCTACTTTTTTACAGGGAAAAGCTTCTTTTAGCCCCTTAGCTACTATTTTAGCGAACAAGGTTAGTCCAAAATAACTTTCGTCATCCATATCAAAGATGTAATCGATTTCCTTTTTAGGAATAACCAGAACATGCCCCATCACTAACGGACTAACGTCTAAAAAGGCAAGGAATTCGCTGGTTTCTGCAACTATGTGTGCCGGAATATCGCCATTAACAATTTTTGAAAATATGCTTGACATGATTTTTGGTTTTATCTCGTGATTTCCAATATTTCGAATTCAATTTTACCGGCCGGCACTTGAATTTCAGTTTTATCGCCAACTGACTTACCCAATAAACCCTGGGCAATAGGAGATTTTACAGAAATCTTTCCTGTCTTTAAATCGGCTTCCGACTCAGCTACCAATTGATAGCTCATTGTTGCGCCATTTTTAACATTTTTGATCTTTACGATTGATAATGCCAGTACTTTAGAAGTATCCAGTTTCGATTCATCAATTAGCCTTGCTGTTGAAAGTGTTGTTTCAAGCTTAGCTATCTTGGCTTCATGTAAACCTTGGGCTTCTTTTGCTGCATCATATTCCGCGTTCTCAGAAAGGTCACCTTTATCTCTTGCTTCTGCTATCGCTTTAGATATTAACTGCCTTCCGGTAGTTTTTAAATAGTGCACCTCTTCTTTTAGTCTCTCTAAACCATCTTGGGTATAATATGTTACCTCTGTCATAGCTCGTTTATTTTGTTAGTTACTCTAAAAAACAAACAAGACTACATGGGATTCTAAACCTACATAGTCTTGCTTCAATTAAAACGAAGATAATGGGGTAATACCACAAAAACAAATTATTGATCTAAAATGATGCAGTTATGAACAAAATAAGGCTATTTTTATATTTCCATTAAGTTAACAGTTATAGAATGAATACTTTAAAAACCCTATTTCTATTCTTAATCACTTCATTTACAGTTAGTGCGCAAGAATTATATACACCAAGAAATATAAAAAATGCATATGATAACGCAACACGTTCATACGATGGAAAACCAGGTAAAAATTACTGGCAAAACCGGGGAAAGTATGACATTCAGGTATCAATGGACGAAAAAAACAAGATCGTAACAGGAAAAGAAACCATTATCTATACAAACAATAGTCCGGACACATTAAAATCAGCAGCAATTAGATTTGTAAACAATATCCACAAACCAGAAGCTCCAAGATCTGGTTATGTGAGCGCCGATTTTTTAACTTCCGGATTAAAAATAACATCATTTGCTGTAAATGGCCAAACGTATGAAGTGAACAGTACCGATTGGGGTACGGTTGCAAGTGTTGCACTTAAAAGCCCACTACCTTCCGGACAATCGGCAACATTTGTTATTGAATGGAACTATCCTTTGTCAAAACAAAGCGGCCGCGAGGGGCAAATTGATAACACTTCTCTTTTTCTTGCCTACGCTTACCCCAGAATATCAGTTTATGATGATTACAATGGATGGGATATGATTCCTCATAGCGATAGAACCGAGTTTTATAACGATTTTAACGACTATAAACTTGCCGTTAAAGCGCCAAAAAACTATGTGGTATGGGCGACTGGCGATCTACTCAACCCCGATGAAGTGTTGGAAGCGGAATACGCGTCTAGGCTTAAAAAGTCTTACACTTCTGATGAGGTAATACACATTGCTACCGCGGATGAAATGAAAAAAGGTGGGGTAACAAAACCAAAAGAGGATAACATCTGGAAGTTTGAGGCCAATAATATAAGCGATGTTACTTTTTCGTTAAGCAGTAGCTATTTATGGGACGCGGGGAGTGTTGTGGTTGATAAGAAAACCAATAGACGAGTTAGTGTTCAGTCCGCTTATAGTGAAGCCGCGAATGATTTTTCTCATGCAGTTGAATGGGGAAAGCTTGCATTGGATTGGTTCTCAAACAATTGGCCTGGAGTGCCTTACCCTTTCTCCAAAATGACCGCTTTTCAGGGATTTGCAGATATGGAATATCCAATGATGGTTAATGACTCCAGCACTCCCGACCTTGAGTTTTCGCAATTTGTTCTTAATCATGAAATTGCTCATACTTATTTTCCATTTTACATGGGCACCAATGAAACGCGCTATGCATTTATGGATGAAGGCTGGGCCACCACATTAGAATATTTGATAGGGCAGCAGCAGTTAGGCAAAGAAAAAGCCGCCGAAAACTATAAGAAGTTCAGGGTACAACGGTGGATATCTGACCCCTCAACAGAACAAGATCAGCCAATAATTTCTATGTCAACCCAGGTATCCGATGCCGGATATGGCAATAATGCATATGGTAAACCTTCGTTGGCATATCTGGCTTTAAAAGATCTACTTGGCGACGAAGTGTTTGGAAAGGCCCTGCATACTTACATGGATCGTTGGAATGGTAAGCACCCCATTCCATGGGATTTCTTTTACTCCTTTAATGATGCCACAAAACAAAACTTAAACTGGTTTTGGAACAATTGGTTTTTTAGCAACAGCTACATAGACCTTGCTATTGAAAAGGTAATTGTAAAGGGGAACAATTATACGGTTTCAATAAAAAACGCAGGAGGGTTTGCAATCCCCTTTGACCTGAAGGTTATTTATAACGACGGTAAGGAGCAGCTCATTCATCGCACCCCCGAAACCTGGAAAAACAACCGTAAAGAGACATTCTTTGAAGTCAGAGCCAACGCCCCGATACGATCAATTACAGTAGATGGCGGCATTTTTATGGATGCCAGACCTTCTGATAATATTTGGCTAAAGAAATTATAAGTTCCTTAACTTCTCAGCCAGAACTTCTGAAATCTTACGATAAGAGTCGAAGGTCCAGCCTCCAACGTGTGGTGTTAATATCACCTTGTCGGATTTAGCTAAGTCCTGATACCAGTCCTGATTACCCAAAGCCGGAAATTTCTCTACTTCGAGCACATCAAGCCCTGCTCCGAGTATTTTATTTGCCGCTATAGCATTTAAAACTGCCTTGGTATTGACCACCTCTCCCCTTGCGGTATTGATAAAAAATATTGGCTTGCGAAAGTGAAACAGATACTCTTCATCTACCATCTGCCTGGTTTCAGATGTAAGTGGAATATGCAAACTCAGCACATCGCTTTGCTTCACAATCTCCTCCATACTTACTTCTTTGGCGTAAGCATCGGTAAAGCCTGTTTTATATTTGTCATATGCAATAACGTTAACTTCGAAACCAGTTAATTTTTTCGCGAAGCTTTTACCCATAAAGCCATAGCCTATTATCCCTACAGTTTTACCTTTAAGTTCAAATCCACGACTACCCTCCCTGTCCCAAATACCGTTTCTTACTTCAATATCTGCCCTGCGGAAGTTATTCATAAGCGAAAGCAGCAAACCTGTAGCATGCTCTCCAACAGCATCCATATTTCCTTCAGGGGCATTTAGCAGTTCAATATTCTTTTCCTTTGCAAAGGCTTCATCTATATTATCCAGGCCCGCTCCCGCTCTTGCAACAAATTTTAACTTAATGCCAGCGCTTAAAAGTTCTTTATCAATTAAAAATTTTGTTCGAACAGCTATTCCTTCATATTCAGCAATTACAGCAAGCGTTTCTGCTCTTGTAATTAATGGCTGATCATTTACTTCGTATCCAAGTGCAATGGCACTTTCTTTAAATGCCGGATGCAGATCGTCAACTATTAATATTTTCCCTTTGGTCATTATTAGAATTCTATTTATGCAAAAATACGGGATTTACTGGTTTGATTTTATTGCGATAGCTGTGCTAGATGTTGAGTAAGTATTATAAAATCTGCAACGCTTAACTGCTCCGCACGTTTATCAAAAAACACATGATCATCCATTTTATCTTTAGGTACAACCCCTGATAGCGCATTGCGCAATGTTTTTCTTCTTTGATTGAAACCTGCTTTTACGGTACGCCAGAAAAGCTTTTCATCACAAGGCAGCGTTTCTACATTATTCCGGCTCAGCCTGATCACACCGGAATTTACTTTTGGTGGCGGATTAAATGTACCGGGCTTAACAGAAAACAGGTATTCAATATCGTAATAAGCCTGGATCAACACACTTAAGATGCCGTAATCTTTAGTACCTGCTTTGGATGCGCAACGCTCTGCAACTTCCTTCTGAAACATACCAACCATTTCCACTACATGAGCTCTGTTTTCGAGAATCTTGAACAGGATTTGAGAGGAAATATTATAAGGGAAGTTTCCGATGATCGCATACTTGTCAGGAAAAATCTCAGAAAGATTTAATGCCAGGAAATCACCATTTATTAGTCTATCACCCAATTGAGGATACTTTTCTTTTAGAAAGTGATAGGATTCAACATCTATGTCAATCAAAAAAGTTTCAAGGTCTGTCCGCTCCAGCAAGATATCTGATAAGATCCCCATCCCAGGGCCTACCTCAAGTACTTGTTTGTATTTATCGGTGTGAATAAGGCCGTTTACTATTTTTGCCGCAATGTTTTTATCCGTTAAAAAATGTTGCCCTAAATGTTTTTTTGCCTTTACCAAACTCATATCCTGATCTATTAAAAGCTGCAAAATAAGTAAAGTTTTACTAGTATCGGACTAACATTAAGGTGAAATTCTGTATTTTGCGCTAAATTTTCTATTTAGATATGAGCAATAAAATTAAAATCGGTATAAGTATAGGTGATGTAAACGGCATAGGATTAGAGGTTATCCTTAAAACCTTATCCGAAAACCGCATCCTGGATTATTGTACGCCAATTGTTTACGGCCATACTAAAGTTGCTTCTTATCACCGCAAGGCATTAGGCATGAATGATCTTGTTTTTAATGTGATTAATAACGCTGATGCTGCTAATCCAAAAAAAGCAAACCTGATCAATTGCTGGGAAGAAGATGTTAAAATAGACTTGGGAGTTTCTAACGAAATTGGTGGTAAATATGCCCTCTTATCGTTAGAAAAAGCCACAGACGACCTGATTAATGGCAATATTGATGCATTGGTAACTGCCCCTATTAATAAACACAATATCCAATCTGATACTTTTAATTTCCCCGGACATACGGAGTACTTGCAGCAACGCAGTGGTAGCGATGATGTGCTGATGTTTTTAATAAGCGAAGACATTCGTGTGGGTGTGGTAACTGGGCATATTCCAATTACAGAGGTATCTTCAAGCATTACCAAGGACAAAATTGTAAAGAAACTGGTAATGATGAATGAAAGCCTTAAGAAAGACTTTTGGATAGAAAAACCAAAAATTGCAGTACTTGGCCTAAATCCTCACGCTGGCGACAATGGTTTATTAGGAAAAGAAGAGGCTGATATCATTACACCTGCAATTCAGGAAGCTTTCGACAAAGGAGTAATTTGCTTTGGCCCTTATCCTGCCGACGGCTTTTTTGGCAATGGTGGATACAAGCAATTCGACGCCGTACTAGCTATGTATCATGATCAGGGCCTTATTCCTTTTAAAACAATTGCCTTTAGCACAGGCGTTAATTATAGCGCTGGATTGAAGATTGTACGTACTTCGCCAGACCATGGAACCGGATACGATATAGCAGGAAAGAATGTTGCAGATCCAACTTCGTTTATAGAAGCTGTTTTTGCCGCTACCCACATTGTGAAAAACCGTAGAGAACAAGAAGAATTATTAAAAAATCAACTCCGCAGTGGTGGAAAAATTATTGAAACTGCAGCAGACATGAAGGATGACGCAAATTAAGAGTATTTTATTTTTCAATAACATTTTAGAAATGTCAAATTAATTCTTACATTTGCGGGCTAAAATTTTGTTACAATTGAAACCATTAAAACAATTTTCAATCCCATTTACCGGCTTAAAAATTGGCAAACATCAGTTTGATTTTGAGATTGATAACAGCTTTTTTGATGCTTTTGAATACTCTTTAGTAAAAAAAGGTGATTTAAAAGCTAGCGTTGAATTAGACAAACAGGAAACAATGCTGATTTTACAGTTCCACATTAAAGGAACTATAATTTTAGATTGCGACAAATGTTTAGCCGAGTTTGGAGCACCGATAAGCGTACAGGAAAGGCAAATTGTAAAATTTGCTGAAGATGAGTTAGAGAGTGATGATCTGGAGATCATTGTTCTTAGTAAAAAAGAGAGTGAGATCGATGTATCAGAGCTTATTTATGAATTCATCACAGTATCTGTACCATATATAAAAATATGCGAGCAGAATGGCGAAGGCCAGCAATGCGACCAGGAAATGATAGCGAGACTGGAAAGTCTTTCTATCGGAACACAAAAAGAAGAAGAACAACAAGATGATGACCCACGTTGGGCAGCATTAAAAAAATTAAAATAATAATTAAATAAATCAGCAATGGCACATCCAAAACGCAAGATTTCTAAAAGTAGAAGAGATAAAAGAAGAACCCACTATAAAGCAGAAGCTCCTTCTTTAGCTACTTGTCAAACAACAGGTGCAATCCACACACCTCACCGCGCTTACAACGTTGATGGTAACTTGTACTACAACGGTAAATTGGTTATTGAAAACACCTCAATAGGTTAATTTTCTGAAAAATAGTTTGTGTTTTAAGTCTTTGAAAGTTTAACTTAGAGACTGGAAACAAGGGTGATTTTACCTTATACACAAACTGATTTTTTACTATGAAAATAGGTCTCGATATAATGGGCGGAGACTATGCTCCTAAAGCAAATGTTTTAGGAGCAATAGCAGCCCATCCATTGTTATCTCCAGATGAGCAGATAGTGCTTATTGGAGATACGAAGCAGATTAAACCTTTACTCTCCGAAAACGGATTTGATCCGGATCTCTTTGAATATGTTCATACCGAGGAGGTAATAGGTATGGGTGAACATCCTACTAAGGCTATCGTTCAGAAGCCTAATTCCAGTATTTCTATAGGTTTCAATTTACTTAAAGAAGGTAAACTTGATTCATTTGCCAGCGCCGGTAATTCGGGAGCCATGCTTGTTGGTGCCGTTTTTAGTGTAAAAACTATTCCCGGAATCATCAGACCATGTCTTTCTACTTTTTTACCGAAGCTTAGCGGTGGAGTAGGTTTAATGGTGGATGTAGGTGCCAACGCAGATTGCAAGCCTGATACTTTATTACAATTTGGCGTACTTGGAAGCTTGTACGCAGAAAATGTAATGGGTATAAGTAACCCTAAAGTAGCCTTGATGAACATTGGCGAGGAAGATGAAAAAGGAAATATGCTAAGTTTGGCAACATTCCCTTTAATGAAAGACACCAACCTGTTTAACTTCATAGGTAATGTAGAAGGTCGGGATTTATTTAACGATAAAGCCGATGTAATTGTTTGTGATGGCTTTACTGGAAATGTAATGCTTAAACTTGCAGAATCATTCTATGTACTAACTTTAAAAAGAGGTTTAAAAGACGAATTCTTTGACCGCTTTAATTACGAGAATTACGGTGGAAGCCCGGTTCTTGGTGTAAATGCTCCGGTTGTTATTGGACATGGAATTTCTAGTCCGACGGCAGTAAAAAATATGATATTACAGTCCAGAGACATGATTACTACAGGCTTGGTAGGCAAGATACAAGCCGCTTTTAATAATTAATATCAAGAAATGAGTAAAATTCATGCTGCGATTACGGCTGTTAATGGCTACGTTCCCGAATACGTGCTTACAAACAAAGAGCTAGAATCGATTGTAGACACTACGGATGAATGGATAACGTCCAGAACAGGCATAAAAGAGCGCAGAATATTAAAAGGTGAAGGTTTAGGTACTTCAGATATGGCAGTTCATGCCGTTAATGGATTACTTAAAAAACGTGGAATCACTGCTGAAGAGATCGAACTGATCATCTTCTGTACGACTACACCTGATTTACCTTTCCCTGCATCCGCTAACATACTGGCAGACAAAATTGGAGCAAAAAATGCATGGGGTTACGACCTTCAGGCCGCTTGCTCTGGTTTCATTTATGGTGTTTCAACCGGTGCTCAATTCATTGAATCTGGTAAACACAAAAAAGTATTGGTAGTTGGAGGCGATAAGATGTCTTCCATCATTAACTATCAGGACCGTACCACCTGTATTATATTTGGCGATGGTTGTGGCGCCGTACTTTTAGAACCAAACGAAGAAGGCCTGGGAGTAATGGACTCGATCCTTAGAAGTGATGGTTCTGGCCGACAATTTTTGCACCAGAAAGCTGGCGGGTCTGCAAGACCGGCATCTCATGAAACAGTTGATAACAATGAGCATGCTGTTTATCAGGAAGGACAGGCAGTTTTCAAATTTGCCGTAACCAATATGGCAGATGTTGCAGCTGAAATTATGGAACGTAATAACCTTACCTCCGAAGATGTAACCTGGTTAGTACCTCATCAGGCCAATAAACGCATTATTGATGCTACGGCTTCAAGAATGGGAGTTGGTTCTGAAAAGGTGATGATCAATATTCAGCGTTATGGTAATACGACTAACGGCACCATCCCTCTATGCTTATGGGAGTGGGAAAGTCAGTTAAAGAAAGGCGACAACATTATACTTGCAGCCTTTGGCGGTGGTTTTACATGGGGTTCGGTTTACTTAAAATGGGCTTATTAAATTTTTAACCAGAATACAACTTAAAGACTGTTAAGTCGTTATGAGACGCATTTATTGATTTTTTGAATGCAAACTCATGATGATTTTACCATAATTAATCATAACTTAGTTAATTCTAAAAACACATTGTTTTCTTAAAATAACACCAAAAAATGGATATCAAACAAATTCAGGAACTTATTAAATTTGTTTCTCGTTCGGGCGTAAATGAAGTCGCTATTGAGCAAAAAGACTTCAAGATAACTATTAAAACAAATCAGACCCCAACAGTTGTTCATGCTACTGTTCCAGCTCCTGTTGTTACGTCTGCAATCCCTGCAGCCGCAGCACCACAACCGGTGTCAGCTACGGAAACTAAAGCAGCACCTGCAGCTGAGGACACTTCAAAATACATTACCATTAAATCTCCAATGATCGGAACATTTTATCGCTCAGCCGGTCCTGATAAGCCACTATTCGTAAACGTTGGTGACGAAGTTTCTACTGGTAAAGTAATCTGCATTATTGAAGCAATGAAATTGTTCAATGAAATAGAAAGTGAAGTTTCTGGAAGAATCGTAAAAGTACTTGTGGATAATGCATCACCGGTAGAATACGATCAGCCATTGTTTTTAGTAGAACCAATTTAATCCGTCATGCTGAATTTCAGTATCTCTCTATTCAAAATAGATCCTGAAATAAATTGCGTAGCATTCTTGAAAACAAAAAATCAATAAATACTACTCCTGAAAATTCAGGATGACGAAAAGGAAAAATATATGTTTAAGAAAATATTAATTGCCAACAGGGGCGAAATCGCATTGCGAATTATCCGCACCTGTAAAGAAATGGGCATTAAAACGGTAGCTGTATACTCTACTGCTGACAGGGAAAGCTTACATGTACGCTTTGCCGACGAAGCTGTTTGTATAGGGCCGCCACCAAGTAAAGATTCTTACCTGAGCATTCCTAACATTATATCTGCGGCTGAACTAACAAATGCAGATGCAATTCACCCAGGCTATGGATTTCTATCAGAGAATGCTAAATTCTCTTCTGTTTGCCGTGATTATGGGATTAAATTTATTGGAGCAACACCTGAGCAAATCAACTCTATGGGCGACAAAGCGTCGGCTAAAGAAACGATGAAAAAAGCAGGCGTTCCTACTATTCCAGGATCCGAAGGCTTACTTGAAAGTGTTAAAGAAGGTATAAAAATTGCCAATGGCATGGGCTATCCGGTTATCCTGAAAGCAACTGCAGGTGGTGGTGGTCGTGGAATGCGTGTGGTTTGGAAAGATGAAGATTTCGAAAATGCATGGGATAGTGCCAGACAAGAATCGGGTGCTGCTTTTGGAAACGATGGATTATATTTAGAAAAATACATCGAAGATCCACGTCATATCGAGATCCAGATCATTGGTGATCAATATGGCAAAGCTTGCCATCTATCTGAGCGCGATTGTTCGATACAACGTCGTCACCAGAAGCTTGTTGAAGAAGCACCATCTCCTTTCATGACTCCTGAGTTAAGAGAGAAAATGGGCGAAGCTGCGATCAAAGGTGCAATTGCTGTTCAATACGAAGGTGCTGGTACAATTGAATTCCTGGTTGACAAACACCGCAATTTCTATTTCATGGAGATGAATACCCGTATTCAGGTAGAACATCCAGTAACCGAAGAAGTAATTAACTACGATTTGATCAAAGAACAAATTAAGGTGGCTTCGGGTGTTCCTATTTCAGGCAAAAACTATATGCCTGATATGCATGCAATTGAATGCAGGATTAATGCCGAGGATCCTTTTAACAACTTCAGGCCTTGTCCAGGTAAAATAACAAACTTTCATTCTCCTGGCGGTCATGGGGTAAGGGTTGATACGCATGTTTATGCTGGTTATCAAATTCCTTCTAACTATGACTCTATGATTGCTAAATTGATCTGTGTTGCACAAACACGCGAAGAAGCAATTAGTACTATGGAGCGTGCATTAAGTGAGTTTGTAATTGAAGGTGTAAAAACTACGATACCTTTTCACTTAAAATTGATGAAAGATCCTAACTTTAGAGCTGGTAATTTTACCACGAAGTTTATGGAAACCTTCGAATTTTCAGAATAGAAAAAACTATTTATAAGATTTAAAACGTAAATACCATTCTGAATAAAATAGAATGGTATTTTTGTTTTACAAATAACGTACATGAGTGATACTAAAAAAAGGGACCTTATTGGTGCTATAAAAGAAAAAGGGAAAACATTAGAAGCAGAAATGTCTTTCTTTGACCACATTGACGTACTTAGAAAGCATTTATTGCGTGCATTGGCAATTGTTCTGGTACTTACCATCGGGGCATTTTACTATACTGATTTTATTTTTAATACGATCATTATGGGGCCAAAAAACCCCAGCTTTTGGACCTATCGCATGATGTGTAAGCTGGTAGAACGCTTTCCTTCTATAGGTCCTGAGTTCTGCATTACAAAAATTGATGCTAAAATCATCAACACAGAGATGGCCGGACAGTTCACACTTCAACTGAATTCATGTGTGATGGTCGGCATCATATTGGGTATCCCCTACCTGCTATTTGAACTTTGGTTATTTATAAAACCTGCACTACACGAGAACGAAAGAAAATCTGCAAGCGGCTTTGTAGCTTTTGCTTCGTTTCTATTTTTCTTAGGTATACTATTTGGATATTACATTATTTGCCCTTTATCCATCAACTTCCTAACTAATTTTACGGTAAGTCCTGAGATTCAAAACACCTTTACAATTGACTCTTATCTTTCCTCAGTAATGACCTTAACACTTGGTTCTGGGGTGATTTTCCAGTTACCCGTTATCATATATATCTTATCGAAATTAGGTGTGATGACCCCGGCATTTATGCGGGCGAGCAGAAGATACTCAACTGTGCTTATTTTAATAATAGCTGCGGTAGTTACACCAACTGCTGATCCATATACAATGCTTATTGTAGCGCTACCATTATTCTTGCTTTATGAATTGAGTATCTTTATATCAGCAAGCATAGAAAAGAAAAGAAATAAAGATATTTATGGTGTAGCCAAGGTAAAATAGGCTAATACAGTATTAATTACATAACAAAGTTTTAAAATGTCAACAGATAAAAAAATGAAAATTGCAATTGGCGCGGATCACGCAGGTTTTGAATATAAAGAGCTATTAAAGTCTTACCTAACTGATTATGAAGTTAAAGACTTTGGAACCTATTCAAGCCAATCTGTTGACTATCCTGATTTTGCACACCCTGTGGCTTCTGCAGTCGAAAGTGGCGAGTATACCTTTGGCATTTTAGTATGTGGAAGTGCAAATGGCGTTGCAATTACTGCAAACAAGCATCAGCAAATAAGAGCAGCGATTTGCTGGCTTAATGAGCTTGCTGCTCTTGCAAGACAACACAACAATGCAAATGTTTTATGCATTCCTGCCAGATTTGTTTCAGAAGATCTTGCAAAGGAAATGACAACAACCTTCATCAACACGCCTTTTGAGGGAGGCAGACATGGCGTAAGGGTTGGAAAAATGTCCTGCTAAAAACCAATCGAAATAACAGAACCTAAGAAATTTAATCCGGCCGGCATGAAAAAGCAGCTTTTATATTCAAGTTTTTTATTACTTATTGGCTGTAGTGCTGTGGCACAAAATAAAGACGCCATAAAATTCAGCCAAACCATCAATAAAGACAATGCATATAAACATCTGTCAGTATTGGCATCCGATGAATATGAAGGCAGAGAAACAGGCAAAAAAGGAGGTTGGATGGCAGCCGAATATATTAAAAACCACTTTAAAAGTATTGGCTTAAAAGGTCCCGTATCCGGAGATTACTTTCAGTCGATTGATATTGTATCCCTTGGTCTGTCACAAATAGTAACGGTTGACGGTCAGCCGGCTGAGGCAATAAGTGATTTTTTCATTATGCCTAAAACAGTTTCAACCAAAGGTTTTGCTTTTAATGCCAACAGCATACTGTTCGCTGGATATGGCTTAACCAAAGATGATTATAATGACTATGCCGGCCAAACAGTGGCCGGAAAGGTAGTCATGATCTTTAAGTCAGGAGAACCTGGTTCTCCCGCTCCTACTGCATCTATTAGAAATTCAAATGCAGTAAATGCCAAACTTAAATATCTGGCAGAACAAAAGGCACAGGCTGTTCTTCTTATTGACCCCATGGTCGACAATATGCCAGAAAATTTAAAGAGCTATCTGCAATCAGAGGAAATGGCATTGAAGAATAAAGAAACAGTAGATCGTTTGGATGCCCCTCAGGCTATGCCGGTTATCACAATAGGAACCTCACTTGCAAATAAAATTCTGGCGGGGGCCAGCACGAACATCGAATCCATCAAAAAGAAAATAACCGACAGCGGAAAACCATCTCCACAAGAAATAAAAATCAGCGTATGTGCAAGCGCAAACAAAGTGGAGAAAAAAGTTAAATCAGAGAATGTGTTAGGCTTCTTACCAGGCTCTGATCCCAAACTAAAGCGGGAAATTTTAGTAATCACAGCTCACTATGATCACATTGGGATTACACCTGATGCCAAAGGCGACGATAAAATCAACAACGGTGCTGATGATGATGGATCTGGTACAACTGGTGTGTTGTTAATTGCCGAAGCGTTTGCCAAAGCAAAGAAAGCAGGCAAAGGCCCTAAAAGAAGTATTTTGTTTATGACTGTTACAGGTGAAGAAAAAGGACTGTTAGGATCTGAATGGTATTCTGAAAACCCTGTCTTTCCTTTAGAAAACACCATTACAAACCTAAACATTGATATGATTGGCCGTGGCGACAAGGCGCATGAAAGCGATAATAACTTTGTTTACATTATTGGATCAGACATGCTAAGCTCTGATTTGGATAGAATTGGTAAAAAAGCCAATAAGACTTATGTGAACATTAACCTTGATGAAAAATATAATAACCGCACAGACCCTAATCAGTTCTATTATCGCTCTGATCATTATAATTTTGCCAAACATGGCATTCCGGTAATATTTTATTTCAATGGTGTACATGATGATTATCACATGCCTGGAGATGAAGTAAGCAAGATAGATTTCCCAATGCTTGCCAAAAGAGCAAAATTGGTTTACTTTACAGCCTGGGAACTAGCCAATGGGTTAAAACGCCCCGTGGTTAATAAAAATGACGACGGCACGCCAAAGATGTAATAGTCAAATTACTTTTTTTCATGAATTCTTGCATAGTTTTATCTAAGTTTGAAACGAACAAGATTCAAAACCAGGGGGAAATGGTTTAAGGCCTTAAACAGCTATATCTGAGAATTGAATTGGTAAATAAAAACAGGTGAAAACGATGGATATATCAGAGGAATTTTTGGAGAAGGCGGATGAGAAGGCCTTCGATTTAGGACATCGCAACACTATCAATCACAACATAGGCAAGTATAATATTGCTGTTGAACGCGGATTATCCAAGTTTGAAAACTTAGAAAACTCCAAAAGAAAAGCACACGTAATTAAGTGGCGCGTTATGGAGAATCTGGATAAGTTTTTACCAGAGTTCGAATCCAATTTCCAGCGCAGAGGCGGCAAAGTTATCTGGGCAAATGACACCAATGAAGCCCAAAAAGAAATTCTGAATATCATTAAAAAGAATGGAGGAAAGACTGTTATTAAGTCGAAATCCATGACCACAGAAGAAATTCATTTAAATGATTTTCTTGAAAAAAATGATATTGAATCACTAGAAAGCGATCTTGGCGAATATATAGTACAGCTACTGGGGCAACCCCCATATCATATTGTAACACCTGCAATGCATTTAAGCAAAGAGGATATTGCTAAATTATTTCATGAAAAATTCGGCACTCCTCTCGACTATACACCTCAGCAGCTTACCCAAAAGGCACGTGAGCTTTTAAGAGATAAATACTTGAAAGCTGATATTGGGATTAGCGGAGGGAACTTTCTAATAGCCGATACCGGAAGTATTGCATTAACTGAAAACGAAGGGAATGCCAGGCTATGTACTACTTTCCCTAAAATTCACATCGCTATTGTTGGTATCGAAAAAATCATTCCCTCAATGGCCGACCTTGATCTTTTCTGGCCACTTTTGGCAAGCCATGGTACAGGACAAAACCTAACTGTTTACAATACGATTCTGAGTGGCCCTAGAAGAGGTGAGGAAACTGATGGTCCTGAAGAAATGTACGTAATCTTACTTGATAACGGACGCACCAATTTACTTGCTCAAAAAGAGCAGCGCCAAGGTTTGTATTGCATCCGTTGTGGAGCCTGTCTTAACGCTTGTCCGGTTTATAAAAATATTGGCGGCCATACCTATAATACGACTTACAGTGGCCCTATTGGCTCTATCATTACCCCGCATCTTAAAGGCATGAAAGATTTCAAGCACTTAAGCTATGCATCAAGCCTGTGCGGAAAATGTTCTGAAGTTTGCCCTGTTAAAATAGACATTCATAAAATGTTATTGCTGAACAGAAGAGATGCCGCTACCAATCACGACAATAGTAAGGCTGAGGAAGTGGGCTGGAAAATATGGAAGGTAGGAATGTTAAAAAGATCAAGAATGGACTTCCTGAGTGGAAAGATCAAGAACTTCTTCCTCAAAAATCTATTTAGAAAAATATGGGGTAAGTATCGTTCCATGCCGGTAATATCTCCAAAATCATTTGCCAAGCAATGGGAAGAAAAAAATAAGGAACCTAAAAACTTATAAGCATGACCTTCGACCGAAAAGACAAAAGTGACAGCGCATTATTGAATTTCTATAAGCGTTTACTTTATCCAAGAATGGTCGAAGAGAAAATGCTAATTCTATTGCGCCAGGGTCGGATAGGCAAATGGTTCTCAGGAATTGGTCAGGAAGCGATTGCTGTTGGCAGTACTATGGCAATGGATACCCATGAATATATCCTGCCCATGCATCGTAACCTTGGTGTATTTACTACCCGTGATATTCCCTTAAGAAAGTTAATGGCCCAATGGCAAGGCAAAATTACAGGCTTTACCAAAGGAAGAGATCGCTCTTTCCATTTTGGGACTCAGGACTATAAGATTATTGGAATGATATCTCACCTTGGTCCCCAAATGGCCCTGGCAGATGGAATTGCACTTGCAGATTTAATTGAGCATAAAGAGAAAGCTACTTTAGTATTTACCGGCGAAGGGGCAACAAGTGAAGGTGATTTTCATGAAGCATTAAATGTTGCAGCGGTATGGAATTTACCGGTGATCTTTCTTATAGAAAATAACGGTTATGGGCTCTCAACTCCTATAAATGAGCAATTCAAATGTAAAAATCTTGCAGATAAAGCCATAGGATATGGAATTGAAGGAATTCAGGTCGACGGCAATAATATCCTGGAGGTGTATGACACCCTGAACTCGATAGCTACTTCCATCCGGAAATACCCACGGCCAGTCTTAATCGAATGCCTGACATTTAGAATGAGAGGACATGAAGAGGCTTCGGGTACTAAATATATTCCTCAGGAACTATTCGATAAATGGGCTGCAAAAGATCCCCTCAAAAACTTTGAGCATTACTTACTTGAACAAAATGTTCTTACTGAGCACTTAGTTCAGGAAATAAGAGCCACATTTAAAACAGACATTGACCACGAAGTGGAAATTGCGTTTCATGACGAGGAACCTACTGCAGACCTGCAGACAGAACTTAATGATATGTACTCGCCTTACGTATTTGATGCTACTGAACCAACCGGACCACCAAGAGAAATTCGCTACTTAGACGCCATTACAGATGGACTAAGAATTGGCATGACCAAACATGAAAACCTTGTTTTGATGGGGCAGGATATTGCTGAATATGGTGGAGCTTTTAAGATTACTGATGGTTTTGTAAATGAATTTGGAAAGGCAAGAGTTAGAAATACTCCCATCTGCGAATCCGCTATTGTTGGTGCAGGTTTAGGGCTTTCAATAAATGGATATAAAGCAGAAGTAGAAAAGCAGTTTGCAGAATTATCTACCTGCCGTTTTAATCAGATATTCAATAATCTGGATAAAACCCATTACCGCTCTGGAGAAAAA
>NZ_CAMLHF010000047.1 GCF_946479715.1 uncultured Pedobacter sp. | reverse complement strand
AATCTGATCAAATAGAATCGGTTTTCTCTGAATTCATTCAATTCTATCAACTGTCGTTTTCCGAAAGGTTAATTTTAGTTTTAGCATTGCTTCCACATATTGCTCCCCAATTGCTTGATGTTTTTTTCATCAAAACAACATTGAAAGATCGCGGTGTAACAGAGTACGGAGGCTTAAGGGGGGCGTTTCACAGCGGTTTTCTTCCAACAGGAGAAACCGCCTCCTTTTTACTGGCTGGCAGCGATTTAAGTAAACGTTTTAAAGTACAGCAGTTTTTTGATGCCGATCATCTGTTTAAAATTCATAATATCCTTTGGCTTGGTTCATCTCCTACAAATGAGCCCATACTCAGTGGACAACTGCTAATTAATGATGAGTATATAGATCTTTTTACCGGAGGCAAATTACGAAAGCCATCTTTTAGCATGGAATTTCCGGCAAAAAGAATAAATACACCACTTGACTGGGAAGATTTGGTGCTCGACAGGCATACCATGCAACAGTTAAATGAAATTAAAATCTGGTTAGAGCACGGCCCCATGTTGATGAATGATTGGGGGATGAAAAAAATGTTGAAACCCGGTTACAAAGCATTATTTCATGGGCCACCAGGAACTGGAAAAACGTTAACAGCAGGGCTTTTTGGTAAACTGGCAGGTGTAGATGTATATAGAGTAGATCTATCTATGGTGATTTCAAAATACATCGGAGAAACAGAGAAAAACCTGGAAAAAGTATTCGCAAAAGCTGAACATAAAAACTGGATTTTATTTTTTGATGAGGCCGATTCGTTGTTCGGAAAAAGGACATCAATTTCAGATGCACATGATAAATATGCAAATCAAGAAATCGCATATCTGTTACAGCGCCTAGAAGATTACAATGGCTTAGTAATTCTAAGTTCCAATATGCGCAATAACGTAGATGAAGCATTTGGTAGACGATTACAGTCTATTATTCATTTCCCTTTACCTAAAAGTTACGAACGATCTATATTATGGCGACAAACATTTAGCAATAAAGCTCAACTTGAAGAAGATTTGGATATCGATACCATTGCCGAAAAGTATGAACTGGCCGGTGGCTCGATCATAAATGTAGTGCAATACGCATCTTTAATGGCACTTCACCGAAATGAAAATATTATTCGGGGAAAAGACATCTTAGAGGGTATAAAAAAAGAATTCAGAAAAGAGGGAAAAACAGTTTAAAGGAGGTTCAAAATATTACGCTATGAAAGAAGTTGCAGTTTCAGAGCCTGTTGCAACGCCAATGGCAGCCGCTCACCAAGAGGAAATACAACAAAGTGACCTTGCCACTGATAAAACTGGTGCCGATATTTTTTTCCAGGCAAAGCTAACAGTTGGTTCTCCTGATGATCCTTTGGAAAATGAGGCCGACGCGGTTGCTGATCAGGTAATGCGAATGCCCCAAAGCTCATTTATTCAAAGAAAATGCACTCATTGCGAGGAAGAAGATAAAGCACAGCGAAAACCTTTAATCGCTGGGATAACCACCGGTATTCAGGCAAAAGCTGAAAATACTTCAACCGTAAGCGACCACGTTTCAGGCGCAATAGAAGCTTCCAGAGGCAGTGGAAGTAAAATGGATACTGAAACAAATAGCTTTATGAGCAGCCGTTTTGGTAGCGATTTCAGCGATGTTAATATTCATACAGACAATCAGTCAGTACAATTAAGCAACAACCTTAGCGCTAAGGCCTTTACTGTTGGAAACGATATATATTTTAATCAGGGAGAATACCAACCACAGTCAGACGAAGGGAAACATTTGCTTGCCCATGAGTTAACACATACACTACAGCAAGGGAAAGATTCATCTATAAAAAATAAAAAACTAGTACAAAGAACAACCATCGGGGCAATATTGGATGAATTCTTTTCACCATTTTCTAGTGCTACGCAATGGGATATGCCCGAAAGTGATAATTATACTGCACTAGTTAGAATCTGGCAACCTGTAATTGATGGACTTAATTCAATAAAAGCAAATATTTCATCAGATTGTGCTACCTGGGCAGCCAGTCACCGAACAGACTCATCTTGGCATGCCGGCATGACCAAACCACCTGTGACAGATCCAAATGCTTATCCTCTTTGGATTTCGAGTCCGGCAGGTACCGATCCGGATACCTGTAGAAATGCTTTTATACTTTATCAAAGCTCAAGACTAGTAGGACCTGGCGTACAATCCATGGATTTATACACTTGTTCAATCGGTTCTTTCGGACTTTATGTGACTGTAGATTCCATTAACTGTGCAGCTCATACCGCTACAATAAGAGTTTGGATGTACAATACAATGGATCAAGCATCATTTGGCAGATTTGCAAGTTATTTTCCGCTAAGTGGAATGGAGCCCCAATATATGTGGTGGAACTGGGACGAAGAAATTAGCTGGACTGGGGCTGGCGTAACTACAGCACCAGAAAGTGGCAGCAGCGACTGGTAATAATTAAATTATGAAAGGTACTGGCAAATCGCACAACACTGCAAATCAACAGACAAAAGATGCTGATGCTCCCAAACCTGCATCACTCCAAAATGAAGACAATAAAAGTGATTCTCCTGATCAGCTGATCTATCACAACCAGCCAAAACTAAAAGCAGAAGTTAGCGATCAGATTGAGGCCTCAAGAGGTGCTGGAACGCAAATGGATAAAGACACGCAAAGCTTTATGGAAAGCCGGTTTGGAACCGGCTTTTCTGATGTTAATATCCATACAGGAACTGACGCCAATCAGCTTTCCACATCACTACATGCGCAAGCATTCACCGTAGGGAAGGATATCTATTTTAATGAAAATATGTATCGCCCAAATTCTCCGGAAGGCAAACATCTGCTTGCCCATGAGCTAACACATACCATACAACAAAATGGAAATAATATACAACGTTCGCCGATGCCGGCAGAAGACACAGTTCAAAATCTCGAATCGTATGACGCTGCAACACGACAAGGTATCCATTACGATGTTGGTTTCAATCTCCAAAAAAACATTTCCTTATTTTTCCAAAAAGGTATTGTTAGAGAAGTGCGCTCAGGATACAATGTTACCTATGTTGGAAAAGGTTTTGATCCTACGGAGGCATGGGTAGAAAGTGCAATGAGAGCATTGATACTTTATAATTTTAATTTAAACAAAGGAGCAACCGATGCTGCCCTCACTAATATTACTACAGTACAACACTTGGATCTGAGCGGTGAAACAAATCCGGCAGATGCTAAAATAAAAGGACCTAATGCTATGGTTCGATTTACATCAACTGAATTCGATTCTACTGGAAATGGAGCCAATAAAATGAAAAACGTTCAATTGGCTGTAGAAAAACTGAGCAATTTCACTGCAACCACGAGTACAGAGACCCCTGCTCAAAAGCGCCAGAGATATGAAACCACCTACCAGATAACAAATGCAGTTCCGGTAACAAATGATCCGTTGGCCGATCTATCAAATACCATGAGCGATGCAAAATTTGATCAGGTATTAGAAGCTTTAGATATAGTACCAACAGGTATTTTAAGCAAGGGTAAAGATATACCTATCCATTTAGGCCAAAGCCCAAAAGGACCCAAAAACGAATCTGCAGAATATAGTCAGGTTCGCCCTAAAGGCAGCACAGATTGGAAGAGAAGGATTACAGTTTATGGTGATTTTTTTAGTGCTACATTGCCGCAAAAAGCATTTATAATGGCTCATGAATTTGGCCATGCGCTGGATTATAGACCAAATGAAGGTGTTAGCGGAAAAGGAGGAGAGGCCCTAAGCGCTGATAAGGCAAAAGGCAGTTTTAGAGAAGCATTAGGAAAAGACGGCGGCCTGGGTAAGGGAATGAGTGAATATGCTGCAACAAAAACTTCAGAAAGTGAATATTTTGCTGAGGCATTTTCTATGTACGTCAATCAGCCAGCTACTTTAAAAGCACTTCGCCCCAATATATATGCTTACTTCCTGGTTCAGTATCCGTAACCCTCTTATTTCATCAATTTAAATTTAAAGTGAAACAAGATTCTGTTTCCGAACCTATCATTGCACCTGCTGCATCAGCCAGACAGGAGAGTTTGCAGCAAAATGAATTGTTGCAGGCCGATGGCGAAGCCTCGTTCTTTTTGCAGACAAAATTGAATGTTGGCGACCCGGATGATCCATTCGAAAAAGAAGCCGATGATGTTGCTGATAAAGTTATGCGCTCAAGCGACGCTAATTTTGTTCAACTTAAATGTGCTGCCTGCGAGGAAGAGGAAACTATTCATAAAAAACCTTTATCTACCAATATTACCCCCTTCGTTCAAACTAAAAGCAATGTAGAGTCTACAGTTAATGATCAGCTAACCTCATCAATAGAAAATAGTAGAGGTAATGGTTCTTCTATGGATAACCAAACCAAATCCTTTATGGAGAACAGGATTGGTGCAGATTTTGGTTCCGTAAAAATCCATTCAGGACAAGAATCGGTGCAAATGAACAGGGCACTTAATGCTCAAGCTTTTACCACAGGAAATGATATATATTTTAACGAAGGAAAATACAGCCCCGAAACTGATGATGGTAAACGATTACTTGCACATGAACTTACACATGTAATACAGCAAACTGCTCCTGTTGCAGATAAAGCGGTGCAAAGGAAACAAAATCCCACTACTGAACCAGTTACCACACCATCTCAAAAGGTAGAAAGCGAACCAAAAAAAGATAAAACAGATAAAAAGGATGTTTCAGGAACAGCTAGTAATCCGGGAGCTCAAAGTCTGCCACCCGATGAACCTTCTAAAAGTGGTTTAAAAACGGATAAAGCCCCTGCATCAACTTCTAAAACAGCAGAAAAACCAGCAGCTTCACCAATAGGAAAAGACACTCCTAAAACCGCTGGCACTAAAGGGGTTGCAGCAGAAAGTGTAATTAAAGAAAAACCAGCAATAACAGCAACGGATAATCCCGGTGATATGTTGGTTATTCTACAATCAACCCCGGCTACCCAATTACCAGAAACACTAAACCAGGCAAAAGGCATCTCATCCCAAAGTATGCAGATGCAGAAAGACAAAGCTTTAAAACTTGTACCTACCGTTGCAGAAAGTACAGGCAGTGCTTATGGCGAAAAAATTGGAGGAAAGGCAAAACACATTGCCCAAAAGGCTAACGCTACAGTTAAAAATAAGTTTGAGGGCAAAGGTGAATGGCAGCCCCCAGTTGTAGAAGAAACAGCTATTCCTGCACAGGCAAAATTTGTTCCTTCTGGGCTTTTATCACGATTTGGAAATACCGAAGGATCCGAGAACATCACAGGCGCAGCTCAAAATGAACTAGGTAATGTCAATTTAGATACCAGCAATTTGCCCGAAGAATTAGGCGCTGCTCCTGAACTTGCGTTAACAGGAGAAGCCAGCATAAACAATTTATCCGAAGAACAGGAAGAACAAACAGCAGATCTGCTAATTGCAAAAAACAATGCTCAGAAGGAAATTCTGAATGATTTTGGCGAAAATGATATCATCCAAAAACCAGGAAAAGAAAAGATAAAAAGTAAGCATCGATTCAAAAAAACACAAGGTGTAAATTCTACAACATTAGGCACCGGATCAAACCTATCACCAGAGATAGCAGCAAGGCTTGATGCTTCACTTGCAGGCCAGGCATCACTAAAAATAGGAGAGCAATCGCAAAAATATCAACAGGATGAAGCCGCTTATCAGGAAAAACTAATTGTTGAGAAACAAAAAACTGACGAACAGATCAGCGATGAAACAATTAAATCGAAAACATCACAAAACAAAGCTCAGCAAAATGCACAGAAACAAGTTGCTGAATCAAGACTTGATTGGCAGAAACAACTTGACGCTACAGAAACTGACTTCAAAACAAAAGCAAGTAATAGTGCAATAGAGCATATTGGAAAAATTGGCACAGAAACCGAAAAAGGCAATTCCGAAGCAAAAAAACATTATGATTATGCCAATAAACAAGCTGCAGAAAAAACTGCAGCAGCAAAACAGGAGGCAGAAGATAAAAAGAAAAAATCAGAAGAAGACAGTGGAGGCTTCTTTGGTTGGTTGGCTGATGCTGCTTCGGCACTTATAGATGGCTTAAAAAAGGCTGTAAACTTCATTTTTGATAAGTTAAGGGCTGCACTTAAATGGGTTTTTGACCAGGCCAAAAAATTTGCCATGGCCGCATTGGAATTGGCGCGGAAAGCAGTTGTTGGCCTGATAAAAGGCTTTGGTATTATATTAAAAGGTTTTGTTGATATCGCTTTTGCAGCTTTCCCTACCATACGCGACACGATTAATGCTAAAATTGATTCCGCTGTAGATACTGCAGTCACCGCAACAAATGAAGCTTTTGAACGGTTTAAACAGATAGTAGCAGATATAATAGATGCATTTGCTGAATTCGTTGATACTGCCCTGGCCTTTGTACAAAAAGCCCTTACTATCGCACTTTCTGTTATCGAGGTTATTGTTGTCGGTTTCCTTAAGGTAATGGCCTTCCTGAATGATATTGAAAGGCAATACAAGTTATTTAAAGCCATGATCGATGGATTTCTCCTTATCTGGGATCATCCTGAAATATTAGAAGAAAAAGCAAAAGAATTCCTGGAACCTTACATTAAAGATATACCCGGTAGTACCGAAAGCGAGGTCAAAAAAGCTTTGGCATTATTCGGTTTGGCAACAGCCAAACACATTACCGGAATAATGAAATATCTTACCCCGAACATCAACCATTTAATAGCCAATTGGTGGGGCGAGGCTAAAAAAATGATTTGGTTCTTAATCTGGCCATTTGCAGAGGGAAGTCCATTGTATGAAGATGCACCTAAACTCTGGAGATTAATTCCTCAGATGTGGAACGACCTTTGGGATGGTGAGTTTAGTAAAGTGATTGATGGTGGCCTCGAGTGGATGCAAGCACTGAATATGACTGTTGGTGCTTTTGCGGGCTGGATTGTTATTGGTGGTACAGTAGTGGGAGCAATCCTGGGTGGTATTTTTGGAGTGGGTGCTGGTGCAATTCCTGGTGCAGGAGCTGGTTTTGAAGTCGGCATAGCTATAGGGGAAGGAATCATGGCATCAATGATCGTCACCGAAACAGCTGTAATTGCCAAATCCGTTTATGACCTTTCCGTAACCGAAGACGATGGAGTAGAATCTACACCACCGCCAGCACCAGTAAAAGAAAAAACTGCAGGAGAGGTACATGCCGATGCTGCAAAAGCAGAAAATGGACCGAGACAATATACCAGCGGACAAGTTAAAACTGGTCGCGATAGAATATTATATGCTTATCAGCGCATTGCCAATAGTGGCTTAACCCTTGGTGTAATGGTTGCTCTTCTTTTATTGGGAGCAATAGGTGGCAAAATTGCACAAGGCTTACTGGCTGGAATTAAAAAATTAGGCACTGTTATCGGTAAATTATTGCCTGAGGTAGCAGAAGGATTTAAAAGCGCGGCCGGCGCTTTAAAAGACAGTAAAATAGGTCAGGGCTTTACAAAAGCTGCCGAAGGATTTAACGAAGGCAGAGCCGGTATGAAAGAAAAAATCGGTGGCCTTAAAGAGAAAGTTGGATTAGGAGGGGAAGAAAAACCTGGTGCTCCTAAAGAAAAAACCGCAGAAAATACAAAAACCAATACGGAGCCAACTTCAAGTGAGGTTGATACCCCAATAAAACCAGAAGCGGAAACCAAAGTTCCGGAAACTAAAGTTGAGCCTGAGCAAAAAGTAAAAACTGAGCCTGAGCCAGTTGCAGAACCAGAACCAAAAGTAAAATCAGAACCGGAACCAACTGCTGAGCCAGAGGCTAAAACACCTGATCAACAGAAAGGAGAAGATTTTGCTAAAAAAGCTCAAAATGATGAAGGTGTTGTCTCTAAAGGTAAGGCTAAAGATGGCCACGAACTTAAAGTTGATAGTGAAGGCCATATTGTAAAATGTTCCGATTGCAAAGTTTATGAAATTAGCCATAGAGAAATATTGAAAGACAATCCTCAATTGGCCGAGGAACTTAAAGAACTTAGAAAAAGAATGGCTCAAGCGCCAGAGGATCCAGCTGTCATGAAGGATTTGGAAGCTTTTGATGAAAAAATCACAAATCTAGAAAACAAAGAATCGATAAAACCTGCTGAGCCAACTGCAAAAGAGCAACCTGTAGAAGAACCAAAAGCTAAAGAAGAGCCTAAAGGGACAGAAGAAAAAGCGGAAGTAGAAAATGATCCTATAGAGAAGAAAGATGGTGTTGAACCTGATTCAGCCGAGGCTGATACTACAAAAATTGACCCTAATGAAGTGCCAACAGATGAGCCTCTACCGGGTCAGGCAGGTTCAAAAGAACATATGGCTGAAAGATGGGCAGAGTACGAGAAAAGAATGGAGGGCAACCCTAAAAAATGGAAAAAAGAAAGATGGGAAAACGTATACCGTAAAAATATGACAAGAGCTAAACTGGCCAACAAAGCCGTTGATGCATACAAAGCAAAACTAGAATGGGGCGGAAAAGCGGAAAGGGAAGTGCGTGTAGAAATTGAGGGTGTAGAAAGACGATTTGACATCATGGAAACCGAAGGTATACCTCCTGAATTGAGAAAAGATGGCATAATTCATCTTGAAGATATGGAGAAAGCGGGTATCAAACCAAAGGTTATTGAACACAAAACAGGAAAAATATACAATACTAAAGATATTCAATGGGAAATTGCCCGCGATGAAATCTTAATGAAAGAAAAAGGTTGGCAAATGGAATGGGTATTTGAAGGTGAGGCAAGTGGGCCATTGAAAAAAGCATTGGAAAAAGCAGGTATTCCATATAAAATAATTCCCGTACCTTAGAATTTGCTTAAGAATGCTGAGATTTAAACCATTAAAACAAGAATGAGCATCTACAATAATTTTTCAGAAAAAGACTTCGAATATTGGATTTTCCAAATGGACGACAAATTAGAATCCTTTCTATCTTCATTGTACGGAGATATTAAAACACATTTGGACTACTCAATAGAATCACTTAAAAATGTAGAAGAATGGTTAATAAACACATATAAAACACCCGAAGCAGTAGATGCAATGCATAGAGCTATAACGGTAGATGGGTTTTGTAGATATATAGGAGAAGTTTTTCGCAAAAAGTTAGGTGGCCATTGGGATATGTCTTTCCAAAATGAAAATAATGTAGAAGCAGGCCCATTTTTAACGGGCCTTAATTCAGGTGAAAATAAAATTTACCCTTATCAATTAATTAAAAAGGCCCTGCAAGGTAAATCTGGAAATCTCCTCAAAACTGAATTGGAATCTAATCTTTAACTTAAAGCACACCGTTTTTAACCGCAATATCCACTAGCTGCAAGAAATTTTTACATTTTGACCTTATAAGCATATTTCTCCTATGATTATTAATGGTATTGATACTGATATGAAGCTGATCCGCAATCTCTTTACTTCCCATTCCCTGGCTTGCTAATTTCAAAACATCAATTTCTCTTTTACTAAGTATATCTTCAGTTTTCTTCAGAAAATAAGACCTGTTCTCAATCACTGATCTTTCACCACCTACCTCATGTCTTTCTATCAAATGATTAATTTTTGAATCATTTTTAAAATATGTGAGATCAGTCAGAGAATTAATAGACGCTATAGGCATTCTATAATACTCATTAAAAAGATAATGGGTACACTGAACTACTGATGACCATGAATCATCGCTATTTTTAACCCGGAAGTTTGTAGTGAAAGTATATTTCACATCTTTTTCTTGCTTATGGCTAGCAAGAAAAGCCATTTGATCTGCGAATATTTGTTCATCAAAAATTTTCATATCCTCCCTGTTTCTGATTCTGCTTAGAAATAGAAAATCTGTCTTTAATAAAAATTCGCAAGAATATCCTAAAAAATGGCTTGTACTAAAAGGCCTGAAGCAGTTGGAATTTTCGATATAATCACTTACATAATAAATTGAAGGAAAAAAATTATTATTCAATGATTCACTATCAAAGTGCAATAGGATTTTTTCCGCTTCGGAAAATTGCACGCCAGGCCTATTTCCTGAATGTTTTAAAAAATCAAAGTATGACGATGTTTTAGGATTTTTCATATCAGCTTCGTTTAGTAGAGAAATCAATTAATTATCTATTAAATATTATCTGCTATGCACATATCTATTATTCCGACTGGCAGATAAATTTAGGGTAACAAAGATGACAATGTCAATTTAAGGCTCGCTTAAATAAAATCAGGGTCAGATGGGTTCCTGTTGTTCTTGGATTTTAGATTTTTCATAGTAATAGGTGATTAGATTATGATCTAAAATTAGAATATAGATCGCTAATATTTCCAGAAAAACTAGTGAATGGAGCCCTTTAGTTATCAAATACATGTTCTGAGTATTTGAATGGTTTTTTGGATAAAAACCAAGTATAGTAGACAATTAATCAGCGCTGGCATGCGCTGATTAATTGTCTAGTGAGGCCATTTCAGCCCTAATAAGAAAAAACTTCGTGGTTTATTTTACGCGCTCAACGTATTCTCCGGTGCGTGTATCCACCTTTATCTTGTCGCCTTGGTTCACAAACAAAGGCACTTTTAATTCTACTCCAATTTCTGTAGTAGCATATTTCAAAGCTCCAGAAGAGGTATCACCCTTAACAGCTGGTTCAGCATATGTAATTTCCAATTCTACAAAGTTCGGAGCCTGAGCCATAATAGGTTCCTCGCTTTCAAAAGAAACAATTACATCCATTCCCTCCTTAATAAACTTTGCAGATGGTCCGAATAGTGATTTAGGTACATTAAACTGTTCAAAACTAACATTATCCATTACCACAAAATAATCTCCCTCTTCATATAAATACTGGAAATCATTAGTATCCACGCGACAAATCTCAACCTGCTCATCAGTTCCTAAACGTGCTTCAACAATTCTTCCAGTTTTAATATTACGAAACTTACCCAAATAAAAAGCGCCACCTTTACCAGGTGTACGGTGTAAGAATTCTATAACTGTTACCAGTTCATTATTGAAACGTAAAATATTTCCAACTTTAATTTCGGATGCCTTTGCCATAAAAATGTATTTCTAAAATTTGAGCCCAAATATATATGCTTTTTGCGTATTTACATGTCTTAATGATTAACAATCTCGTCCTCTAAAAAGCTTTTCAGAACCAAGGTGTGATTGTAATTTAGGTCACGTGTAGCAAATAGGAGGGTTACTACTGAATTACTTTCACATGCTTTTAATAGATCCTGAACAGAATCATTAGTTGCAAGCTCTTCAAAATACCTGCTTTTAAATACCTGCCATTTTTCTGGTTCATGATTAAACCACTTCCGCAGCATTGTTGAAGGTGCAATTTCTTTAAGCCATACATCACAATAGCTGCACTGTCTTTTTTTAATCCACGTGGCCATAACCGATCAACCAGAATCCTATAACCGTCATCTTTTAATGGAAGTTCATAAATTCTTTTTATCTTAATCATAAAGCAGCATAATTTTTGTAACCCTTTGTCGTTGGCGCATCTCTAATATAAGTAAACAATCGTAGCTATGGAAGAGCCAGTTAACCCAAATAAACACATTGTTAAAATATTGAGTATTGAAAATATCACCCACAATGTAAAGCGATTCACTGTCGAAAAACCAGCCAATTATACTTTTATACCTGGTCAAGCTACGGATGTAGCTATCAACAAACCAGCGTTAAAATCTATTATGGGCCCATTTACTTTTACCTCACTTAACCAATCAGGATACCTGGAATTCACCATCAAGATTTATAAAGATCATGATGGTTTAACAAACAAACTATCTGCTTTAAACCCTACAGATGAATTGATCATTCACGATGTATTTGGAACTATAAATTATAAAGGTCCTGGTGTATTTATTGCAGGCGGCGCAGGTATCACTCCATTTTTAGCGATACTCAGACAGCTTAAACTAGAAGACTCTTTATCAGGTAACCAATTATTATTTGCCAACCATAATGAGAATGATATCATACACAAAACCGAGTTAAAATACTTACTTGGTGATAATTACATCGACGTTTTAAAAGATCCCTTAGATCATACAACTCAAGGTGGAATAATTGACCAGAATCTCTTAAAAAAATACACTGGAGACACACGTACGTGGTATTATATATGTGGGCCCGATGCATTTACCGCAGCAATGGTCGATAATCTTAAAAATCTTGGAGTTCAAAAATCTCACATTATTATAGAAGAGTAATACTCAACAATTAGTGTTTGTTTAATCTTGCCTCTTCAAGATCCAGATTGTCTTCCATATCACGCAGCACCTCATGATCATACTGCTTAGTAGCTTTGAGTCTTTTAAGGCCAACTCTCCTTAGTGTAACCAACTCAAGCATAATCTTTCTGTAGAGTTTCCTTACAGAGCCAACTTCTTCTTTTTGCGTTTGCTCAATCAATGTACGTTCAGTTGCCCTGATGCTCCGTTCCAACTGCTCTTTAATTCTGGCAATTGTTTCAAACTGACTCATCTCATTACTATATTTTTCGTCAAGATGCTCAACGCACTCTCTGGCAAGTTGCAAACGTATTGATTCAATTTGATCCTCTTCTGGTAACCCCTCATCTATTTCTTCAATCTTTAACCATTTTAGGAACAAAGGCAATGTTAGTCCCTGAAAAATTAGCGTAACAAGTATTACAATAAATGTGATAAAAAGAATCATATTGCGATGAGGGAAGGCTTCACCCGTGTTTAAGGTTAAGGGAATTGCGAGTGCGGATGCAAGCGAAACAACACCACGCATTCCTGCCCAGCCAATAATAAAGGGCAGCTTTAAACCCGGACTTTTTTCTTTCTTCCTTATTTTTGCACTTATAAACCTCGGAATAAATCCAGCCACATATACCAAAATGATTCTAATAACTATCACAATAGCACTAATAATAAGTGCGTATTTGATGGCCTCTTGCATAGAATAATCTTCCAGTCCCTCAACAATAACAGGCAATTCCAATCCAATCAAAATGAAAACAAAACCATTTAACAAGAAGCCTACTGTGGCCCATACTTCTTTGGCCTGTAAACGTGTGTGATAATTAAGAAAATCATTAGAGCGGAATGAAAGAAACAAACCGCCACTTACCACAGCTAAAACACCAGACCAATGAAATTCCTCAGCAACAATGTACATCAGATACGGTGCAATTAAAGTAATAGGGGTGGTAATATTAGATGATTTAGCCCAATACCTCAATACAAAATACAGAATATGAGCAATAAAAAGGCCCACAACAACCCCCATAAGTGCTAAAACAAAAAAATCAGTTACTGCATCCTGCAGAACAAATTGTCCGGTAAGAATAGTAGCAATCGCAAATCTGAATACAGTTAAAGAAGCTGCATCATTCACCAGACTTTCGCCCTCTAATATCGTTAAACCCCTCTTTGGCATATTTAAACCTTTCAATACCGATGTTGCAGCAACCGCATCAGGAGGAGAAATAATCCCTCCAAGCAGGAATCCAAATGCAAGTGTAAATCCAGGAATAATATTTACAGAAAAATAAGCAATGGCTAATGAGGTAATCAACACCAGTCCAAAACCTAACAAAAAGATCGATCTTTTCCATTTCCAGAAATCATTCCAGGAAGTATACCACGCAGCTTCAAATAAAAGTGGTGGAAGAAAAATAAGGAACACAATATCTGGATCCACACTTATTGATGGTACTCCGGGGATAAAACTAATTGCTAAACCCCCTATTACCAGGAAAATAGGATAAGATATTTTCCAGCGCTGGCTTAACAGATAAAGTAATGCCATGGCAAAAAACAGCGCAAGAATTAAAAGGAGATTTTGATGTATCATAGAGGAAATAAAGGTAAATAGATAAATATTATTCTTTTAACTAAATTAGTCTTTTACAGCAAAAATATATGCATTTAAATTATAGGGCCGGAGCAATGGGAGCATTGCTTGATGAGTATGAAAAAGCAATAAATGAATTGAAGTCAGTGATTAAGGGTATATCCGACGCAGAGCTTGTGGAGATTAAAGACCCCCATACAGCTGATTCCAGTTGCAGATCAATTCAAACAATCCTTACTCATGTGGTAAGTTCAAGCTATTCTTATTGCGTTCAAATTATGGTAAACAGAGAAGTGCTACTAGAGCGTCCTCAAAAGTATTTCCGCAATTCTGCTTCAGCATATATTGAAGATCTAGATGAGGCATTTAGCTTTAATGTACAGCACCTCAGCACAATTAAGGATGCAGAACTTGAGGAGTTTAGAAATGACAAAAAGATTCTATCCGGATGGGGCCAATTATACGATATTGAACAAATGCTAGAGCATGCAATTGTCCACATACTGCGTCACAGAAGGCAGATTAATAAGCTAATAAATCAGTAGATTCCTACATCATAATCTTAAAAAAATTCTTTTCAACTTGTATACACAAGTATGAGTTTTTCTTTTATATTTGTTAGTAAGCCACTAATAACCAAGCGATAGCTTAAACCAAATATATCTGTTATGGACAAGAACGAACAAAAACCACAAGTTTCTCGTAGAAATTTCTTGATGACGGCCGCAGCGGCAGCCATAGTGCCATCATTTTTAATGAACTCTTTTGCTTCTGCAAAAATTCCCGGCCGTAAACTGAGGCATGCGTGTATTGGTGTAGGTGGGATGGGTGGCTATGATCTGTCTAATTTCAAGTCTCATCCTGACGTGGAAATTGTCGCCATTTGTGATGTAGATAGTGATATTCTAAAAGCTGCTGCGGCAGGCATTCCTGGTGTTAGAACCTATGCAGACTGGCGGGAATTGTTAAAGAAGGAAGGAAAAAACATTGACTCCGTAAATGTCTCAGTGCCAGATCACATGCACTTTTCCATTGCCTACAAAGCGATTAAAGCAGGCAAACATGTTTATTGTCAAAAACCACTTTGTCATGATGTGGCTGAAGTAAGATCTCTTACTAAAGCTGCTGTCAAAGCAGGGGTAACCACCCAGCTGGGTACCCAAATCGCTTCATCAGCATGTGACCGTACTGCAGTGCAGCTGATCAAAGACGGGGCGATTGGCAAGATCAAACATGCTTATTTATGCTCAAACAGATCTGGTGCAGTAGAATTCAGAATGGTAGAACCTCAGTCCGCACAAAACCCGCCCGCAAATTTAAGCTGGGATCTCTGGCTGGGCACAGGACCGGCAAGACCTTACGCCCCGGGCATTTATCACCAGGCCAAATGGAGGTCATGGCAGGACTTCGGAACAGGATGGTCAGGAGATATTGGCTGCCATATCTTTGATGCAGTCTGGAAGGGCTTGGGGCTCAAAGCCCCGGTATCTGTACAGGCAGAAGTTCATCAGGACTGGAAAAATACGCCCGACAAAAGAAAAGAGAACTGGCCATGGGCCGATCACATTACCTGGGTTTTTCCCGGAAATTCCTTTACTGAATCTGAAAAGCTAACTCTTGAGTGGTTTGACGGCGAGATGTTTCCACCAGAGGACATCCGTAAATTATATACTTCTGGCAAATATCCCGAAGAATGTGCCCTGCTGGTCGGTACCGATGGCGCTTTGCTGATCCCGCATGGCGGAGAAAAGCCGATACTGCTGCCGGAAGATAAATTTAAGGACAAAGAGGTGCATAAAATCGAAGCCCGGAACCACTATCATCATTTTGTAAATGCCTGCCTGGGCGGAGAAAAAACGGAATCCCATTTTGCACAGACAGGTCCCATGACCGAGGCTATATTACTGGGTACAGTTGCTATCCGGGTACCTAATCAGCTATTACAATGGGATGCAGCGAATATGAAATTCCCTAACTATCCTGAAGCTAATAAGTATCTCCAAAGGAAATATCGAAAAGGCTGGGAGATCGAAGGCGAATTTTAATTAGAGAGGGGGAGAAAAACGAATTGGATTATCATTAATTTGTCAGTTTCAAGTAATTGATTAATAAGAGATAATCCTT
The DNA here is from genome assembly GCF_946479715.1 of uncultured Pedobacter sp. The sequence continues at coordinate 14,318 of NZ_CAMLHF010000047.1, read as the reverse complement.
TTCGTTTATATTATGTCTTATGGTTATATATAGATATAATATATTATGAAAACCTTGAATTTCAAATCATTAATTATAGCTGGGTCTATAATCCTGATCAGTGGATTAACAAGTAACAACGTTTTAGCACAAAGATCTTCTCGCGGGGGTGGCGGAGGTAGCCATGTATCAGCCGGTGGAGGCAGTAGGCCTTCAAGACCTTCTCAAGGAGCAATATCTGGAAGTAACAGGCCATCAAGACCGTCTCAGGGAAATATATCTGCTGGCACAAGACCTTCAAGGCCTTCAATAGGCAATGGCTCATCTCGTCCTGATTACAGACCAAGTCGCCCGGGCAATAGACCAGGCTATGGATACAGACCTGGCTATGGATATCGTCCCGGTTACCATTACAGACCCGGTTATTCTTATCGCAGACCTTACTATGGATACTATCATAATTATTACAGACCATTTTTAGGATTCAGTTTAAGTGTATTACCTTATGGATACTATCCTTTCTATTTTGGTGCCGATCAATTCTATTATTCAGGAGGATTCTTTTACAGACAATATGACGAAGGATATAAAGTAGTTGTTCCTCCTGTAGGTGCACAAGTACCAAGCATTCCTTCTGAAGCAAAACAGATCACCATTAATGGCCAAACCTACTACGAATATAAAGGGGTTTATTACAGTACAACTGTAGATGCAGATGGTAAAACTGTTTATGTTGTGGCAGGTAAAGATGGTGTATTAGATACCGGTAATGGTGCCGTTACAGACGACAGCAGCAATTTACCTCAGGTAGGAGACGTTGTAGATCAATTGCCAGAAGGCACAAGAGATGTTATGATTAAAGGAGCACAATATTACGTTTCTGAAGAAGGTGTTTATTACGAGAAAATAGTGGATGGTGATAACATCACTTATAAAGTTATAGGAATAGGTAACTAAGGCATTCGTCATCCTGATATAAATTCAGGATAACAGGAGTACAAAAAAGGCCGATACTCATATCGGCCTTTTTTGTGTTACTTACCAGCACTACTCAACCTAAACAACTTAGTTTCATGGCTTAACACCTTACCACTCCATTTTTTGCCACTACCAATTGCCTTATGCATCCACAGATCATTAATTTTATAAGAACCATCCAACCCTAAATCTTTCCAATTCAAGCTAAGAGACTCAGCAGATGTTCCACGATTCAAAATGGCAATAGCATAATCACCATTTTTTAATGGTTTTACAAAAACATTCCAATTGCCTTTATTGATCTTACGTTCTGCCTGTTTACCAAGCGCATCCTGATTTATAGCAATAACCTCTTCATTCAACAAAATTCTTTTAGTTGCCTCACTCATAATGCGTAAATCATTAGTAGCCACCAAAGGCGCAGTCATTATACTCCACAAACTCATTTGGCTTTGGTATTCAATCTCCGAGCAACCTTTACCACCTAAGTCTCCCGAAGGCCCCTTTTTACCATTTAAGCCAATTACAAGCATATCAAAATCATTCCAGCCACCTGGACCGGCGTATTGAGCCAGATCAGCATTTACATCAACAATATCCATTATTCCAGCACCTATACTATGTAAATCATTAGGATCTTTCCATGGTTTTAATGCAGCCCATTTATCGCGTACATCAGCAGTAGTACGCCACAATTGCCCTCCGGCATTTTTTGCCCAAAGCCATGGTTTTCTATTGCCCCATTCGCAAATGCCGAGCGCAATTTCCCTACCACTATTCCTTAATGCATCAGCCATTTTTTTATACCTCAGAACAGCTGTTGCAGAATCTGCTGGCGCATCACAATAATCATATTTTAAGTAATCAATACCCCACGAGGCAAAAGTTTTAGCATCCTGCTCTTCAAAATTCAAACTCGCAGTATAACCTGCACAGGTTAACTGCGCTGCATCAGAATAAATACCTAATTTAATACCTTTTTCATGAACATAATCAGCTAAAGATTTTACACCTGAAGGGAACTTCACTGGGTCAGCAATAATCTGATTACGGTTATCTCTTCCTCCTTGCCATCCATCATCTATCATCAGGTAATTATAGCCAGCTTTCACCATTCCTGAACTTACCATTGCATCGGCCATTTCCTTAATATCTTTTTCATTTATCTTATCTGCAAAGTAGTTCCACGTCATCCATCCCATTGGGGGAGTAGCGGCCAGTTCAGATTTATTATTGGGATTTACCTGGGCATTGCCCGAAAAAGTACTTAGCCAAAATGCAATAGCCAAGGAACCTGCAATTATTTTTCTGTTCATTTCTGTGTTTGGTTTATTCAATTTCGTTTAAAACGACGTTGCCAAATATAGACGCTCTTACTATAAGCTGGGCAAAAAAATATTTAAATTTACGAAATGATAAGACAAGCACTAGATACCGATGCTGCTCAAATAGCCAGATTAATTATTCATGCGATGGAAGATCTGGCATCAAAATTTGTTGGACAATCAGACCCATTAAAAGCCATACCCTTATTTGAGCATTTTGCAGGCATACCGGGAAACCAGTACAGCTATGAAAACATACTCGTTTATGAAGACGAATCAGGTATCTGCGGAGTTATTAGTGGTTACGATGGGGCAAACCTTAACCTACTCAGATCATCTTTTCTGAATTACATTGCATCATCATATGGATTTAAAGACATCCCCGAAGATGAAACACAACCAGGCGAATTCTATATCGATTGTATTAGTGTTGCAGCGAATAAACAGGGGCAAGGTATTGGTAAAAAGTTAATCAATGCTATAATACAAAAGTTAACCAATACAAAACACACTAAAGCAGGGCTATTGGTAAGTAAGGATAATCCTGATGCCGAAAGACTCTATACAAATTTAGGTTTTAAGATCGTGAAACAAAGGCAGTTTATGGGAGGTACTTATTATCATATGCAATGTGCAGTCTGACAATAAAAAAACCGCCGCATATGTTAGTATGGGCGGTTTTCTTGTCGAAGGTAGACTGAATTATCTTATTTCGGCATTAATACAGTATCAACGACATGGATCACTCCATTTTTCTGGTAAACATCTGCAATAGTAACTGTACTAGTACCACCTTTTTCATCTTTAAGAACTAGTTTCTTTCCATCCATCCAGGCCCATAACTTACCGCCTTGAACCGTAGTGAGTTCAGCTTTTCCATTACCATCTTTAATGGCTTTAGCTATTGCTTTAGAATCCATTTTACCTGCCACCACATGATAAGTTAATATCTTGGTTAACACTTCTTTGCTTTCAGGTTTCACCAGTGTTTCAACTGTTCCTGCTGGTAATTTATCAAAAGCTGCATTTGTTGGTGCAAATACGGTAAATGGACCTGCACTTTTTAATGTTTCTACCAATCCTGCTGCTTTAACGGCAGCTACCAAAGTAGTATGGTCTTTTGAGTTAATCGCGTTGTCAACAATATCTTTAGTCGGATACATTTCCGCACCGCCAACCATTGGATTTTTTTGTGCATAAACTTGTGTCGATAATGCCATAACTATTACGGCAAATACAGATTGAATTATTCTTTTCATTTTAGATTTTTGATTTGATAACACTTACGCAAATCAAGACAGGTTTGGTTTTCGTGATATAAAATAATTAAATTTATGCACGAGCATTTTACAATACCAGTATGAGAACAGAAAATTCATTCCAATCAAGAGCAGAAGAGTTTAGAGCCTTACATCAACGAACCGGCATATTTGTAATTCCGAATCCCTGGGATGCAGGTTCAGCCAGAATATTAGAAACCTTGGGTTTTAAAGCACTTGCAACCACAAGTGCTGGTCTTGCTTATTCACTTGCAAAGCCAGATGGCCATGCCGCTATTACGCGAGAGCAAACTTTACTAAATGTACAAAGCATTATTAATGTAACAGATTTGCCTGTATCGGCCGACTTAGAAAATGGGTTTGGAGACGACCCCTTAAAATGCGCACAAACAATCAGGCTTGCTGCAAATACCGGATTGTCTGGTGGTTCTATTGAAGATGCCACAGGAGATCCTAACGACCCGATTTATCCCTTTGAACTTTCTGTCGAACGTATAAAAGCTGCAGTTGAAGCTGCACGCAGCCAGCCCTATGCATTCACTTTAACGGCAAGAGCAGAGAACCTGATACACGGGCGTCCTGATCTTAAAGATACCATTAAAAGGCTTGTTGCTTATGCAGATGCAGGTGCCGATGTATTATTTGCACCAGGTTTAAAAACAAAAGAAGAAATAGAAATGGTTGTAAATGCAGTTGCACCTAAGCCTGTAAACGTAATTATGGGATTGGCAGGAGGTAACTTTTCACTTAATATGCTTGAGGATATGGGTGTAAAACGTGTAAGTATGGGCTCTTCTTTAGTTAGAGCAGCATATGGCGGATTTTTTAAAGCAGTTGAAGAAATACTTCATAAAGGAACATTTAGCTTTGCTGATGATGCAAAACCATATGCCGAGCTTAATAAGATATTTAGCAACTAGCAGCAGAACTTAAAAAGACCTGAAATGGATAACTATCTGGAAAGTGTAAAGAAGCAATTTCTCTACTATAAACAACTAGGAGAAAAAGCAATGGAACAGCTGCAAGAGCAAGACCTGTTCTGGCAATACAATGAAGAGAGCAATAGTATCTCAACTATAGTTAATCACCTGTCAGGAAATATGTTATCCCGTTTCACAGACTTTTTAACTTCAGATGGAGAAAAGCCATGGAGAAACAGGGATAATGAATTTGAGCCTAAAATAACAAGCAAAGAAGAGTTAATGATACTTTGGAATAAGGGATGGGATTGCCTGCTAAATGCCATTAATCAGCTTAGCGATGAAGACTTGAATACGATAATCTATATCAGAAATGATGGGCATACTGTTACCGAAGCCATTAACAGACAACTTGCTCATTATCCTTATCATATTGGCCAGATCGTTTTTATAGCCAAAATGAGAACAAATGAAGAGTGGAAAACCTTATCTATTGCCAGAAACAAATCAGCAGATTATAATACCCGAAAGTTCTCAAGTGAAAAAGAGAAACGCCATTTTACTGACGATCTCTAAAATTAGTTACCCTTTTTAGTTGCAATAACAATTCCTGTTGCCCAACATTGCTTGGTTATAAGCAGATCATTCCTTTTTTCTAAATCTTCTATTAGTTTAATTGCCTTTTCCTGATGACCTTCAGGCCAATTTGGCTGCGGCAACATATCGTCGATTATATAAAGCGCACCGGGGTTTAACATATTAATCACCTCATCCAACATTAAGTATTTCCCGTGCCATGTATCCGCGAAGATATAATCAAATCTCAAATCTTTATTCTGCTCAACCCATTCACCACCATCGATACATTCCAAACCAAGCCTTTTATCCTGGACAAGAAAACGTGATGCAACAGACAAGTAATTGGAATCATTATCAACAGAAATCAAGGTAGCTTGCTTGTCCATTCCATCTAAAATCCAGGATGTTGACAGGCCTGTTCCTGTTCCCAGTTCTAAAAACTTGCCACCTGGCTTTGTACCTGCTAATGTCCTTAACAAGGAACAGGTTAACACATCAGATGCCATTGAAAATTCGGAATTCCTTGTTGCTTCATCTATAGCTAAGTAAGCCTCGGGATAAGTTTGTTTAATTTCTTCGGTCACAAATATTTGGTTTATCGGTATATTGATTAATTAACTTCGTGAATATAGTCTTTGTTTAGCTTTTAAACACAGCTAACTTAACGCATCATGAAAAATGATGCCAAGACTATGTCTGTTTCCACTTTGTAGCGGACTTACCCCATGTTTCATGTTTACACGGTAATAACCTTTGCTTCCCTTTACAGGTCTAAAATTAGTTGTAAAAATAACCATATCGCCAAGATCAGGCTTTAATACATTTGCCTTCGATTGTGCCCGTGGAATCTGTTCCGTAATCACAAATTCACCGCCCTTATAATCTTCGTCTGTTTGATCAAGCATAAGAACCATTTGCATTGGAAAATAGATCTCTCCATATAAATCCTGATGAAGCGTATTGAATCCACCTTCGCCATATTTTAATATCAGTACAGTAGGTTTAGTTTGTCCGTGATCATGGCATATCTGTTTAAGCTCCTGATGGACAAGAGGGAAGTGGGTATTTAACTTCAATTCTTCCATCCAGCTATTGGCTACAGGAGCAATTTTCGGATATATGTTCTCCCGTAATTCTGTTATAATTTCAGGCAGTGGGTAACTGAAATATTTATACTCACCTAATCCAAATCTATATCGCTCCATGTTTACCGTTTTCCGGTAAGTATCATCGGCATTATAATCTTCAATCAATTCTCCGCATTCCGCTTTTGTGAGTATATTTTTTATCACAACAAAGCCCTTATCATGTAGTTCAACTCTTATTTTAGCCCAGTTAATTTCGGCTATTCGTTCAATTATCGATTTCATACTTTAGTATTTAAGGGCAAAGTACTTGGTAAAATCAAACACATTCAACCCGATTCTTGCTTTCTGGCTAAGTCATGAGTTTATACAGGAATAATCACGATGTTTTAAAAGCTTAAGTTTTTCAGCTAACTTTAAAATAAATAGTATTAATGTTATTAAAAGAAAATTATGCGTAAAAATCTCTTTGTATTTGGTATGAGTTGTTTGTTGATGCTGGGTTCTGCTGAATCTCTTTTGGCATCAGGAAAAAATATGCCTGTTAGCGCTCAAACAGAAGTAAGTTCTAAAGATTTAATTGGCCGTTGGGATATCACTATTGACGAAAACGGGAAATCAGCTCCATCATGGTTAGAAGTAAAACTATCAGGTTTAAAAACACTGGTAGGCTATTATGTTGGTCCTAGTGGAAGCGCTCGTCCGGTAGCAAAGGTAAATTTCGATAATGGTAAATTCAGTTTTACTATTCCTCCCCAATGGGAAGATGGCGGTCAGGATTTTGTTATTGAAGGTGAAGTAACTGGAGGCGCAATTCAAGGAACAATTACCACAAACGAAGGTAAAAAATACAATTGGAAAGGAGTAAAGGCTCCATATTTAAAGAGAACCGCTGCTCCAGTTTGGGGTAAAACCATTAACCTGTTTAACGGTAAGGATTTAGCCGGTTGGAAAGCAATGGGAGAAAACCAATGGATAGTAAAAGATGGTGTTTTAACCAGTCCAAAATCAGGTGCTAACCTAATTTCTGATCAAAAATTTACCGACTTTAAATTGCATGTTGAGTTCAGATACCAAAAAGGAAGCAATAGCGGTGTGTATTTAAGGGGCAGACATGAGGTTCAAATTGAAGATAGCTCAAAAGACCAACATCCATCAAGCGTGCTGTTTAGCGGCATTTACGGATTCCTAACACCTAGCGAGATCAATGCATTAGGGCCTAATACATGGCAAACTTTTGATATTACTTTAATAGGCAGAATGGTTACAGTAGTTGTTAATGGAAAAACTGTGATCACTAATCAGGAAATCCCTGGAATTACCGGTGGTGCATTGGATAGCAATGAAGGTGAACCGGGACCAATCTATATCCAGGGAGATCATGGCCCAATTGAATTTAAAAAGATAGTGATTACTCCTGCCAAATAGAATCAGTTTTAATATAATAGCTTAGTTCTTCTTCTGGTCTGGCTCTGTTTTGCCTCTGACTTGCTTCTGGGTCATCCTCAATATTGCTTCGGTCCCTCTTCAGTTAATCTTAAGTTCATGTTCGTTCTGAGGTTAAGATTAACATAAGAAAGGCTGGCTTTGGTATTAGGTTGACTCAGAAGCAAGTCAGAGGCAAGTCAGAAGCATCCCAAAGGCAGAGTATGCGCAGGTGATTAAAACACCTCGTTTAAACCCAGAAAAAATCCCTTTGCACCAAAATTACCAAAGGCGTAATCTAAACATAGATTGGTTCGTGTTGCCTTATTAAACAATACACGCAAACCGGCCCCACCAGCGGGTTGCCATTTTTGAAACAGCTTAGTGCCAGATAGGTCATTGGCAGTTTGAATATTAAAGAAAGTAACCCCACTTATAAAATCATTCCTTGTGATAGGAAAGCGGTATTCTATCTCTGAATAGCAATACTGGGTACCTTTAAAATAACCGATAGTATATCCTCTGCCACTTCTAAAATTTGCATCTTTTCCAGTCCCTGGAAGTTCCAGATAGGGTAGTGTACCACTTACTAAATAAGATCCCCAATTCCAGAATGCGATTACATGTTCCGGATTCCTGGCCGAAAGGCTCCAGTATTTTCTAAAATCGGTAGTTACCTGAACAGCATTTTTTGTACTTCCGATCCAGCTTTGATTTGCACGAATCCCAATGTCTGCATATATTCCTTTATAGGCGCGGTTCTGATTATCCCTTGTGGTATACTGTAAGTTCAATAAAAATCCGTTAGCCATGTAATGGTCTTTATCAAAACCATGTATCTGATTATAAACATGATACGGCGTTGATCCGTTTGGGTTATTTGGATCTTCTAATTTTCTGCGGATTTCAAATGATGCACCGGCTCCTATAAAAAGACGATCCATAATTTGCTTATATACCTTTTCCCTGAAACTATAATATTCGCCATGAATAGCATAGCCTTTACGGTCAGGATTAGACAATATTAGTTCCTCTTCAGTTCCTGTCGATACCTTGCCAATCCCCAATCCAAAATCAGGAGTAACCGTTTTGGCGGCAACCAGACTTCCTTGTAAGTTCCACCTGTTACCTGGTGTATAAACATTGTGGCTAAGGTAAAAATAGATAATTCCCTTGGTTGTAATAGAAGCAGATGATGCAGCTACCGACATTAAAGTATTAGGCTCACGTCCCAACACCTTACCTACAACCGCTTTAAGTCCAATTTGAGCACCAATACTTGGATTGTAAGCAATGCTTGGCATAGGCGTAAGGCCCGATTTATTTTGAGTTGACTTGGGTGGTTTACCAGGACTAAAAATACTGCGACCTAAATCGCCAATATCGTATTGCTTTACTGTTGTATCAGTTTTAAGAGAATCTGCTGTAGTTTGTCCATAACTATATGCCTGAACACCCATAAATGAGGCTAGCAATACTATCTTTATTTTTAATGAACTTTTAATTTTCTTTCTGTTTAAATGTGATAAGAACAAATGATCTATTAATTGAGCATATGGGCAAGTATTGGCCCACATTTTTCGATACATGGGGCATAAAAGTGTCCGTGCTTCCAATTTGCGGATTTAGGAGACAACCCCCACCAAAATTCTGCCAAAGCAAGTGGTTCCATTTCATTGGCAAACGCATATTGTAATAATTTAGGCGCAGCGCATTCTCCGGCACCTGCCGGAGGTTTGCCCGAAGCAGTGTGTTCAAAAGCTTTAATTAAACTTTTGGATTCTCCGGCTTTATTTAAAAAATGGTACTGCTCAAAAATTCTGTTTTGTAATGCATTGGAATGGTCTTTTCTTAGCGTTTTTAAAAGCTGGACTTCTTTGTTATGAGCCTCGTCTTTAAATGATTCCAGGTAACTGATTTTCTCGTTAATTTGGGTAAGTTTTTCCATCCCAGCATTTACAAAGCCACCCGGTTCCAGACCATCAAATATTGGCGGCACAAATTTATCATGATGATTTCTGCCAGCTAACTTACCTGAAAACGCAGCCAAATATCCCAGTTTTCCTTCCTCAGTTCTAACTATTAATACACCAAACATCTTTCCAATTATCATTCCTTCGGCACCGGTAAGTAAACCAAAATTATGTATCCATTTTTGCTGATGCACTAAATGAAGCTGAAGTTCACTTGCCGCCAAAACGCAAAGCGGATGGAGTTCACTTTGTAAAGAGAAACTAAGTCCATCGGCCAGTGCAATGATTTCTGCAGATTCCTCGAAAGGGCAGAATACTGAATTTTCATTAATCAGATTTGGCATTATTGGACGTTTTGCATTATTAGGTGTTTTTGTTTTACAAAAGAAGGTATATCATAATACTATTCCGATGTGTTTCTTGATCTCGAAAGCGCTCCCGTCATCTCGACAATAGGAGAGATCTCTTGAACTTTGCCTAAACAAAAGATCTCTCACATGCGTTCGAGATGACGGCGTGGGTTATACCTCTTTTAAAAAAAATTTGGCGCAAATATCAAACAATTTTATTTAAAACCGTATAAAATTAATTTGCCATAATATTTTGTACCTGATCAGATTTGACCCGGCACCTCATATGATTCTTTAACGCTGTCTGCTTCTTTTTGTGCAATTATTTTTTCCTTTTTGAGGTCAACACGGATCAGGTTATACAAGCTCATATAGATGTTAGCAATCCAAACTATAGAGAATCCAGATATAAGATAACCTGTGAACCCTGGATATAGCAGCGTATATTTAGTAAGAATAAGCAGAAAGAGCGTAACATAATGACTAAAGCAATACTCACAGGTAAGCATGTAAAATAGCTTTCTTTTCAGAATATGGTTAGCAGTTTTTGATTTTTCAACAAAGTATTCCCTTATCTCTCTAAAGACTTCTTCCTTCGTTACCGTCCAGGAGATGCAGGCCACTGGAATTGCGAGTATAAACAGCCAATATTCGTGAGTATTCATAAAAAGTATTTAAAGAATGACGATTTCATGCTAGCTGAACAAAACAGGCATGTATTTGTTTAAACATTTTTTCTACTTTTGACTCATACTTTCGAAGCATCAACTTTACATATGTTTTCCCGTAATCGCTTTTTTGACTTTTCGCAAAAGGTCAATTACAAAAATGAAATCCTGGCAGGCCTAACAGTTGCCATGACAATGATGCCCGAATCTTTATCCTTTGCCATCCTTGCCGGTTTCCCTCCCTTATCAGGCTTATATGCCGCTTTTATTATGGGACTGATTACCTCAATTTTAGGCGGCCGGCCGGGTCTTATTTCGGGTGGTGCAGGTGCTACGGCAATTGTTCTTATTGCTTTAATGAAGTCAAATGGAATTGAATATGTTTTTGCCGCCATTGCATTGGCAGGCATTATCCAGATAGGGGTTGGCTTGTTTAAACTCGGTAAATTTATTAGCCTGGTGCCTCAACCGGTAATGTATGGTTTTGTTAATGGCCTGGCGGTTATCATTTTTATGGCGCAATTGGAACAATTTAAAACCGTTGTGAATGGACAATCGGCCTGGCTTAGTGGTACTCCATTACTTATTATGGGGGGCTTAGTTCTGCTTACCATAGCAATAGTTGTGCTTTTGCCAAAAATAACCAAAGCTGTTCCTCCATCTCTAATCGCTATTATAGTGGTGTTTTTACTGGTTCTTGGATTCAATATCGATACAAAAATGGTAAGGGATATCGCTTCTGTTAGTGGTGGTTTTCCTCCATTCCACATCCCTGCTATACCCTTTGAGTTTAAGACTTTACAGGTTATTTTTCCATATGCCTTAATTATGGCAGGTGTTGGTTTAACAGAGGGGTTATTGACCCTCAATTTGGTCAATGAGATTACCACCACAAAAGGCAACGGTAATAGAGAATGTATTGCGCAAGGGACTGCAAATATTGCGAATGGCTTTTTCTTTGGAATGGGAGGGTGCCCAATGATTGCTCAAACGCTGGTTAATTTATCGGCAGGTGCCAGAGCAAGATTATCCGGAATAATTGCTTCATTAACTATACTTATTATCATACTTTTTGGTGCACCCATTATTGACCGTGTTCCAATGGCTGCATTAACAGGGGTAATGATTATGGTTGCTATTGGCACATTTGAATGGGTTAGTTTCCGCATCATTAACAAAATGCCCAGGCAGGACATTTTCATAGGTATTCTTGTAGCCGGAGTTACCATTTGGCTTCATAATCTGGCACTTGCAGTACTTGTAGGTGTTATCATATCAGCGTTGGTATTTGCATGGGAAAGTGCAAAACGAATCCGTGCAAAAAAATATACAGATGAACAGGGGGTTAAACATTACGAAATATTTGGTCCTTTATTTTTTGGATCTGTAACGGCTTTTAATGAGAAGTTTGACGTGACTGGAGACCCGCAGGAGGTTATCATAGATTTTAGAGAAAGTAGAGTAGCAGATATGAGTGGTATAGAAGCACTAAATAAATTAACTGAACGTTATAAACTGGCAGGAAAGAAATTACACCTGCAGCATCTTAGTGAAGATTGCAAGACGTTACTCAAAAATGCTGAAACAGTGATAGAAGTTAACATCAAACAATTTTGATCTATTGCTGTTGCTTTGATATTAAATAATAAGAATGAAATTAGTTTACACGGATCCCTTCGCTATCGACCTCCACGGGGTTAAGCTTACCGTCTATCCACAAGAGGATGGCATCTATAAAGTTTTTAAAGGTTCAAATAAATTTGCTATTCTACATGCCGTAGTGCATGAACTGGGTATTACCTGGGAAACAAAGGGATGGATAGACCAGTCATACGTTAATGAAATTGGAAAACTGATTGAAGAAGAACATGTTGATTTGCTTTAACTGAATTTCTGTGTATCCTAGTACTTCTTATTTGTCTTTAGGTCGCAGCCTGTAGATGATAAGGTTTCTTACAATAAGGAAACCCACAAAAAATGCCAGAAGCATTAGTATAATCTCTGATACGCCAATATTAAATCCTGATATTACAAATGCGGGTTTATTCATTTTGGTAAGGTAGGGTTTATAAACTGGATCAATTGTTTATCTTCATAAAAAAAAGAATGATGAACAATTTCCCTGTGGCTAAGCTTATATCCAAATTTTTGATGGTGGTTTCTGTATTATTACTAACCTCCTTTTCTTCAGTAAAAAAAACTAAACTGAATATTGTTTTTATTGGAGACAGTATAACGGAGGGAGGTGCCTTAAAGCAGCCGGCCTTAGAAGCAACGCCACTTATTGTGCAGCAAACACTGACCTCAACAGCGCAATTTACATCTGTTAATATTGCAAACATGGGCTTTAGCGGGCATACCAGTCTTGATTTTTTACCGGCCAATAATACTGACTTCCCGAAGGTTATCGAAGCTGCAAACACGTTAAACAAGGATGCCTCGGCTACACTTTTGTTTTCTATTATGCTAGGAACCAATGACAGCGCCATATTTGGGCCTAACGGATCACCTATCTCTGCTGAACAATACGATCAAAATATTTCCAAATTGATAGATAGTTTGTTAAATCAGTTCCCAAAGGCAAAATTTGTACTTCAGTATCCACTTTGGTATAGTACCAATACTCAAAACAATGCTGCTTATTTAGAAGAGGGTTTAAACAGATTAGAAAGCTACTTTCCAAAAATAGATAACCTCGTTAAAAAGTACACCAAATTAGCTCCTAAACGCATATTTGCAGGTGATAAATCGGGCTTTGATTTTTTCAAAAAGAATCATACTACTTTGTTTAAACCTGAACAAGGAAAAAAAGGTACGTTCTATTTGCATCCAAATGCAGAAGGTTCGAAAGAGCTGGCCAGAATATGGATTAAAGGAATTCTAAAGGCCATCTAATGCTCTAAGGAGAGAATAATTACGGTTTTTTACGTATTATTGAATATTAATCCTTAGTCAAATGATGCTCCCTAGAAAACTAAGCTACATTTTTTTGGTTTGTATCTGCTTATTTAGCTGCTTTACCTTACATGCCCAAAAGAAAGATTCCACTAATAGATTCCTTGTAAAAGACAGCTCAAAATTAGATTTTGTGGCCAAAATGCAGGCCTTTGCAAAAAGCGCTTCAAAAAAAAGTGCCGATGAGTTTGATGCCGACAAAGCAACGATTGCTCAAATCAAAACCTTTGATGAGATAAAGCAGACCATGCAAAAGGCAAAGGTTTATGTAAACGGTAAACTTGATACAACAGATACTAAAACCGAACTTAAGGAAATAGAAAAAGATTTTGCAGTTGCAGTTGATGGCGTTTTCACCAACAAAGGCTCCTCACAAACTTTCCGAAATCTGACTGCTACCTCAAAAATATTATCTGAACTGCTTGGTAAAATAAATACCTGGAAATTAAAGTTAGATGTTCGCCAGCAAGAATTGAACAATTTTCGGTATCAGCTCGATTCTCTATTGAGTGTGCCTGCGTTATTTAAGTTCCCAACAGATTCATCAACGCTGATGAAGTATTTGCAAAAAATCCAGGTCATTGCGTATGAAACCGGCCCAATTGACACTTCACTTAAGGTGGCAAGCAACAACATCCAGACCCTACTTAACCATGTAAATATGACTGTTTTTAAATTAGAAAGCAGTTTAGAGGAAATAGAGTCTTATCAGAAAGACATGGCAGTTCATACCTATAAGAGGGAGTTTGATAATATATGGGGGCCATTGGATTTCTATCGCCCTTTTAATGAAATACTTGA
>NZ_CAMLHF010000046.1 GCF_946479715.1 uncultured Pedobacter sp. | reverse complement strand
CAGCTTTTTACAACCAGGAGATATGGCTGACAGAGATACTATGGCTAGTATAATTAATGTAATCTTTTTCATAATTGGTTTTTTTAGAATTTCAATGTGGCCCCTAATAAAAATTGTCTTGGTCTTGGATAACCACCCGGATCAAAACCGGTATATACTTCAGGATTTAAACCTTCGTATTTGGTTAAATAGCCAACATTATAAACCGTTGCAAAAATGTTAAGCCCCGAGGCCTTTATTTTTTCCAGTATTTTTTTGGGAACATCATATGAAATTGAAATCTCCCTGAAGGCCAGGAAATCACCTTTAGAATACATTGCAGATACATCTGAATTGTAACTATTGTTATTTCCAAGCGGTGCATTACGTAAGTAATTGCGTTGTCCGAAATCATAATCTGCAAAAGAGAAGCGGGCATATTTTTTACCCACATCGCCTTGTTTCTGCCAGATATCCGGTCCGATAGCGATTGATGGTGCTCCTTCATTAAATGCCCTGCCCTGGCCTAATGAACGAGCTAAAGCACCATTACTGATCAGGTGCCCCATGGCATAATCCATAGTAAACCTTAACGAGATGTTTTTATAACTAAAGGTATTTTGCATACCTCCCATTTTATTAGGGTTTCGATAACCCATAAAAACCTGGTCCTTTGTATCAATTACCCCATCTCCATTCACATCATCAAAAATATAATCGCCACCACGTTTCCCTACTGCTATTCCTTGCGGCGAAGCCAGGTTATCTTTTACTTTGGCATTCCATGCTTTAGCTTCTTCATCTGTAGCAAAAACCCCTGTTACCCGGTATGCATAGATTGGGTAAGGACGCTCGCCTTCTGCAAAGCCCCCTGCTTCAACCAGTGAATTTGAAGCCGGATCAAAGATCATATCACCACCCTGTCTGTTCTTTGCGCGACCATTATCTGGCAGTTTAGTAATCAAAGCCTGGTTGTATGCGAAAGAAAAATTAGCATCCCATTTAAAATCATTTCCTTTAATGATGGCTGCACCAAGTTCAATTTCCACACCTCTGTTGCGGAGCTCGCCATTGTTAAATGCGATTGATGCAAAAGGAGATTCCGACGGCAAAGGTTTAGAAGCCAGCCTGTCTTTGGTTCTTTTGTTATAATAATCTACAGTCAGGTTAATGCGGCTGTTTAAGAAAGAAGCATCAAATGCTAAATCAGTAGTTTCGGTCGACTCCCAGCGCAGGTTATAGTTTGCCAGGTTTGACCTTAAAATACCGGAGCTTTGTCCGTAATTAGCGGTTCTGTTATCCAGAACTGAAGCATAGCCTCCATAAGTATCGGTAATACTCAGATCGCTAAGCCCTGCAGCACCCCAGCTTGCTCTTAGTTTTAAAGCATTTATAGCTTTTACGTTCCAGAAATCTTCTTTATGAACATTCCACCCAACGGAAGCCGAAGGGAAAAATGCGTATTTGTTTTCAATTGCAAAATTCGAAAAACCATCGTAACGAAGTGAACCACTGAACAAGTATTTAGCTTTGTAATCATAGTTTACCTGCGTAAATGCACTGGCAGATCTGGATTCGCCAATGGTGGTAGCAAAGTTGGTAACATTACTCATTACCACTCCGTTAATTACAGTTGTTGGTGGTTCGTTTATGGTATAGATGTAATCGTTGCTTCCTCTCTGAGAACCTAAACTTGCCACGTGATCTGTGTTCCTGATAAAGTTAACACCACCAAGGGCAGTAAAATTGTGCACATCTTTTATACTGAAATCGTACTGCAAAACCTGATCGATCATCAGCTGTCTTGCGTTTTTAGTATAGTCATTTTTCTGACGCTGCGTTGAAGGCTGAACCTCATCGGCAGGTGTTCCCTTTCTCATAAATAGCTCTTTGTAATCATCTATCAGATAAGAGAAGGAAGGTTTAAAGTGCAGTCCTTTAGTAATGGTAAGGTCTCCGGCAACTCTTGATACCAGCCTTTCGCTTGAGGTACGGGTATCATCATACTTCAACGTATGAAAACGGTTACGAACGGTATACAGCTCGCCCGGCATTGGGTTTCCGTCGTCTTTAAAAGTACGGATCAAAGGTGTAATACGTGTACCCCTTACCAGCTCATTTTGAAAACCATCTACATAATTAGGCATTACATTCTGATAGTTTAACATCACATCGATGCGGAAATTATCTGCAGCTTTGAACCCGAAATTTCCAAGTCCGTCGTAACGTTTGTATTTGGTTCCAACAAAAGTACCCGCCTGATTGGTATAACCCATCGATAGGTTAAAGTCCGATTTTTCGCTACCCCCACTGATAGACAGGTTTTCGTTACTGCTCAAACCAGTATTCCAAAGCATGTCCTGATAATTGTTATCAGCATACAACAGTTTTGTACCCGGATTAATGGGATCATCCATCACCTTCCAACCTTTGGACAACAGGTTATCTACATAAGATTGTCCTTCTACCGATACGATATTATCGTATAAAGCAGTTAGGTTGATGTTTCTGCCGTATTGGCCTTTTTGTGTATATACACGAGTACCTGCCGAGAAACCACCATTGTTTAAAAGGTTGTTTTTATCAAGTGCATCAGCAGTATTTTTAACTGTAGTACGTGCTAAACGCAGGTATTCTTCGGCATTAAGGTAATCGTAATCGCGCGCCGGTGTTTCCCATGTGGTCCTGTGGTTTAGTGCGATGGTCATTTTGCTATTTGCTTTACCACCTTTTGTTTTGATCACAATAACCCCATTTGCACCCCTTGCACCATATATTGCTGTAGAAGCCGCATCTTTCATTACCTGCAGTGATTCTATATTATCGGGATTCACATCATTCATAGACCTGAATACCCCATCAACAATCACAAGCGGAGAACTGCTATCAGAAGCACCTGTTGAACTACCGCCGTTGTTGCCCAAGCCAGAGCCATAAGCATTAGGCTTGGTACCACCCCTGATGATGATGTTTGTAGCACCTACCCCTGGCTGTCCGGTGGTAACCGGTACCGAAACACCTGCAATTTTTCCCTGCAAAGCTTGTACGGGATTTGGACTGGCGATGTTTTTAAGCTCATCGGCGCCAAGTTTTGAAATGGCAGCTGTGGTTTTGGTTCTTGATTGTTGGGTATACCCTACTATGAGTACCTCTTCCATAGAAGTTACATCCGATTCCAACACTACATCAATTTGTTTTTGCCCGTTCACAGGCACCTCCTTAGCTTTAAAGCCAAGATAAGAGAACACCAAAATCCCTTGATTTGATGGTATTCTAATGGAATATTTACCATTTACATCGGTAGATATCCCGATAGTACTACCCTTAAGTTTTACACTAACACCCGGTAGTGTTTCCCCTCCTGCACCCGAAGTAACCTTTCCCGAAATCTGCAGTTCGCGAGTTTGGCCAAAGAGGTTTTTAGTTGCGAAAAAGCAACAGAGAACGGATAGAAAAATAAAAATCCTTTTCTTCATAACTGGTTTAATTTTAATATTTGGTTTATGGTTGTTATGTGTTCAAGGGATGATAAAAACACATTGTATTTGGTTTTAAGGTTCTGTACTGCCGTTTAAGATCCAGGCAAGATTGAACTTGTTAAATTCAATTGATTTATTGCTGCTCGCTGAATTCTGAACATTTTCATTGTATTCTACCAAAGCGCCAATGCAGTAATCGGCAGTTTTTACCATGCTCGAGTAGCCACCGTAAACTACGGTGCTGTTGGTATAATCGCAATTAGCAGCATTGTAAAGTGCGCGACTTCTTGGCCAGGTAACCCCATCATCATAACTAATGCGAACAGTCATGTTGCAACGCTGACCAATTCCGTTCGGATTAAGGAATATGATCCTGTTCGGATCATCTGTATTATATCTTAGCATAGAACCCTCGCATTTTGGATCAGGTAATGCAGCAACAGTTGAAAAGGCTGGAAACCCTCCGGCAATAGAGCCAACTGATTTCCTTCTGGTTTTTGATAAATTCCATTCGGTAGTACCCGGTCTGTCATTTCTCATCAGGCTTCCATTCATCAATTCCACAATTGTACTCTCATCAGTACCGCTGCCGGTTAATTCATATTGCCATGTTGCACCATGATCGTCACTATAAATATTTCTTCCGTATGCGGGAATAATTAGCCTGCCGGGATGATCGTAAGCCGTTTTTATACCTATACCAGGGCCTACACAATCCCATTTGTAAGTAGTTGGCGTTAAACTGCTGGTACGATCTAAAGGAGTAGACCATGTAACACCGTCATCATCACTATATGAGGTATGAATTCTTCTATCGCCCCATGCCTTAAAATCTGACCATTGCGTTTTAAACTCATCATTCCATTCCAGAAACAGCCAGATTCTTCCATTTTCGCCCTCAGATTGGTCGTAAACGGCTGTCGGATTGCCCCATGTGCCTGCCCCGCTTCCCACAACCTCTCCTAAAGCCAACCAGCTGGCTCCATTGTTTATAGATCTTTTGTATACTACATTGATATCGCCATAATCACTAGGGCTCCATCTTCTGCCTTCCGCAAAAGCAACCAGGGTTCCTTTCTTGGTTTTTATGATTGACGGGATTCTGAAAGAATGGTATATACTTTCATTGCCCCCGTTAAATACCACCACACGTGTATTAACCGGGGCAGCCAGCAAAGCAGCGGTAGTCTTGGTTGTATTTAATTCTTTTGGATTTTCAATTTTACCTGTACTTATTGAGTTTTTAGAACACCCAAAGGCAAGAGAGATGATGAAAATGAGACAGCAAGATACGATGACAAGATATTTGCTATCATTTTTTTTGAAGTGATTCATAGCGGTCATTTTTATATTTGGTTATAAGCCCTTATGTAGGACATATCAAATGTGGGAACTATTTTTTATAAAACCAAATAATTAAATTTCATTTATGCAAAAAAGGCCTTTAAAAAATATTTAAAGGCCTTTAGTATATGAATATGCAGAGAAAAAATTACTTTAATCGATCGAAATGAGGCTTAAGATGTGCCTCCATTCCCTTTTTAAAATCGGCTTTCGATCCTGTTTTTAGAATTTGAACCAGGTCCATATGATTAATTTTACCTCTTGTTGGCTTCTTTTCCAGGGTAACTACATAGTCGAAAATAGGAAGCAGCATAATTTGAAACCTTTTCAATGTATCGTTGCCCGACATTTCGTAAAGTTTACCATGAAAAGCGATTTCATTTTTAATTCTGAATGAATTATCAAGGTTCACTTCTTTTTTGGCTATGTTTTCTAATTCGGCAATATCCTTTTCGGTTTTTCTGATGTATATCAGATCAGCCAATCCCATTTCCAGCACAAGTCTGAGCTCAAAAATATCCTGAAGCGTTTCTTTATCTATAATCAACGGATCAAGAACACGTTCAAACGTTCCAAGAATATCTGGTCTGGCCAGCACCATACCTCTTTTCTTTTTAGTTTCAATCATGCCCAGCATACGCAGTCTACTCAGTGCTTCGCGTAAAACATTTCTGCTTACACCTAAAGCTTCTGCTAACTCCAGTTCTTTTGGCAGTGCATCGCCGGGCAGGAAGGACTTCTTTTTTAAATATTCTCTGAGTTTTACTTCAACAACATCTGCCATCGTAATTGAAGCGATGGGAGCTAGATCTTTACTTAAATCGTTAATTGCCATAATGCATCAAAAATGAGATATTTTTTGTTAATATGTACTACAAGATAAAAATATTCTCACTCCGCAATTTTAGCTATTTAATTTTTCTCAGCTTAATTTAAAGGTGGTGTATTGAGTGTAAGTATTGGCCAAACGCCTGGTTTAGGGAAGCTTACCCCTTTAGTTTCGCCTTTGCCGGCATCTGAACCAAAATAATAGAGCGGATGGCCTTTGTACGTTAACTGGTTTTTGCCAACAGAAGTTATAACTGTAAAATCTGTCTTCTTTAGTACAGAAGGAACGTTTAAAATTTCTGATTCAAATATTGGCCATACTGCATTATTGCTAAGATCGGGCTTGGTGAAATTGTTTTTGTTAAAAGTGTCGGGCGTAAAGGCATATAGTGTCCGGCCTTTTGGATCGGTAAGGTAAACGGTTATCCCTACTCCTTCTTTTGAATCGGCAGTATAATTTTTACCATCATGACCAACTAACTGTTGGCTAGCCATCATAAGGGAATAATCTGGTTTGGCCACAAACCATACGCTGCCAACACCATCTCCTTTGATCTCATCTTTAGCCTTATCGCCGGCATAATAATACAGAGGCCATCCTTTATACGTGGTTTGCTTTGTGCCATCAGCCCTGGTTATAGTGGCAATATCGGCAGCATTTAGTCCTGTTGGCGGGGTTGTATTTGCGGCATAATACACAGGCCAGGTGATTAAGCAACCATCAACACAAGTAGAGGTACTATTGGCATCTTTTATAAAACAATAAAGGGTTTTACCAGTTCCATCAGTAATCACACTACCGAACAATGCCGATGTTGCAAGTTTAAGATCTAAAGAAACTTCCGGTTCTTTGACATCATCTTTTTTCTTTGAGCAGGCTGTAAAAAGTACTGCTGCTAAACTAAACAGCACTAGTGTTTTTTTGAATAAGGGTGACATAGTTGTTTTTTTTAAGGTGAATTAAAGAGTTGATTGATAACTAATATGGATTACGGGAAGGCCATGTAAATGGTTGCGCAGAGATCAAAAAATAAATATTTATTTTTAAAGCAACCTATTGCGTAACTTCAACGTACTATAGTTAGTATAGGTAGAAATGGCCAATGTAAAATCGAAAAAATAGGTGCAGGAAATTATTGAAGGTTGCATCAGGCAGGACAGAACAAGTCAGTATTTGCTCTATAAAGAATTTTATAGTTATTGCATGGCCATATGCCGACGGTACGCTTTGAATGATGATGACGCGGCAGATGTATTGAATAATGGGTTCATGAAAGTGTTTACTCATATTGAAAAATATGACCCCGAAAAGCCCTTTAAAGCATGGCTTGGAAAGATTATAACCAATACTGCCATTGACCATTACAGGAAAAGCCTTAAGTTTTCAAATCACGATGAGCTGAGTGATCATGAAGACATAGGTGGACCTGCGCAAGTATATGAGCAAATGGCCTATAAAGATTTGCTGGTATTGGTTCAGGGATTACCACCGGCATATAGAACTGTATTTAACTTATTTGCTATAGACGGGTACTCGCACGAAGAAATTTCGGAACTTTTAAATATATCGGTAGGGACATCGAAATCAAATTTATTTAAAGCACGACAAAAGCTGCAAGAAAGGCTTAGTTCCGCGGGTGGAACCAGGTCTGGGGACGTATATTTTAATAACTTTAGTACTCAAAATGAAGTGCCTTTACAAAACAAAATAGCTGTAGATGGAAAAAGATAATGGAATAGATAAGCTGTTTAGAGATGGGTTAAATGATCCTGAAATCCCTTTCAATGAATTGGACTGGGCAAAGATGGAGCAGAAACTGGACGCGGGTGCTAAGAAAAGAGTGACCCCTCTCTGGTTGTACGCTATAAGTGGTATTGCTGCTGCCTTAGTTGTTGGCCTGTTCTGGTATTTCTCAGGATCAGACAAAGTAGCTAAAGAACCTAAAAAGACTGAGATAGTTGAATCAAAAAAAGAGAAACCTGATAATAATAATCCTTTAGTTACAGATACCAGCGCTGTTGTGAAAACAAATCCTGAAGCGGTTGTTGTTCAACCAAATATTGAGTCGCCTGCCAGAAATACAGATAATAACTACATTCAGACTCCACAGGTTATAAACCGCAGCCAGGATCTTATTATTACTACTGATACCGGTTCAGTTAAAGAAAATAAGAAACAGGAGCTAATTGCAGAGGTAGTAACACCAAAAACAGAAGATAAACAAACTGTCACTCCGGCTGATAGCTTGCCAACAGGTAAGAAAGTGGATGTTTTGGCACAAACAAATGAGCCTACAACAAAAACAGATGTTCCTGAAAAGAAAGAGAATAAGCCGGTGCCTCCAAGCTTTACTGGAAAACGGAGTACACTCACACTTTCTGTTATGGCTGCGCCAGATATTTCGACTTCAAATATGAATGTGGATACCAAAGTAAGCTCAAATATAGGAGTACTTGCTACTTATGCCATCACCAATAAAATAAGTGTAACCACTGGTGCCGTTTATTCAAGAAAACTATACAATTATGGTGGAGTTGGATCGGCAGGAACAGCGTATATGAAAAATGCCTGGCAGGTTAATGCTGATTGTATTGTATTGGATGTTCCGCTGAATGTAAACTACACATTTTTAAAAAGGAGAAACTTTTCGGTTGGTGTAAACTCTGGCCTTTCAAGTTATTTTATGCTTAATGAAAAATACAAATACATTACAGGACCGCAGGGAGGAGCACAAAAGGTTTCTGAACTTGAAATTAAAAATCAGAATCAGCATATTTTTGGAGTAGCGAACCTATCGTTAAGTTTTGAACGCAGGATAACCAACTCCCTAAGCTTTGGTGTACAACCTTTTATAAAACTGCCACTTACAGGAATTGGAAATGGCAATGCCAGATTAAAATCTACTGGTGTTGCTTTTTCATTGAATCTGGGTTTGTTTCCTAAATCGGGCCGCAAGTAAAGTTTATCATTTCAACTAGTGAAGAACTGATCTAGTTTTCGTAATTTTTTTAAAAGCATTACCAACACTGGATTGGGTATTTTATTATGGGTTAGAACGCGGTAATCGTTTACCATAGTTCTATAAATCTTTCGTACTGAGCCATTACTCATACCCCCATTTCTCATAAGCACCAGTAACTTATCAAGAAAGACGACGCGAAAACTATTCTTTTGTAAGATTCTTACGATTAACTCATAATCTGCACAAGGGCCAAAATCGAGGGAATAGCATCCTTGATCAATAATCAGTTTTCTTTTCATGTACATTGTTGGATGCGCCGGCATCCAGCCCATTTTAACACTTCTAACCTTATAAGGCTTTGACCTCCATCTTCTTGTTACTTTGGTGAGATCGGTACGTGATATAAAATTTAAGTTCCCATAAATAATATCACAATCATTTTTTTTGAAACAGTCTACTACAGATGAAACAGTATCGTTAGCAGCAAACAGATCGTCGGCATTCAATACTCCTACCAAATCACCTGTTGCAACCGCAAGCCCTTTATTTAATGCATCATACATCCCTGCATCTTTTTCACTAATGAAATAATCAATTTCATGGCAGTACTTTTTAATAAGAGAAACAGTGCCATCGGTAGATCCTCCATCTATAATTATGTGCTCTATATTGCCGTAATCCTGACTGATTACAGACTTCACACAATCCTCAATATAATCGGAGCAATTTAAAACAACAGTGATCAGACTAACTTTCATATAAAAACATTATGTTTGCCCACAAGAATAATTAAATTCCAATTAAATAACAATAATTAATTATAATCGTAAATTATATGAATATTAAAGAAATAAACTGAATGGTTTTAAAAAACATTACTTTAAATTAAATTTTATTGATTTTACTTTAAATAATTTGAGAACAGGCATGCAGAATGACATATCCCGTCCTTTCAAAATTCAAAAAGAGGTTAACTATATCAAACTATTAAGGGTTATATTAAGCAAGTGGCATTGGATTTTGGGCACTTTGATTATAGGCTTAATGGTGTGTTATATCTATTTATTGTTTGTTACACCCATATATGCGACCACAGCTTCCTTAAAGTTCGAAGAAAAGAAATCGGAGATTTCTGAGCTGATGAATGTTAGAAACATATATGACAGAACGAACAGGCTCGAATCTGAAAAGCTAGTGATCCGTTCTAGAAATGTTTTAATGAAAGCGTTACATTCCTTAGGGTGTGAGGTGTCATTTTATACAAAAAAAGGCTTCAGACTAGTAGATATTTACCCTCAAAAACCAGTTGAGGTAAGTATAATTGCTAATACTATTTCAAGAGATTTTCAGAACGATCTTGAATTTCAGGGTCTAACCAATTCTGACTACCAGCTATGTTATGAATTAAATAACAAACGGGTTTGTAAAAGCTATAAATATGGCCAGCTAGTTAGACTTCCGTATTTAACCTTTAAAATATCTGTCCTTAAAAGGTCCATTTTCTCAACAGAGAACTATGTGATCAGAATTAATGATCAGGCCGAATTGCTGGAAAGAGTTGGCAACTCGTTGAAACTGGATGATAGCCAGAACATCAATATCCTAAAGCTACGATTCACAAATCCTAATCCATATTTCGCCACGGATATGCTCAATATGATTTTGGATGAATATCTCGAGTTTGATAAAATGCAGCGCGCGCTTGCGGTATCACAAACTTCGAATTTCATTAACACATTGCTAACAACAATGTCGGACACTGTAAAAACATCGGCTTTGGCTTTACAGAAGTATAAGGAAAACAACAGGCTTATTAGTATCTCTTCGGGTTCAACTCGCCTGGCCGATCGGTTAACAGAACTGGAGACAGAAAAGCATACCCTGGATATTCAGGACGTGATTCTCAGGTTTCTTGAAAAAGACATGATACACACAGAACATTCAGATAAGTTGAATTACAGTTTACAGGGCATTACAGATTCACACCTCAACAACTTTATATCAAAGTACAATGATTTGCTGATTAACAAAAAAATAGCTTTAAATACGTATACAGCCAACTCTGAAGTAGTAATTAGGCTAAATGCTCAGCTGGCTGATCTTAAAGAAGCAATCATCGATAACATTTCTACACAGATAAAGAGTAATGCAAAAAGTCGTTCTTTTTTAAGTGGACAAATTGATAGCATCTATCAGGTTCAGGCTAAGGTTCCTAAAACAGAAAGGGATTATATTACACTACAGTCTAAATTTGAAATTGACCAAAAGGTTCATACCTATCTTGAAGAGAAAAAGCTTGAGGCACAAATTTCCAAAGCAGCTGTAATTCCTGGTTCATTTATTATTGATAAAGCGGATTATCCGGTTAAACCGATACGCCCTATAGCCAAAAACACTTACATTCTTTTTATTCTTGTTAGTGTTTTTCTGGGAATTGCGCTGGTGTTTACTGTTAGAATATTAAATCCTTACATCTACAATAAAGAATCTATTGAGGAGCTTAGTACAATTCCAATAATTGGCATAATTAATAAGCATAATGGGGTTAAAGATTCGAGATCGGTATTTGCAGAATCCTTAAGATCGGTCCGTAGTAATTTGAATTTCCTCGCGTCCGAAAAGGACAGTAAGGTTATTTGCATCACCTCTGAAATATCGGGCGAAGGCAAATCATTTGTTTCTTTAAACCTGGCTTCGGCACTAACTTTAATTAACAAAAAAGTATTACTGATAGCAGCTGACCTGAGAAAGTCAAAAATACACCAGTTATTGAATACCAGCAATAAGAACGGATTGAGCAAATACCTATCTGGGCAGTCTGACGTAGAAGACATTCTGATTAAAACCGCAACAGAAAACCTCGATTTCATATCTTCAGGACCAGTCCCTCCCAATCCTTCTGAATTACTTCATACTCAAAAAATGCAAACATTAATAAATGCTTTGAAGGGTAGATACGATTTTATTCTATTGGATTCTGCACCGGTGGGCTTGGTTACCGATAGTAAGCCGCTTATAAAAATGGCGGATATTAATCTGTTTATTCTACGCTCAGGATTTTCCAGACATGAATTTGCTGAAACGCCTGAAAGATTACAACGAGAGTTCAATTTAACAGACATCGCCATCATTCTCAATGATTTTGAAGACAACAGCTTTCAAAGAAGCTACACAATGGGCAAGAAGAGGGCTCCGCATAAGGATTATTACTATTCAGACCAAAAATATTACGCTAACTATAAAGACTATTTCGAACTGTAATGTTATTTCTAACTCTAGATACTTTTAGCAAAACCGGCGGCATTCAAAAAGTATGCAGAACATTAGCATATACGCTTAGCGCCATCGCAAAATCAACTGCAGGAAACTTTTCGACTTTCAAAATGCACTCTTTATATGATAATGGCTGTGATGCAAGGTATGTGGACGCTAAACAGTTCATGGGTTTTAATGGCTCTAAAATCCGCTTTCTTATTAGTGCGGTTATCAATGGTTTAGAAGCTAAAACCATCATTATTAGCCATATCAACCTTATTTCTATTGCATTAGTGATTAAAGTATTTAAAAGAAAAACACAGATCATTATGCTTGCTCATGGAACCGAAGTTTGGCGCAAAATACCTTTATGGAAGCGATGGGTAGTTCAGAGACATGTTAAGGTATGGGCAGTAAGTAGTTATACCAAACGAATTATAGAGCGGGAACATAACATTTGCCCCGCAAATATTGAGGTGCTAAATAATGCTCTTGATCCGTTTTTCTATATTCCGGAAAAATTCGAGAAACCGCAGCAATTACTTAAAAGGTATGGATTGCATAAAGATCAGCCCATTTTACTAAGCATCACCAGAATCTCAAAGCATGAAACTGAAAAAGGATACGATGAAGTTATTAAGCTGATTCCACAGCTTATTCATGAGTTCCCATCGCTGCATTATCTGCTCTGCGGTAAATCAGATGTTAATGAAAAGCATCGCTTAGCGTCACTCATAAAAAAGGAGAATCTTGAGCAGTACGTTTCACTTATAGATTTTATTAACGAAGATGAATTGACAGCGCATTTCCTATTGGCCGACACATTCATTTTACCGAGTAAAAAGGAGGGCTTTGGTCTTGTTTTTATAGAGGCGGCGGCCTGCGGATGCAAAACTATTTCAGGAAATATTGATGGCAGTACCGATGCAATGTTAAATGGAGCACTTGGCATAATGGTAAATCCCAATAACCCGGATGAAATAAAAAAGGGCATTATAAAAAGTTTAAAGAAGCGCCATAATCATCAAACGGCTTGGAGCATTCAAACAAAGTGCCTGGCAAATTTTAGTCATCAACAATACCTGCAAAGAACACGATACCTTCTAAGTAAAACGCTTAAAAACCGATAACTATGCAAAATAAGGAATGGACAATTGAATCCGATCATAATCTATTTGATTTACAATTAAAGGAAATAGTGAGCTACAAGCACTTGCTTTTTCAATTGATTAATCGCGATGTGCTGGCACTTTACAAACAGACTATTTTAGGGCCGATATGGTTTTTTATACAACCGATACTTACTACAGTTGTATTCACTTTTGTGTTTGGCAAACTTGTCGGGGTTTCTACTGATGGATTGCCTCAGCCCCTATTCTATTTAGCAGGCATTATCAACTGGAATTACTTCTCGGAATGTTTAAACAAAACCTCGACAGTTTTTAAGGATAATGTCCAAATATTTGGCAAGGTCTATTTCCCCAGAATTATTGTACCAATAAGCACATCGATCTCTGTTCTTTCAAGGTATGCAATCCAGCTACTGGTGTTTCTGACTTGCCTTTTTATCTATCATTATAAAGGCTCACAGTTCCACATTACGCTTATAATTTTTGCCTTTCCATTAATGGTTATTGTGATGGCAGCTCTTGGATTAGGTTTGGGGATCATCATTTCAGCTTTGACCACAAAATATAAGGATCTGGCTTTTCTTGTTGCATTTGGACTACAATTATTAATGTACACCACAACTGTGATTTACCCTCTTTCTGCGGCATCCGGAAACTTAAAATGGTTAATTCAATTGAACCCTATGACAAGCGTGATAGAGGTTTTTCGTTATGGTTTTTTAGGCAAGGGAGATTTTACGATTAGTAGCATTGCTTATTCTTTAATCATAAGCGCCTTAATCCTTTTTACTGGTGTAATTGCCTTTAACAAAGTAGAGCGAACTTTTATAGACACTATTTAAAAAAGCAATATGAGTAACGTTGTAATCAGGGCAGAAAATATTACCAAAGCTTATCAGTTAGGTCAGATAGGAAGTGGCAGCATCAGTCGCGATTTTGAGAATTGGAGAGCCAGAATACGAAGAAAAGGCAATCCTTATGTCCGCATAAACGAAGCAGAAAGTGAGGCTTCTGACACCAGGTTGTTCTGGGCATTAAGGGACATTAATTTTGAAATTGAACAGGGAGAAACAGTTGGCATTTCAGGAAACAATGGAGCTGGTAAAAGCACCTTATTAAAAATCATAAGCAGGATCACGGCTCCAACAAGCGGGAAAATCACAGGCAGGGGTCGCATTACAAGTTTATTAGAAATAGGAACCGGTTTCCATCCGGAATTAACGGGCAGAGAAAACGTATTCCTTAATGGGGCAATGCTGGGAATGAAGAGATCAGAAGTTAGAAGCAAATTTGATAAGATCATTGATTTTGCAGAAATAGAAAAACACATACAAACACCGGTAAAAAGGTACTCCTCCGGCATGTATATGCGCCTTGCATTTTCGGTAGCCGCTCATCTGGAATCTGAAATACTGATCATGGATGAAGTGTTGGCTGTGGGCGACAAAACATTTCAACAGAAATGCCTTGATAAAATGCAACAGGTTAGCAAAGAGGAAGGAAAAACCATACTCATGGTAAGTCATAATTTGAATGAAACTGAGCGGCTGTTTAGCAAGAAAATAGTATTAACAAATGGCAGGATACTAAACTCATGAAGCTGGCTATTATTTGTACGCATCCAATTCAATACTATGCTCCCGTGTTTAAGCTCCTAGCTCAAAACATTGAATTAAAGGTTTTTTATACCGCAGGTAAACACTCAAGTCCTGACAAAGGTTTTAACCAGATGGTAGATTGGGATATTCCTTTGTTGGATGGCTATCACTTTGAGTTCTTGCATAACACAGCAAGACAAAAAGGTTCACATCATTTTATGGGAATTAAAAACCCTGATGCAATAGATCACATTTCAAATTTCGAACCTGATTATTTACTTGTTTACGGTTGGGCATACTTTAGTCACTTTAAGATATTAAAGCATTTTAAACGAAAGATTCCAATACTGTTTCGTGGCGATTCTACTTTACTAAATAAGCACTCCATTTTTAAACGTTTAACAAAAGGTATTGTCCTCAGATATGTTTACAGGCATATAGATAAAGCACTGTATGTTGGCATAAACAATAAAGCCTATTTCAAAAAATATGGTTTAAAAGAAGAGCAACTCATATTCGCTCCACATGCGATAGATAATGAAAGGTTTTCTGAGAAAACTGACCATGATATACGGGTATTACTATGCATTCGGGATCATGAAATACTGATATTATTTGCAGGCAAATTTGACCCCATCAAAAACCCTGAATTGCTATTAAATGCATTTAAAGATCTTGATCTTCTAAATGTTCACCTGCTTTTTGTAGGTAATGGGATTTTAGAAACAAAACTAAAATCTGCAGCTACAGGCTTTAGGAATATTCATCTTATGCCATTTCAAAATCAAAGTACTATGCCTGCTGTTTATCAAGCATGCGACTTATTCTGTTTGCCCTCCAAAAGTGATTCCTGGGGCTTAGCCATAAATGAGGCAATGGTCGCCGGAAAGGCCGTAATTGTTTCTGACAAAGTAGGCGCAGCCGTAGATCTGATACACCCTGCCAATGGTAAAATCTTCCAAAGCGGAAACATAGCAGACCTCAAAGAAAAGCTGTTGAAACTGGTTACTGATCGGGATCGGTTACGCTCAATGGGAGAATTCTCAAAAGAGATTATTTCTCCCTGGAATTTTAACAATCAGGTAAAAAATATTCTGAATGCAATTGCCGGTTAGTCTGTTAATTCTTATTTATATCCCCTGGATACTGTCAGAAATTGTCTGGTTCGACCCTGTATTATCCTATTCGATTGCCTGGTTGGGTTCCTTTTTAATATTTTACTTAACCCTGTTTTCTCCCTGCAGACATTTAAGTTGCGACTTACCCTTACAGCATCAGATTATGCGACCAATTGTTCTGATACAATTAATCTTTGCCGGTTTCATGTGCTGTACCTCTATATTTTACTTTATTGATCATTTAGATTCTGAACGCTTGTTAAGCATTGCTAAATGTCAGCGACTTTCACTAGTGGCACATGCAGCTGCAGTTACTGGAATGATCCTACTCACAAAACCTGTACCCACAATAAAATACAAGCTCAGAAACCCTGATGGCATATTATTTAAACTATGTTTCCTCAGTTATCTAACAAGTATTTTGATAAACTATTTACCTGCACTTATCCAATTCAAATATTCGCTCTTATCAATTGCTATTTCTTGTAGTGCCTACACGTTCATAAAAGGGTTAATTAAACGTCTGCCAATACACTTCATTTTTGGTGGAGTTGTGTTTGGACTGAATATTATAAGTTCAACATTGACAGGCTATAAGGAGGGCATTATCGTTAACGTACTACTTATTGGATTCCTGGCCTTTCCTTACTATAAAAAAACCATACTAATTCTGGCAATGCCGTGTATTTACATGCTGTTATATGCCCTTCCGACATTTACCACCGTAATCAGAACTCAGTCCTGGCTATCTGGAAAATCAAAAGAAATAGCCAGACAGGAAGCGTATCAGACTTTTTTTGATGAAAACAGTGAAAATAAGATCAACACAAATAATAAAGAATTCTTAACAAACCGATTAAGTGAAATTGGAATGTTTACTCAATATGTAAATCAGGTACCAGAGCAACACCCTTACTATGGATTAGAAATTCTAACCAATTCATTTTTTGCTTTAATACCCAGATTTCTTTGGAAAGAAAAACCAGACACAGAAAAACTTGCAATGGAAAGAGTATATACTTTAAACGTTGCGCAAAGAGCATCTGATGTATCTGCCAAAACAAGGCCTGTTGTAGATGGATATCTCAGTGCAGGTATTCCCGGTGTTTTTGTTTCTATGCTCTTTTATGGTCTAATCAGTCAAGGCCTTTGTAATACATCAGAAAAGCTTTTTGGAGGATATCCATTGGGATGCATCATCATGTTTAACAGCATATTTCAGCAACTATGGAGGGGCAATACATTAGAGTTCCTGCTAAACAATATTCTTTATGGCTACATATTAATGATAATTATATTCTGGATAATGAGAATAACAAAACTACTTAAACAGACTTAAAATGAAAATCTTACACATTACGCCTGCCTATAAACCAGCTTCTGTTTATGGCGGACCAACCCTATCAATTGCTAAGCTCTGTGAAGTACTGTCTATAAGATATACTGTAGAAGTTCTGACAACAACAGCTAACGGAAAAACTGAATTACCTGTTTCACCTTACCACCCACTAATCGTTGACGGAGTGCGTGTACAGTATTTCCCTCGCATCACAAAAGACCATACGCATCTTTCCCCATCATTACTATGGAGCCTGTGTAAGCGGCTACGTAAAACCAAAACGATTGTACATATCCACTCGTGGTGGAATCTTGTTGCTGTGATCTCCTGTGTTATTGCTAAGGCCACCAATACCCATATCATCTTATCTCCGAGAGGCATGCTTACTTCATATACGTTGAAAAACCGAAATGCTATTTTTAAATCACTTATTCACAATAGCATTGGCAAGCTTTTAATCTCGTATTGTCATGTCCATGCTACAAGCAATCAGGAAAAATGCGATATACTTAAAATCTGTACTCCTAAAAGTATTGGGGTAATTTCAAATTTCATTACCATCCCTACGGTCCATTATTTACAAGCTCCACCCCCCTCATTTCCCCCCACCTTTAAACTAATTTTCCTTTCCAGAATTGAAGAGAAAAAAGGGCTTGAACTGTTGTTCGAATCATTGGCAAAATGTTCTTTCTCATGGCAGCTGACAATTGCCGGAATGGGAGAATACAACTATGTTGAAAAATTAAAGAAGCTTTCTAAATCATTAAACATATCTGATTCCATCAATTGGATAGGATATATAACCAATGAACATAAATACCAGCTCCTTTGCAACCACGATCTGCTTGTACTATTTTCTTACAATGAGAATTTTGCAAACGTAGTTATTGAGAGCTTAATCAGCGGAACACCGGTTGCAATCTCATCAACTGTAGGTTTATCAGATTATGTAAAAGCAAATGATCTTGGCTGGGTTTCAGAAATGAACGTTAAGGAAATTACCAGAACATTAAACGATGCATTTCTAGACACTAAAAAAAGACTTAGGATTAATAGCACCGCCCCTGCTTTAATTAGAGCCCATTTTTCTGAACAAGAAATCTTGAATCAATACGTACAATTTTATCAGAATTTACAGTGAGCAATCAGCATTTCTCTTTTATCATTTTAACCCTCAACGAAGAGCTCCATCTTCCAAGACTTCTGAACTCTATTGGTTCATTAAATGCTTTAACCTATGTTTTGGATTCTGGAAGCACAGACAAAACTTTGCAAATATGTAAAGCGTATAATGTTGAAATAAAAATCCATCCATTTGAAAATCATCCTAAGCAATGGAACATAGCCCTAAATTCCTTTTTGATTACAACACCCTGGATTATAGGTTTAGATGCAGATCAGATTGTAACTCCCGAACTTTTCAAACTTCTTGAACATTTTAAGAACGAGAATCACCTAGGGATCAATGGCATATACTTTAATCGCAAAAATTACTTTAAAGGAACCTGGATAAAACATGGAGGATATTATCCTAAATACTTACTAAAGATGTTCAGGCATAACATTGGATACTCAGATCTCACCGAAAACATGGATCATCGTTTCCAGGTTCCTGGTAAAACAATAATATGGAAGAATGGTCACCTCATTGAAGAAAATCTAAAAGAAAATAACATACGTTTTTGGATAGAAAAACACAACAAATACAGTGATCAGCTTGCTGAAGAAGGGATACTGCGAAAAAGTGAACGAGCTCAACCTTCGATTAAAGCCAGCCCATTAGGCACTCCAAATCAGCGAACCGCATTCTTTAAGAAAATATGGTGGCTAATGCCTCCTTATTTCCGGCCGACACTTTATCTTATCTATCGCCTGATATTTCGTTTAGGGGTTTTAGACGGAAAAAACGGCATCATTTATCATTTTCTCCAGGGATTCTGGTTCAGGTTAATTGTCGACATAAAAATTGAAGAATTATCAAAATCCCAAAAGACCAATGCTTCTTATTGGTTTCTTATTAATTTCCTGTGTCTTTTTGCTTTGTTTTATGGCTTTAACATTTTCTATATCGGGGCAACCACAAAGGGTGGTATTTATTTTCCTTTTCTAGATCAGCACTTAAATTACATAACATTCTGGCAACAACTCTGCATTTCCACGACGGCCCAAATACTTGAGAATTTTGGATACGCAGTGCATATTCACAACAATGGTTTAAGCGTAGAAAATCATTCTGGATTTAGATTGATATACTCCTGTTTAGGTTATGGAATTATGAGTTGTTTTGCGGCTTTCGTAATTGCCTACCCAAAATCTTTACGATCTAAACTTATATTTTTAAGTTTTGGATTAATTGCGATACAATTATTAAACACCATAAGGTTTGTATTAATAGCTATCTATTATAAACCGTATCATTTATTAAATATAGATCATCACACTGTATTTAATATCATTTTATATGCTATACTTCTTATGATTAGCTATTTCTGGTTAAACCATCCTTCAAGAAAACCGACCAACTAAATCCATGTACGTTACGAAACTTAAAAAAGCATTTGATAAAAAAGACTTTAAAGTTGGCGCATCATATCTAAAACTATGCTGCTGGTATTTTACAAGTTTATTCTTCTTCAGATCAGGCTTCATCCCATATAGCAATATCCTGGTTTTGATCCTAAGGCTTTTCGGCGCAAAGATTGGAACTGATGTGCGTATTAAACCCCATATCAATATAAAATATCCCTGGAAGCTTTGTGTTGGGGATCATTCGTGGCTGGCAGATTGTTATATTGAAAATCTTGACCACGTAATTATAGGGAACAACGTATGTATTTCCCAGCAATGCATGTTGATAACCGGGAATCATAACTACAAGTATGAAACTTTTGAGCTGATCACCCAGCCGATTATACTTGAGGATGGAGTTTGGATATGCGCAAGGGCCATTGTTTGTCCGGGTGTAACTGCCGAATCTCATTCGGTATTAACAGCAGGCTCAGTTGCCACTAAAAACATGCAAGCCTATTCTATTTACACCGGATTACCTGCAGTAAAATCTAGGATACGTAAGCCAGATAATTTAATATAATTACTTATATTTAAGGCTCATCCTAGTTTATTATATGCTCTAAATTGTCACAAATTACCCTTCAAAATGTCGTTTACGCACCTCATTAAAACTGCTTTTGCAATATAAATTTACCGTAGTAAAGGAATTGCTGCACTAAGCATTTAATCAGAATCAACCATCTCAAAATATGACTATATCTAAAACCGCCACAAATTCAAATAAGGTAAGTGCACACATCAAAAGATTAGAAGCACCCATAGCCGCCGCAACTCAATATATAAGGCAGATCATTTTAAGTACAGATAAAGAAATAGGAGAACAAATAAAATGGAATTCGCCTTGCTTCTATTATACGGGGCCAATGAAACCATTCGATCCTAAAGAATATAAAAGAGATATTGTAGTAGTAAACCTGCACAAGGGCAGTATCCTGCTGGTTTTTCCTACAGGTGCAAAAGTTAATGATACCAGTGGATTATTTGAAGGAAATTTTACTGATGGCAGAAGACTGGTTAGATTTAAGGATATGGATGACGTTAAAGCCAAACAGGATTCGTTAAAGACAATAATTACAGAATGGCTTAAGTTGGTAGAAACCAATTAGCATAAAAAGCGGGTGCATCATGATATGATACACCCGCTTTTAGTTTAAGTTATTACTTAGTAGAAAGTATATACTTTACAATTTTCTCGGCGTCGGCCTGAGTAACAGATGGATGAGGTGCCATAGGAATTTCACCCCATACTCCACTTCCACCTTTAATTACTTTTTTAGCAAGCAAAGTAACGTTTGCCTGTGTTGCAGGATATTTCTTTGCAACATCTGAGTATGCAGGTCCAACCAGTTTTTCAGTTGGTTTATGACATGCAAAACAGTCTGATTTTGTAATCAATGCTTTTCCCTGTGCAACATCAGCAGGTGATAAAACACTAGATGCCGGTTTAGCCCCCTTACCGGTTTTCTTAGTTTGTGCGTATCCGCTTGTGCCTACTGCAAAAACAGAACAAATTAAAAAGACAAAGCTCTTTTTCATATTCAATACATTAAAATTAATTGAGTTCGGTTCATTTGATAATGCAAATAAACTAATTTTTATGATTTAAACGTGAAATCTGGCAAAGGAATTATTTCTCCGCCCTTCATTGCCGATTCATGCGCCAAAATACCTACACAAGTGATGTTGGCAGATTCCTTGGCATCAGGATAAGGAGCTCTGTTTTCAGTTAAAGCATTTAAAAATTCATTTACCAGATGTGGATGCGAACCTCCATGGCCAGATCCCTGTATAAACGAAAGGTGCTGATTGTCTTCAGAATCATAAACACCAGCAGTTGTAAAATGCTGAATTTCTTTAGGAAGAAGATGAGCATAATCTGGTATTTTAACTTTTTCAGGAGATTCACCCGTATGGATTACACTATCCTCATGTTCAATTAATGTCCACTCAAATGATTTTTTAGAGCCATAGACGTCGAAACTCTCGCGGTATTGTCTAGCGGTATTAAACAGCGATCTTGTAACTTCTGCAGACAAATCTGAATCACGGTATTTGATATGGCAAGTTTCGATAGCAAAAGGAGATCCATATTTTTCAATCAAATTGTCATCAATTTTTCCCGAACCAAAACAAGAAACATATGCTGCCTGTGCTTTTGGCAATGCCAATACAGGACCAACACAATGTGTAGCATAGTGCATTGGTGGCAAACCTTCCCAATATCCCGGCCAGCCAGCCATTTCCTGCTGATGGGATGCTCTTAAGAATTGTATTTTGCCCAGATCTCCCTTTTCATAAAGTTCCTTTACAAATAGAAATTCACGACTATAAATAACCGTTTCCATCATCATGTAGGTCAGCCCGGTTTCTTTTACCGCCTCAACAATCTGACGGCACTCCTCAACAGTAGTAGCCATTGGTACTGTACAAGCCACATGCTTTCCGGCCCTTAAAGCTGCAATAGATTGCTCAGCATGATTTTGTATTGGTGTATTGATGTGAACTGCATCTACATCAGGATCTTTAAGCAGCTCCTCATAACTCGCATATCTCTTTTCTATTCCAAATGCATCTCCTATTTCTTTTAGCTTATCTGGATTACGCTGGCATATTGCGTACATGTTTGCATTAGGATGTTTTTGATAAATTGGAATGAATTCTGCACCAAATCCAAGTCCCACAATGGCAATATTTATTTTTTTCTGACTCATATTATTAACTGATACAATGTTTATTTGATATGTTATTTACTCCAGTTTCTTAAAAATTTAATACCCTCGTCGGCAAAATTATCCTGGCTTGGAGCAAGCGTACGCCAGATGCAAACCGCTCCGGCCAGTTCTTTTATCTCAGGGGTAAAACTTTCAATTGAAACAGCACCCTGGTAATTTATAGCTTCTAACCCTCTTTTATAGGCATCCCATCGGGTTTGACCAGTACCTGGAGTGCCTCTGTAGTTTTCAGAAACTTGTACATGCAAAAGGTCTTTACCTGCAAGCAAAATTGCCCTTTCAATATCTGGTTCTTCAATATTCATATGAAATCCGTCCAGCAATATCTTTGCTGTTGGATGACCAATATCTTTAATCAGACGAACAACATCTTCAGCAGTATTGATCAGATCAGATTCGAAACGATTCAACGGCTCTATTGCTAACTGAAGTCCTCTTTCCTGCGCCATCTCACCTACTTTATAAAGATTGGTTGCAGCCCTGTCCCACTCTATTTTTTTCTGCTCCGGCGACACTAAACGTGCTTTACCTACTGCAGAATACATTGGTCCGGCAAAAAAACCAGCTCCAATTTCATATGCTATTTCCAGACAAGATTCTATGTAATCAAAACTGGTATCATGAAACTTTACATCATCGTTTGTTAAATCTCTGGTAGGGCCAAAAGCCCCACAAATAGCTGGCACTAAATCAAATTCTCTGAGTGCTTCTTTAACAATTTTTGTATCAATTAGAGTGGGGTCCTCAATTGGTATTTCTACCATGTCATACCCCATACTTTTAATCTTTGAGAACAGCGAAATGGTGTCTGTTTTAAACGGCGATGTCCATAACCACGTACTAACACCTAACTTAATATTTAAACTCATATATATCGGCAGATATTTGGTTACTATTTATTTGGTTACTTTCATTACACCATTCATGATGCTCCAATGCCCCGGAAAAGTACACAGGAAAGGATAATCTCCTGGCCTATCAGGTGCAGTGAACTGTAAGGTAACTTTTTCTTCCGGATTCAACAACTTGGTTGCGAACAAAACCTCAGGAATAGCAGGTACATAATTCTTTTCGGCACCGTTAGGATCTTTCGCCATTTCATCTGCGGCAGCACCAACTTTTTTAAGTGTGCCGGGTTTAGAAATCACCATATTGTGCTGCATAAAATCTGGATTTTCCAAATTAATGGTTACCGTTTGCCCTGCTTTTACAGTGAATGAGGTTTTGTTAAACTTCATTACGTGCTCTACAACTTTGATGTTGATCACCACTTCATCAGAAGGCTTGCCAGAGTGATGTTCTTTTTCAGCTGAAGCCGCGTCTTTGTTTTTCAAATTCGGAAGAATATCCTTAACTATTGTCTGAATATACGGAGATGGATTTGAGACTGTTTTAGACATCGCCAGGAACCCTTCGTGATGCAGTAATGCAGCTGTATATAATGCCTGAGCAATGTATTTATCTTTTGCATTTACCGAATCAGCAGCAGCTTCGTACAATAGATGTCCAAGATGAGCAGAAGCAGGTATATCTGATATAGCAAGTATAGCTGCCAACCGAACACGAAGATCTTTGTCTTTAAGTAAACCTGCTTTTTGGATTGAACCAATCATTGCATTGTCTTTAGGAAGCGCTTGAATTGCAGCCTTTCTTACACCAGCTGCAGGATGACTTAAGGCCTCCTGTACTGTCTTTAAAGCCTCAGCATTAGATCCATTTAGCGCACCTAATCCTTGCAAGGTCCAGATCGCGTTTACTGCGGGTCCGTTTAAATCTATTTCGTCTACTTTTTGATTGCTGATGATTTTATAAAGACCCGGTATAACTGATAGGTTTTTAGATTCCACTATTAAACGCTGAGCAGTCATTCTCCAGAATAGGTTATCATTTTCTAAAGCTGAAAGTAACCCCTCAGGATTGTCTTTAGATAGCTTAATTGGGGTATATGCTTTCGCATTTTTATATTTAATTCGGTAGATACGGCCACGTACACGATCACGTAGTGGATTTATATATGCATTACCTTCACCGTTCTCAAATCCACGTGGTGTAGGATTATGCTGAATGATAAAATCATACCAATCTGCTACCCATACTGCACCATCTGGCCCCACTTCGGCATGTACAGGACCTACCCATTCGTCGGAACTTGCCAGGAAATTCCAACCATCTTTTTCGATGAAACCCGCACCTTCTTTTTTAAGTAAGGCACTGTGAATTACCCTTCCGGTAGGTTCACAAACAAAGGCTGTGCTGTTCCAGTAACTTTTAGGAAAATTTCTAGCAGTATAAAAATTATGACCCGCAGCAGCAGTAAAACCACCATGCACATCCACTTGCCTTAAGTTTGGAAATACCACATGCATTTCATAATGGCCATCGATCTTTTGAACCGGCTGAACCTTAGAACCGGGTAATACTTTTTGCATATATTTTTCTGGCATAGAGAAAAATGCAGTATGCGTGTTGTTGGCGGTAGAAATAAACACATCATTCTCTTCAGTAAAGGCTAATCCCCAGGTGTTGTTGCTGGTTTTACCCTTAAAATCGAAGTTTTTGCCATCAGGTGTAAAGCTATAAACACCCTGACTGAACTTCAGACTCTGATCGCCTATTTTACCTTCAAAGCCAGCATATCCTACAACTCCCCAGATCCTGTTATCGAATCCGTATTTTAAATTTGAAGGCCCTGCATGGGTATCACTCTTACCCCATCCAGTTATAATATTTTCACGAATATCAGCCTTATCATCGCCATCAGTATCTTTCAGAAAAATAAAGTCTGGGGCCTGTGCAACTATTACACCACCATTTGAAAACATGATACTGGTAGGAATGTTCAAACCATCGGCAAAAATCGTAAACTTATCTGCTTTACCATCTCCGTCAGTATCCTCACAAATCTTTATTCTGTCGTCACCCTTACCATTTTTATTTCTTATTGTATTTGGGTAATCTATCGTTTCTATTACCCATAACCTTCCTTTTTCATCCCATGCCATTGATATAGGGTTAATAATATCTGGCTCCGATGCAAAGAGCTGTATATCAAAATCTACAGGAACCTGCATACGTTTTTGAGATTCGGCAGCAGTAAAAGCATGCTGAAATCTTGGTGCCGGATCACGTTTTTCATAATTAGGAATATTGGCATCAGAATACACGCCAACAGGAATTTTGTAATCAGCAATTTGTTTTTGCACTTTATCTCCCAGCGCCCAAACCACACCGTTACTTATAAGTTTTATAAAGTCCGGCTGTTTCCAAGTACTATCATTGTGGCCACTTGCAGTATAAAACACCCTCCCTTTACCTTGTTTACGAACCCAGGTATAAGGCTCATGTAAATCACCCTCTACACGTTCCTGAAGAACTGTCATATCGGGATTAAGCTTGGTATGAACATAGGTTTCATCCCATGATGAGAAAGGATTAACGCCTTTCATGACAGGGTGATTTTTATTTACCGTTACTGCCGAAAATACGCCCGTTTTATGTGTACTAAACTGGCCGCCAACGGCCTGAATATACCAATCAGAATTCTGAAAGCAGAAAGAAGCAGAGTGAATAGGGATCAAAGCTTTTCCTCCCTCTACAAAATCTTTAAGTGCTTTTTCTTTATCCGGAGTAATGGTATCATAGTTACCATAAATAATAATACCATCATATTTACTGAGTGTTTCTGTGTTTAACAAACTTGTATCAGTGGTATAAGAGACATTAATACCAAGTCCGAAAAGAGGACTGATCAGCATCGGAGCAAGCTTTGACGAGTTATGATGTGTACTTTCGTTCCCTAAAAATAGAACCTCAGCTCTGCGGGGATGCTGTTTCTCCGCATTTCCACCGACTACTCTTGTTTTATTTGAACAATACTGAAACAAGACACTACTTAATACGATTAGAAAAATAATCTTTCTCATTGGGTCATTATTATATTTGGAAATACAAATAAGCTATTTTTTATATCATTATTCTATCTAAATATTATCAGTTTCTAAGTGTATTTTGTCATTGCTCTATTTTTTTATACTTTCACATCAGATGAAAAGCATTGTTCAAAAATCCGCCATCCCTCATTCTAAACTACTGGTTGTTAAGAGACTGGAGGAATTAAACTTCGACCCAAGCCTTCACCAACACCCTGAATATCAATTATTTTTGGTGCTTAAGGGGTGGGGAACACGCTTTATTGGAGATAATATCAAGCCATTTAAACCAGGAGATCTTGTATTTACAGGGCCTAATCTTCCACATTTATGGAGAAATGACCCTGATACCAAAAAATCATCAAAAACGCTAGGCATAGTGATATATTTCCCTCAGAATTTTCTAAGTGAGATTATTAATTCAAAAGAGGAAATGGAGAACATCCGTTTACTATTTGAAAAAGCAGGAAGGGGACTGGAGATTTATGGCAAAACGAATAAAATGGTAAATAAAATGATGCAGGAACTCCTTTATGCAAAAGGGGTCTCGAGATTAATCATACTACTTCAGATTCTAAATACCATTGCAGATTCAACAGATTCACATCCCATTACCCATGTTAATTATATACCAATAAATAACAAAACCGAATCTGACCGGATGAATAAGATTTATAGGTACATTATGAAAAATTTCAGAAATAAAATAAGTCTCGAAGTGATAGCAGATCTTATAAACATGACACCCAGTTCATTTAGCAGATATTTCAAATCGAGGGTCAACAAATCCTTTTCTGATTTTTTAAAGGAGCTAAGAATAGATTATGCACGTAAACTTTTGAATGAAAACAAAATCAGCATTAACAGCGTGAGCTACGATTCCGGTTACACTACGCTTTCTAATTTTAACAAGCAATTTAAAGAAGTAACCGGAAAAACGCCTCTTCAATATAGAAATGAATACCTTAAAATAAGGACGGAGAGCATCTAAAACCAGCCCAAATTCCGTAATAAAATACCTGCTTCTATACTGTGCACTAAATGAACAAATTGAACAAATTCATACGCACTACCGATTTTCGTATAATACAAATGATTTTCCTATCAAAAACCCACATTTTGCCTATCTGGGTCAACAATTAGGTGCTTCCAGGCAGATTTCCACAGCCATGGTTTTCTCACTTTTATTATTACTTTCGTTTTAGTGTTGGCCAACATAGGCGTATCCTGAAAAGCCTTTAACGAGTAAGGAATTTAACAATAACAACCCCCTATTATGAACAAGTTAGAATTAAACAATCTTGGTGTTCAAGAAATGAACACAACTGAAATGACAAAAGTTGAAGGCGGTGGTTTACTTGGCGGTATATTAGATAGTCTTTTGACTTCTGTAGTAGGAACCGTAAACTCTGTAGCAGCTGACACTTCAGCTTTCTTAAGCAAAACATTAACCAATGTTTTGAAACTGGTTTGGAGCCTGTAAGAAAAAATATCGGTAACC
This sequence comes from uncultured Pedobacter sp., assembly GCF_946479715.1. Next base: position 2,904 of record NZ_CAMLHF010000046.1, on the reverse strand, counting down.
GCTATTCTGAAATTCAGAATAGCGGTTGCTTTAATATCCAACTATATGCCCCTTTCTACCTACTCTGCCGAAACAATTTCAAGTACCTCTCTTGTTTATCGATCACAAATCAGTAATTCAACCAAGCTAATATACCTAATTGCGGTTTTTGCAATCCTTGGAACTTTTGCGGCACTCCCCTTTATAAAAACTCCAATAAGTGTAAAAAGCACTGGACTATTACAATCTTCAGTTGAAAAAACTGAATTAACAATACCTGTAAACGGCAGGCTTACGCTGCTTAAGCTTACAGACAATAAGAAACTTAAACAGGGCGATACGCTCTTAATCATTGATGGAGCACTACCTAAACAGCAGGGTGCTTTGGTACAAAACCGTCAGGGACAAATTGGACAGTTCCTGCAGGATATACATATGCTGCTAATTTACATTAATCGAAACGGATACAGCTACCCGAGCCTCCAAACAGGCCAATATAATGCTTCATGGCAACAATTTGCCCAAGAGCTTGAAAATGCACGAATAGCAAAAAAACAAGCAGAAAGTACCTTCAACAGATACAACAAATTATACCAGAATAAAGTACTTACAGAATCTGAATACGACAAATACAAATTTGAACTTGAACAAGCAGAATCTGCCTTTTTGATGGTAAGTACAAAATATAAAACCCAATGGCAAACGGAAGCAAACCAATTGCGAAATGAATTGCGTGAGCTTTCAGGTCAACAGGTAGAAATAAACGAACAAAAAAAACAATACATATTAAGGGCCCCTATTGCCGGATCTTTACAAAACTTGGTCGGTCTTCAAAAAGGAGCATACGTTTTTGCCAATCAAAAAATAGGAGAAATATCTCCTGACACCAATCTAACAGCCTTTTGCTATATAAAACCAGCAGATATTGGCCTAATAAAGAAAGGGCAGGAAGTACGCTTTCAAATAGACGCTTTTAACTACAACCAATGGGGTTTGGCTGAGGGTAAAGTGCTCGATATTTCTGACGACATCATTATAATTAATAATAACCAACCTGTATTTAAAGTAAAATGCAGTTTGGATCAGAATTATTTAATGTTAAAAAATGGTTACAAGGGCTATTTAAAAAAGGGTATGAATTTTACTGCCCGCTTTACGGTAACCGAAAGAAGTTTATACCAATTACTGTACGACAAGGTAGATGATTGGGTAAATCCAAATGTTAGCGGAGCGATATGAGAAGGCTATGAGCATCAAAGTAAAACAACACGATATAACTGACTGTGGGGCAGCTTGCCTCGCGTCTATAGCATCCCATTATAAATTGGATTTGCCTGTTGCTCGCATCAGACAACTTGCAGGTACCGACAAAAAAGGAACCAATGTACTTGGCATGGTAGAAGCTGCCGAAAAATTGGGTTTTGAGGCTAAAGGAGTTAAAGGACCATTCGAAAGTTTATTTAAAATCCCCAAACCGGCCGTTGCACATCTTATTGTCCATGATATTCTGCAACACTATGTGGTCATATACAAGGTTACCAATAAGTATATAGAGGTCATGGATCCTATTGATGGACAGATGCACCGCAAAAGTCATGAGCTATTTAAAAAAGAATGGACCGGTGCATTAGTATTACTTCTGCCAGCTGAAGAATTCCAGTCGGGGAATGAGAAAGTATCTGTACAGGGCCGTTTCTGGAACCTGATAAGACCACACAAAAGCATCCTGATTCAGGCATTGTTTGGCGCAATTGTATATACCATTCTTGGCTTGTCTACATCTGTATTTGTCCAAAAGCTGGTAGATTTTGTTCTTGTAGATGGCAACAGGAATTTACTCAACTTAATGAGTATTGGAATGATCATCATTCTGGCCCTGCAACTCTTTATAGGTACAGCAAAAACCATCTTTACCCTCAAAACAGGGCAAATGATAGATGCTCAGCTGATACTGGGATACTATAAACACCTGTTAAAACTGCCTCAGCAATTTTTTGACACCATGCGTGTGGGCGAAATCATTTCAAGAATTAATGATGCAGTAAAAATCAGGACGTTCTTAAATGATGTGAGCATAAATTTTTTAGTAAATATCTTTATTGTGTTCTTCTCATTTATAATGATGTTTACTTATTACTGGAAGCTGGCCTTAATCATGCTAACAGTAATTCCTTTGTACCTGCTGATCTATTACATAACCAATAAACTGAACAAAAAAGCGCAGAGAAAACTAATGGAAGATTCGGCTGAACTGGAATCACAATTGGTTGAAAGCCTAAATGCAATAGGAACAATAAAGCGCTTTGGGTTAGAAGGCCATGCCAACGAGAAAACGGAAACACGCTTTATAAAACTGCTGCAAACAGGATTTAAATCGAACATTAACGCTGTTTTTTCTGGAACATCTTCCGAATTGGTTTCCCGTTTATTAACCATTATTTTGCTATGGGTAGGTGCTGGTTATGTATTGGAAAGTAAAATTACTCCCGGCGAGCTTTTATCATTCTATACGCTTATTGGTTATTTCACCGGACCGGTATCTTCTTTAATTGGCATGAACAGAACCGTTCAGGATGCTGTTATTGCAGCAGATAGATTGTTTGAAATAATGGACCTGGAACGGGAAAACGATGAAAATCAAATTGACCTTACTCCCGATAAAATAGGCGACATTCATTTTGAAAATGTGTCTTTCCGTTACGGAACAAGAGTTACCGTATTTGAAAACCTTAACCTTACCATACCCAAAGGAAAGTTTACAGCAATTGTTGGAGAAAGTGGTTCTGGTAAATCAACGCTTATGTCTATACTCCAAAACATATATCCGATACAAAAAGGAAATGTTAGTATTGGCAAGTACGACCTGAAGTATATTCGTAACTCCTCTCTTCGGAATGTGGTTTCTGTTGTACCGCAAAAAATTGA
>NZ_CAMLHF010000045.1 GCF_946479715.1 uncultured Pedobacter sp. | reverse complement strand
AAAGCCTATCTGGTTACGATAATCTTGCAAATTAAGGTCTTTTAAGCCCTTGTCATCAATTACTATCTTCCCGCCGTCCACATCATACATCCGCATCAATAAATTAGCCAGCGTTGATTTTCCAGAGCCTGTTCGGCCAATAATTGCTACGAACTGTCCTTGTTCAATTTCAAAGCTTACATTTTTTAAAGCTTTGATGCCGGTATCAGGATAGGTGAAACTTACATTCTCAAATCTGATATTACCATTTATTACTCTTTTTTCCTGGGTGTTAGAATTAATATCTGGCTTAAGCTGTAAAAATTCATTAATTCTTTTTTGCGATGCAGAAGCCCTTTGGATAAGAGTAGTTACCCAGCCAAGCATGGAAACAGGGAAGGTTAACTGATTAACATATACAATAAACTCTGCAATGTTTCCAGCTGTTATAGAACCATTAATCACTTGCTTTCCGCCAACATAAATGGTAAGAATTGTACTTAAGCCAACAAGCAGAAGCATGGTAGGGTAAAATAATGCCTGCACTTTAACCAAACTCATGGCACTGTTCTTATAACCCTCACTTTCGGCGGCAAACACTTTTTTTGTATGTGTTTCACGAACATATGATTTTATGACCCTTATGCCCGAAAACCTTTCCTGTACGAAACTAGACAGGTTTGAAAGTTGCTCTTGTATTAGTTCACTTTTCCGATTGATCATGGTGTTCACAAAATAAATTATGATAACCAGCGCGGGCAGTGGTAACAAACAAAAGATAGCCAGTGTAGCGTTAACAGAGAACATGGCGTAAATAACCAGTAAAAAGAGGACACCCGTATTTATGGCATACATAATTGCCGGCCCAACATACATCCTCACTCTATTCACATCTTCAGTAGCCCTGTTCATAAGGTCGCCTGTATTATTTCTCCGGTAAAAGCCCAGGCTTAGTTCCTGATAGTGTGCATAAATTTCATTTTTCATATCATACTCAATGTGTCTCGACATGAGTATGATCGTTTGGCGCATAAAGAATAGAAACAGCCCCCTTAACAGGTAAAGCACCAACACAAGTGCACCAAAGTATAGTAAACTGTAAGAGAAAATATCGTAAATAACCTCTCGACGCTCAAATCCATAAAACAAACCATAAATCTGGATGTTTTCGGTAATTAAATTGAACGCATGGCCGATAACCTGAGCTGGGATTACACCAAAAATATTTGATATAATCACAAAGAAAACTCCTGGAATAATCCACCATTTATATTTATAAAAGTACTTGTTTAAAAACCGGAGGTGTTTCATGAGGAGGTAAAGTTAGCCAAATGAAGATAAAATTTTTAAAGACTTTAGTTAAAACAATGTAAATAATGTTTTTTTGACTAGTTTTGCGGCTTATCTGATAAACAAAATTATATGTCTGGTAATAGTTCTATCGTAAATTCAGTTTTAGATCAAATTGGTGCCTCTGGGCATAAAAAGGTTGTTTATTGTAATGATCCCGATACCGGTTTAAAAGCGATTATTGCTATTCATGATACTACATTAGGCCCTGCAATAGGAGGAACAAGAATGTGGAATTATGCAACCGAAGCTGAAGCCCTTGAAGATGTGCTCAGATTATCGAGGGCAATGACATATAAAGCGGCCATTACCGGCCTCAATTTAGGTGGAGGTAATGCTGTAATCATTGGCGATTCCTATAAAGGGAAATCCGAAGCCATGATGCGTAGCTATGGCCGATTCATCAAAAATCTCAACGGAGAATTTATTACTGCCGAAGATGTTGGTACCAATACAAGAGATATGGAATATATCCAAATGGAAACCAAACATGTTACAGGCGTTCCCGAGTCCTTAGGAGGAGCAGGTAATCCGGCACCAACTACGGCAAAAGGAGTTTTTCTGGGTATTAAAGCCTGTGTTAAAGAAGTTTTTGGTACCGATATGCTTGCTGGTCGTTCAGTTGTGGTACAAGGTATAGGTAATGTTGGAGAACACTTGGTAGAATTACTAAGAGCAGAAAATGTTGAAGTTTACATTAGCGACATCAATGAAGATCGTTTGCAACATGTAGCACGTACTTATAAGGCCAAACCAATTTCAGCGGATAAAATTTTTGGATTAAACGCCGATATTTATGCTCCATGTGCTCTCGGGGCTACGGTAAATTCAAAAACCATTGAAAAAATGAAGTTTGCAATTATTGCTGGTTCTGCCAATAACCAATTAGCTGATGAACAATTACACGGTAAACTTTTGTTAGATAAAGGGATCTTGTTCGCTCCTGATTATCTGATCAATGCTGGTGGTTTAATCAGTTGTTACTCTGAGCTTACAGGATATGGTAAAAAACGTACAATGCAGCTTACAGAGAATATTTACAATGCTACACGCGATGTAATTAAAATGTCTAAAAAGGATAACATCCCGACAATATGGGCAGCTAACCGCATTGCAGAACAAAGAATAATAGATATAAAGAAAATAAAATCATCATTTTAATAAACAGGTAATTTACCACTCGTTCTTACATTCATGTTAAACAGAAGGCACTTAAGAATTAAAGCTTTGCAAAATATATTTGCTTGGCACATGACAGACAAAAGAGATTTAGCTTCAGCTAAGAAGGCTCTTATGCACAGTATTGATAATGTATATGAAATGTACATATGGATGCTTTCTCTTTTAGTAGAAGTTACGGAATATACCGGTGTTGACGCAATAGAACGTGCTAACAAGCACCTGCCTACTGCAGAAGACCTGAATCCGAACTTAAAATTGCAAAACAATAAGTTTGCAGTTACTTTAAAGAATAATCCCGATTTCATTGCTGCTGTAAATAAATACAAAATCAACTGGATGTCGGATCCTGAATTTGTAAAAGCAATTTTCAACTCGTTGAAAGTTACTCCAGAATACACTGCTTATCTTGCAGATGAAGTAAATGATCTGGAAGAATCTAAAACCATTATCAAATACATCTTTAGAAAAATTATTCTTAAAAGCCATAATATCATACAGGCATTTGAAGATAAATTTATCAATTGGGCTGTTGATAAAGAGGTAATGCAGGGTATGGTAGCTAAAACCATCAAAAATTTTACATCAGAAGATGCATTTGCAAACAAGCTTACACCTATCAGTCAGGATTGGGACGAGGATAGTAAATTTGTTGAAGATTTATTTATCTATACTCTTAGGAATGATAAAGATTATCAGGCGCTTATTGCAGAACGTACTAAGAACTGGGAGTCTGAGCGTATTGCTTTAATGGATACAATATTGATGAAGATGGCAATTTGTGAACTGCTAAACTTCCCCTCAATTCCGGTTAAGGTAACTATAAATGAATATCTGGATTTATCAAAAGATTACAGTACACCGAAAAGTAATTCATTTATTAACGGTATCTTGGATAAAATTATGGGCGACCTTAAAAGAACCAACAGCATTAAGAAAATTGGTCGCGGACTTATAGAAGAATAAAAATTTATGAAGAAAATTTTGTTACTGGCGGCAGTTGCTTTAACATTAGCCTCATGCCAATCAAAAACTGACAAAAATGTTGACGCAGCTTCAACTATTACTGACACTTCTGCAATTGCGGCAAGTGCCGATTCTGCTAAAGCGGAGGCAATCCGTCATACAGATGGACCAGTATTAACTTTTGAAACCAATAATTATTATTTCGGTAAAATAGAGAAAGGTGAAAAAGTCTCTTATAGTTTCAAATTCCGGAATACGGGCAAAATGCCCTTAATAATTACCGATGCTATTGCAACTTGCGGCTGTACCGTCCCTGAAGTACCAAAGACGCCTATTAAGCCAGGACAAGCAGGAGAGATTAACGTAGTATTTAACAGTGCAGGTAAAACAGGCAGACAAGATAAAATAGTTTCGGTTAAATCTAATGCACTAAATAGTGCAATTGAATTACACTTAACAGGAGAAATTAAAGAATAATATAAATTTATATAACAATAGTATGATATCAACAATAATATTGCAGGCGGCCGGTGGTAGCAGCATGCTAAGTACTTTAGTGCCAATGGTGTTAATCATGGTAGTATTTTATTTTTTCATGATCAGACCACAGGTAAAAAAAGCTAAAGACCATAAAAAATTGGTTGAAGATTTGAAAAAAGGAGATAAAATAGTTACAACTGCTGGCATACATGGCAGAATTGTAGACATGAACGATACTACTTTCCTTATCGAAGTTGAAGGTGGTACAAAAATTCGTTTTGACAAAACTGCAATCTCTTTAGATGCAACAAAAGCAGCAGCTCCAAAAGCTGCAGAAGCTCCAAAGGCATAATTTGATGTTCGTCATCCTGAATTTATTTCAGGATCTCGCACCTGTATAATGGCTTTACTCTTGAGTGGTCCTGAAATAAATTCAGGATGACGATAAGCATAAAAAAAGGTCTGTACCATGTTGGTACAGACCTTTTTTTATGCATGTGGTCTTACTAACAGATTATTCGTATTTTTACAGCGATGCCCTTTATAAAACTTACAAAAATAGAGCGGAAGCGATTCCTCGTTTTAATCACCTGTTTGCTTCTTGCAGTAGCAGCATGGCTTTTAATGGCGTTAAATAATAAGTATGTCTACACGGCTAAGACAGTATTGGTTTATAAGAATTTCCCTCAAAAACGAGCTTTTCATGCCCTTCAGTCAGACACGGTTGATTTGCAGGTTGAAGGAACGGGGTGGCAATTGTTATTTGCACGCTTAAGGGTTAAACCTCAATCAATAGCCATCAATCTGGAAAAATTAAACAACCGTAATTTCATTCTTTTTTCTGAGCAATTGTTTAATGTTAACAGGCAGTTGGAAACTTCACAAAAGATAATTTCAGTGAAACCGGATACGCTTTATTTTGACTTTTCTGAAAGAACTGTTAAAAGAGTGCCAGTAAAATTGGTGTCTGATTTTAGTTTTGCTAAGCAATACGGTATTTCAGAAGATATTGAAATTATCCCTAAATATGTTACTTTATCAGGTCCGGAAGAGGAACTTAAAAAAATTAAAGATTGGCCAACTGACTCTTTAAAGCTTACAGACGCTCAAAATACAACTGTTTCAAGGATAGCTATGACGCAGAATAAAATGAAGAATGTAAGCATTTTCCCTACAAGTGCAGAGGTGAAGGTACCTATCGATGAGTTCACAGAAAAAACAATTGATCTGTCACTTAGAATCATAAATAATAAAGAGTATTACAGTATTAAACTATATCCGAAGAAGGTTAAGATTACTTTTTTGGTAGCCTTGTCAAAATACCAGCAGATTAATGAAAATTTTATAGATGCTGTGGTAGATTTGGATGAATGGAGAGATTTAAAACACAATCAGCTAAGAGTTAAAATAACCCGCTTTCCTGATTATTGTAAATTGGTGAATATAGTTCCCGAGAAGATTGATTTTATAATAGAGAAATAATGTTAAAAGTAGGGATTACAGGAGGAATTGGTAGCGGGAAGACTACTATTTGCAGAATTTTTGAAACACTGGGCATTCCGGTGTTTTACGCCGATACCGTAGCTAAAGAAATTATGGTAAATGATGCCATTCTAATCCAAGGTGTTAAAGATACCTTTGGCAAAGAAAGCTATCTGCCTGGAGATATATTAAATAATAAGCATATTGCTGGTATTGTATTTAACGATGCAGAGGAGCTGGCAAAGTTAAACGCTTTAGTTCATCCTGCAGTTTTTAGAGCATTTGATAGCTGGGTTATTCAATTGCCTGAAAAGGTTCCCTATATACTTAAAGAAGCTGCTTTATTGTTTGAAAGTGGTTCTTACAAAATGTGCGATAAGAATATTCTCGTAACGGCACCGTTAGAACTTAAATTAGACCGGGTAATGAAACGCGATGGGGTAACTGCTGATCAGGTTAAAGCCAGAATGGACAAGCAGTTTACCGACGAAAAGAAAATACAGATGGCTGATTACCTGATCAACAATAACGAAACAGATTCCCTTATTAATCAGGTAATGGGTCTACATCAGCTGTTTCTCAATACCAAACCTTAATGATATTAGAAGATTTTATAGAGATCGATAAGACAGGTCTGTTTTGCAGGTATGGAAATTTTTATCTGGATCCAAAAGAAGCAGTAAAAAATGCGGTCATTTCGCATGCCCATGGTGATCATGCTGTTGGAGGTAACCACAATGTGTACTGTACCATGGCAACCTCTTTATTTATGCATCATAGATACAAAAAGTTTGCAGGTGGAGAATTCTACATCATGGACTATCATAAAACTTTTGATGTGAATGGGGTTAAAGTAACCTTTATTCCGGCAGGACATATTTTAGGCTCTGCTATGGTGCTAATGGAGTATGAAGGCGTAAAGTATCTTTATACCGGCGATTATAAACTCCAGCCTGATAAAACCTGTGAACCAGTGGAATTTGTAGAAGCCGATGTATTGATAACTGAAACCACGTTTGCTGATCCAGAAACACAACACCCGATTGCCGAGGAAGAAATAATGAAGCTCAGCTCAACAACCAGTAATATTATGCTTGGTGCATATGCTCTAGGGAAATGCCAGCGTCTGATCAGTTTGATGAATGATTACTGTACAGAAAAAAGGATACTTGTTCACTATAGTATGTTGCCTTTTGTGAAAATATATGAGCAAATGGGCGTAGATTTAGGTAAGTATGAGATTTACGACCGTAAGGTAATGAAGAACAACCATACAAACATGGTTTATATGGTTCCGCCTATGGTTTTTAAGAGCTATTTTAAGGCAATTAACGTGGTCAGGATATTTGCAACGGGTTGGAAACACCTTCAAAGTAACCATGAAATTCAATTGTACATTTCTGATCATGCTGACTGGAATGATATAATTTTAACCATAGAAAAGGTAAAACCAAAGCAAGTTTGGACAAATCATGGAAATGGGCAGCATTTAAAGAAACATTACGAAAAAAGTTTGGTAGTGAAATTGCTTAACTGATGAAAGAAGGTGTAGATTATTACTTCAATGAAAATGGGTTTATGGTTTTCACAGAAGCATATCACTTAAAACGTGGTTATTGCTGTAAAAATAAGTGTAAACATTGCCCATGGGGATTTGGAAAGCAGAAAGTGAAAGCTACACCACCAAACAAATAAAGAACGAAAAGATGCAGTTGCAGAAAGAAACGCTTACCACACGATTTGAGAGTATTCATCATCAAGCCATTGTAAACGTGTGGCATACCAGCAATTGGTGTACAGAGAGATTAAAACAGACTATAGTACCTTTTGAGGTAACTACTCAGCAGTTTAATATTTTAAGAATTTTGCGTGGGCAAAATCCTAATCCAGCTACCATAAATCTTCTGAAATCAAGAATGTTGGATAAAATGAGCGATACGTCAAGAATAGTGGATAGGTTGGTTCAAAAAGGACTCGTTGTAAAAGAGTCAAATGCTGTAGATAAACGAGCCGTAGATATTAAGATAAGTGATAAAGGTCTGGAATTGTTAGAACTAATGGATCAGGAAGTTAGTCTTTCTGTAATTATCTCCTCAAATTTAACCGAACAGGAAGCTATTACATTAAATGATTTACTTGATAAAATGAGAGGCTAAAACATTCTTAATGCGAATGAGCAGAGCTAAAATACCCAATTAATGCAATAGCTATCCCACATAATACTGCAATCATTTTACGTTTTGATACCTTATGATCTACGCTCGATTCGAATAATATTGTGGTAGAAATATGTAAGAATATACCGATTACAATTCCCATAATCCTGTTGAAATAATTCTCAATACCGCCAATTGTTCCATTGCTAAGTCCGTAGCTTACATAGAATCCCAGGGGGGCCATTACAGCAAAAATCCCAATGTAAATAATGATATTACTCTTTTTAAATTGGTTTTGCATTAAGATACTGGCTAAAGCAAAGGCAGCAGGGATGTGATGAAGTGAAATCCCAAATATCAAAGCATTATGCTGATCCTTAGCCAAAGGCATTCCCTCCAAAAAAGCATGAAGGCAAAGACTAATCATAATTCCATATGGAAATACCTGTGTTTCATGATGTTTGTGGATGTGGCCATGTTCTACACCTTCAGAAAATTGCTCTAAAAATATCTGTAATAAGAAACCTATAAGAATAAATATTCCAATTTCCTGCGGATCAGATCCACTGTATGCATCTGGAATCAAATGTAAAACAGTTATCGCAAATAAATATGCACCACTAAAAGAGAGGATCAGCTTTAATAGCTGGGATTTGTCGCTTTTAACTAAAAAAATGGCAGACCCTCCCAAAAATGCACTAAGAAATAGAATTAATACCTTCCAGATTTCCATTATAACTGTGGTTGTAGTTTTTTATAAATTTTTGATGTCAATAAGCCTATAAGCGTACCAAGTATTGCACCCACCATAGTGTCAATAGGGTAATGAACACCCACATAAATCTGAGAGAACGAAATAATAAATGCCCAGAAAAGTCCAATTGGTAGTATTGGTTTCCATCTGTCGTAAAATACAAAGATAAGAAATACCGCTATTGCAAAATGATTTGTAGCATGCGCAGAAGGAAAACTATACCCGCTTCCACAAGGTACACGGTGAATGATGTCATTAGCCAGTGTTATTTCATTACACGGTCTTATTCTTGCTACTGCAGGTTTAATAAGTCTTGATGAAACCATATCACCAATAGCAAATGTGACAAGTAACATACCAATGATGTACCAGCCTTTCTTTTTGTACTCAATGAATGAGAAAATAATAATGAATAAATATAATGGTGCCCAAAAATAACGGTTACGCATTAAAGGGAGTAACCAATCAAAAAATGGATTAGCAAGGCCTCTATGGATCTTAAGGAAAAGTTCTACATCAAATTGTTGTAAACTTTCTATCATGCTTTTTTGCAAATTAGTATCAATCTGTCCGATTTGGTCTCATCAAATGGATCTAATCCATAACTGCCAAAGGTAGCTGCGATCTTTAATCCGCTTTTCTCAAACATACGTTCAAAATCCTGAAGAGTAAAAGCCTGTACACGTTCTTCGAACGCATAAGGTTTGTCTCTATGCTCAAAATTAATATGCTTAATAATTTTACCCTCAGCCACAAATTTATGCAGGTGGAATTCAATACCCTCAACGGTTTTTATTTCTTGCTGAGTGAGATTTTTAAGGATCTTTTGTGTGTTGAAATAATCTATCACCAAAGTCCCATCTTCTTTTAAGCTTTTTCTGAACGCCTTCATTGCATTAATATGCTCCTTTTCGGTTTCAAAATAACCGAAACTGGTAAATAGGTTCATTGCAATGTCAAAATAGTTGATAAAAGAAAGCTTGCGCATATCATGAACAAAGAAATGAAGGTTCTTTTGTTCAAATTGCTGTGCATATTTAATACTTTGCTCTGATAAGTCAATTCCAGTTACATCATACCCTTTTTTATTAAGGTAAATTGAATGCCGGCCTCTTCCGCATGCGATATCTAAAATTCTCGAATTTACATCTGGTTTCAGGTAGGCAGAAAGGTTATCAATTAAAAACTCGGCTTCGGCATCATTACGCTGACTATATAGGATGTGATAGAAAGGAGAGTTAAACCAATATTGGAACCATTTTCGCTGCATAGAGCTTGTATTTTGATGTTTTAGAAAAAAAACAAACTTAGATAAAATTGTTATCATAAAACAATTTTATCGTTACCTCCCCCACGAAAAATTTAAAATAGATAACAAAGTAAATAAAGCATAATTTTACGAATGCATGGTGCTGGGTTAACCTGCTTTGCCTATTTTTTGTTATTTTTGAAAAAAAAATAATCAACAAATTGACACTAATAAAATCTATTTCTGGAATAAGGGGGACAATCGGTGGTATTGCCGGTAATGGTTTAACCCCAATCGATATTGTAAAATTTACTGCAGCCTATGGTTCATGGGTAATCAGCAAAACAAATAACAAAAGAATTGTCTTGGGCCGCGATGCCAGGATATCTGGCGAAATGGTTAATAACCTGGTTATTGGTACCTTGCAAGGCCTGGGTATTGAAGTAATAGACCTTGGTTTATCTACTACTCCAACTGTGGAAATTGCTGTTCCAATGGAAAATGCAGGTGGTGGTATAATCCTAACTGCTAGCCACAATCCAAAACAGTGGAATGCATTGAAACTTCTTAACGAGAAAGGTGAATTTATTAGTGATGCAGATGGAAAGGATGTTCTGGAAATTGCAGAGAAATCTGAATTTGCATTTGCTGATGTTGATGATTTAGGTAAAGTGATAAGTAATGATACTTATTTGCAAAAGCATATTGACGTCATTCTTGCCCTGCCATTAGTGGATGTTGAAGCTATAAAAGCAGCCAATTTTAAAATTGTAATTGATTGTGTTAACTCAACTGGAGGAATATTTGTGCCGGCCTTGTTGAAAGCTTTAGGCGTCGAAACTGTTTATGAATTGTATTGTGAACCTGATGGTCATTTTCCTCACAATCCTGAACCTCTTCCTGAAAACTTAACGGAAATCGCTAAGGTCGTACAGAGCAAAAATGCTGATCTCGGCATTGTTGTTGACCCTGATGTAGATCGTTTGTGCTTTGTTTGCGAAGACGGATCGATGTTTGGCGAAGAATATACTTTAGTAGCTGTAGCAGATTATATCCTTAAAAATACACCGGGCAATTCAGTGTCTAACTTATCTTCTACAAGAGCGCTTAGAGATGTTACCGAAAGTGCAGGTGGAACATATAACGCTTCAGCAGTAGGTGAAGTGAATGTAGTTAACAAGATGAAAGCTACAAATGCAGTTATTGGTGGAGAGGGTAACGGAGGAATTATCTACCCTGAACTTCACTATGGTCGCGATGCTTTAGTTGGAATAGCTTTGTTTTTAACTCATTTAGCTAAATTTGGCAAATCTATTTCCCTGTTACGCAAAAGTTATCCTGAGTACTATATTTCTAAAAATAAAATCACATTAACTCCCGAAATGGATATTGATGCCTTATTGGTAAAGGTTCAGGAGAAATATAAAAATCAGCCAAACAGTACAATAGATGGATTGAAAATTGAGTTTGATAAGGAATGGGTACACCTTCGCAGATCAAACACAGAACCAATTATCCGTATCTATAGCGAGGCCGGATCTGAAACTGTAGCTGAAGGTTTAGCTGCAAAAATCATCTCCGACATCAAAGAAATATTAAAACTGAGCTAATACAAAAAATGGAAAGAATTTATTTAGATAATGCCGCAACTACACCCCTGGATGCGGTAGTGATAGAGGAAATGGTTAAGGTGATGAATTCTTATTATGGTAATCCATCATCCATACACGCCCAGGGACGCGAGGTGCGCACATTAATTGAAAAGGCCAGAAAAACTGTTTCCGGACTTTTAAATGCAACGCCTGCAGAAATTTTCTTTACATCAGGAGGTACAGAGGCCGATAATACAGCCATCCGTTGTGGTATTGCTGCCTTTAATATAAAACATGCTATTACCTCTAAAATTGAGCACCATGCGGTAGAACATACACTTAATATGCTTTTAGAGCAAGGTGTAATTGATAAGCTAAGCTTTGTTAATGTAGATGAAAAAGGTAATATCGACTATGACCATCTTGAAGAACTGCTTAAAAACAATGAGCGTTCTTTTGTATCCTTAATGCATGCCAATAATGAATTGGGAACATTAACAGATATAGAAAGGGTAGGTGATATCTGCGAACAATATAATGCCATTTATCATTGTGATACTGTACAAACCATGGGGCATTATGTGCACGATGTAAGAAAGCTGAAAGCTCATTTCATTGTTTGTGCTGCCCATAAATTACATGGTCCAAAAGGTGCTGGCTTTTTATACGTTAATCACGCTATAAAAATCAGTCCGATGATTCTTGGAGGTGCACAGGAACGCAATATGCGTGGTGGAACAGAAAATGTTTATGGTATTGTAGGCCTTGCAAAGGCTTTGCAAATAGCATATACAGAAATGGAGGAACATCAACAGTATATACAAGAATTAAAAACATATTTGAAGGATAGGTTAAGCAATGAAGTACCTGATCTCTTTTTTAATGGAGAGACTGAACCTGAAAAAAGTTTATATACTGTTTTAAACGTTTCTTTCCCGGCAATGGACATGGCAGATATGCTTTTGTTTAACCTTGATATTAATGGGATTTCTGCTTCTGGTGGAAGTGCTTGTTCCTCAGGATCTAATATTGGGTCGCATGTGCTTACCGGTATAGCTGCTGATCCCAACCGTCCATCGGTAAGGTTCTCGTTCAGCAAATACAATACAAAAGAAGAACTGGATTTTGTAGTCGAGAAAGTGAAACAGATCGTGAGCCAGAATGTGACTGCATAATTAACATTTTTAATATAAATTATTAAAAGCCATCCTCAAAAGATGGCTTTTTTTCGTAACTCTGATCTTTTATTATTACTTTGCTACCATTATCAACTAGGGAATCTTCATTTTATTATGTTTATTTGTGTGCTAAATCGTTTAATTTTTTAGAGTTTGATATGAAACGAACCACAACAGTATTACTTTCTATGGCTTTAACGATGATCTTCAGTCATCATTTAAAAGCTCAGGAGACCGAAACAATAAAAAAAGATGGTCTTACCCTTAATTTTACCAACCAGGATTCCTCATTTGATCCTGCCCTAAAAAAGAGGATGATCGAAACTTTCTTTAAAGTTTACCCATTGCTTAGTCAGGAGTATAACCCAAAGACCAACAAGGAAGTCTATTTTGTGATAGATACAGCTTACGATGGGGTTGCTGCCACCGGTGCAGGAAAAGTAACTTATAGTGCAGCTTATTTCAAGAAATTTCCGGGAGATGTAGATGTGGTAACCCATGAGGTAATGCACATTGTGCAAAATTATGGACGTAGTAACGGACCGGGATGGCTTACTGAAGGTATTGCCGACTATGTACGTTATAAGTTTGGTGTTGATAATCCTGGAGCAGGTTGGACACTCCCTGAACTTAAAAGCACACACACTTATAAAAATAGCTACAGAATTACAGCAAGATTCCTGGCATGGTTGGAAAATCACGACAACAAAGGAATCGTTAAAAAACTAGATTCAAGTTTACGCGATCATACCTATACAAACGAAATATGGCAAAAAGAAACAGGTAAATCTTTAGATGACCTGTGGAAAGCATATTCAGAAAACCCAGCATTATAACCACATTTGATATTTTTTAACCATGATTAAACAATTTTTAACCGCCTCATTAGTTCTGGCATCCTCTGCGCTGTTTGCACAGACAGTGGGCAAAGTAACGGATCCTGTTGAATGGATTAATCCGCTAATGGGTACTGCAAGTAAACCAGATTTGTCTAATGGAAATACCTATCCAACGATAGCTTTGCCATGGGGAATGAACTTTTGGACCCCACAAACTGGTAAAATGGGCGACGGATGGGCTTATACCTACGACGCTGATAAGATAAGAGGATTCAAACAAACTCATCAACCCTCTCCTTGGATGAATGATTATGGTCAGTTCTCAGTAATGCCTGTAACAGGTAAAATGAGATTTAATCAGGATGATAGAGCAAGCTGGTATTCTCATAAATCTGAAACTGTAAAGCCTTACTACTACAGCGTTTATTTGGCTGATGCTGATGTGACAACAGAAATCACTCCTACAGAAAGAGCTGCCCAGTTCCGTTTCACCTTCCCAAAAACAAATGATTCTTATGTAGTTATTGATGCTTTTGATAAGGGTTCATATATTAAAATAATACCTGGCGAACGTAAAGTAATTGGCTACAGTACCAGATACAGCCGCGGAAAACTTGAAAACTTTAAAAACTACTTTGTTATTTATTTTGATAAACCATTTACATCTGCAAATGCATGGAGAGGTAAAAACCTTGCAAAAGATACATTGGAGTTACAAAGTGATCATTCAGGTGCTATCATAGGATTTAAAACTGAAAAAGGAGAGCAGGTTAATATGAAAGTTGCTTCTTCATTTATCAGCTTTGAGCAGGCAGATATCAACCTGACAAGAGAATTATCAAACGATAGTTTCGAAACAACTAAACAAAAAGGAAAAGCGGTGTGGAACAAAACACTTAGCAAAATCTCTGTTGAAGGCGGAACTATAGATCAGGTTCGTACTTTTTATTCAAGTTTATATCGCACTTTATTCTTCCCTCACAAAATGTATGAGGTAGATAAGAGCAATAAGATAGTACACTATAGCCCATACACAGGTAAAACAGCTCCTGGTTACAGATTTGCTGGTACGGGTTTCTGGGATACATTCAGAGCATTATATCCGTTCCTTAACCTTGTTTATCCATCTATTAATAAAGAAATGCAAGAAGGTTTAGTCAACGATTATAAAGAGGGTGGATGGCTGCCTGAGTGGTCGAGCCCGAGCTATTCTGATTGTATGATCGGAAATAACTCTGCTTCTGTTGTTGCTGATGCCTATATCAAGGGAATGCGTGGTTATGACATCAATACATTATGGGATGCTGTAAAACATGGCGCTAATAATGAAGGCCCTGAAGCTACAGGTCGTCGCGGCGTTAAATACTACAATGAATTAGGTTATGTGCCTTACGATGTAAAAATTAATGAAAATGCGGCAAGAACATTGGAGTATTCTTATGATGATTTTGCGATCTATCAATTAGGTAAAGCATTAGGCAAACCTGCATCTGAAATAGATATTTATAAAAAACGCAGTATGAACTATAAAAATCTGTTTGATCCATCAACAGGTTTAATGCGTGGTAAAAATCAAGATGGTAAATTCCAGTCTCCTTTTAACCCATTCAAATGGGGTGATGCATTTACTGAAGGAAATAGTTGGCATTATTCATGGTCAGTATTCCAGGATATTGATGGATTATCTAAGTTAATGGGCGGTAAAGATAAATTTGTTCAAAAACTGGACTCAGTATTTACACTTCCTCCAGTGTTTGATGATAGCTATTATGGCGGTGTGATCCACGAGATCCGAGAAATGCAAATTGCCAACATGGGCCAGTATGCTCATGGTAATCAGCCAATCCAGCATATGATTTATTTATATAACTATGCCGGTGCGCCATGGAAAACTCAATACTGGGTACGCGAAACTATGGATAGAATGTATAAAGCCACACCTGACGGATATTGCGGAGATGAGGATAACGGACAAACATCTGCCTGGTATGTGTTCTCTGCTTTAGGGTTTTATCCTGTAACACCAGCTGTAGATCAGTATGTTATCGGAGCCCCATTGTTTAAAAAGGTTACGCTTAATCTAGAGAACGGAAAAACAATCACTATCAATGCACCAAAAAACAGTGCTGATAACAAGTACGTACAAACCTTAAAGTATAATGGAAAACCATATTCTAAAAACTGGTTAAGCCACTCTACTTTACTACAAGGTGCTACTTTAGATTTTGATATGTCTGAGACGCCGAATAAAGAAAGAGGCGCTAACGAATCAGATTTCCCTTATTCGCTTTCAACAGATACAGGCAAATAGTATTTGTTTCGTCATCTCGACGATAGGAGAAATCCCTTGAATGGTATAACCAATAGATCTCTCCTATCGTCGAGACGACGAAAAAAGCATGACTATAATAAAAAAAGAGGGCGTATCATAAATCATGATACGCCCTCTTTTTTTATTATAGTATTTTTCTAGTTCTTCATCATTTTAAGGAAAGCAGCAAGCTTAGCTTTCATCATTCTGCGATCTACAATGAAATCAAGGAAACCATGTTCCAAAACGAATTCTGCAGTTTGGAAACCCTTAGGAAGATCTTTCTTTATTGTTTCTTTAATAACCCTTGGGCCGGCAAAACCGATCAAAGCACCAGGTTCAGCGATGTTAATGTCACCAAGCATCGCATAAGAAGCAGTAACACCACCCGTGGTAGGATCTGTAAGTAAAGATATATAAGGAACCTTAGCCTGACTTAACAGCGCAAGTTTAGCCGAAGTTTTGGCCATTTGCATTAATGAAAATGCAGCTTCCATCATCCGCGCACCTCCAGATTTAGAGATCATTAAAAATGGAACTTTATGTTTTATAGCATAATCAATAGAGCGGGCAATTTTTTCACCTACTACTGAACCCATAGATCCACCAATAAAATTGAAATCCATACAAGCTATAATGATGTCTTCACCTTCTATTTTACCGTGAGCAGCTCTAATTGCGTCTTTTAAGCCTGTTTTAGTCATACTCTCTACTAACCTTTCAGTGTAGGGCTTGCTATCTGTAAAATTCAAGGGATCTCCTGATGTTAAATTTGAGAAAAGCTCCGTGAACTTATTATCGTCAAATAATACCTGAAAATATTCTTTAGACCCTATTCTTAAATGATAGTCACAATATTGGCAAACATATTTATTCTCTATTTGATCGGCAGTATGTAATGCTTTTTTACAATTCGGACACTTGTTCCATAAACCGTCTGGCGCTTCTTTTTTTTCTTCAGTAAGCGTACTAATACCTTTTTTCTCTCTTTTAAACCAAGCCATGTTATTTCTTGAAAAATGCGATTACAAAGAAACAAAAAAAAATTAGAACAGTTTAAGGATACTTTAGTTAAACGATTTTGAATAGGTAAATCTTATGAAAAATATAAAATAACTCATGATCGCTTCATTACCAAGCTTAAACATTACGTTTTAATTGAAAATAATCCCCTTATTGGTTTGCCCAAAGTGATATTTTTCCTAACTTCGGCAGATATAAAATTATAAAAAATGAGTTTAAAAGGCTACAAGGGCGTAATTTACGGAGATGCCGTTCAGGAATTATTTGAACAGGCTAAAAAACATCAATTTGCTTTGCCAGCAGTAAATGTTACCGGTACAAATACCATTAATGCAGTAATGGAAACTGCCAAAGCAGTTAATTCACCTGTTATCATTCAACTTTCTAACGGTGGAGCACAATTCTACGCGGGTAAAACATTAAATAATGATAACCTGAATGCTTGCGTACTAGGTGCAGTATCTGCAGCTAAACACGTTCATTTATTGGCTGAACATTATGGTGTTGCTGTAATATTACACACTGACCATGCTGCTAAAAAATTATTACCATGGATCGACGGATTGTTAGATCATGGCGAGAAATTCTTTGCAGAAACTGGAAAACCATTGTTTTCTTCGCACATGCTTGACTTATCTGAAGAGTCTATCGAAGAGAATATGGAAATCTCTGCTAAATATTTAGCGCGTATGGCTAAATTAGGTATGACCATTGAAATCGAGCTTGGTGTTACAGGTGGTGAAGAAGATGGTGTTGATAACAGCGATGTAGATAGTTCTAAATTATATACTCAGCCTTCTGAAGTAGCTTATGCTTACGAGGAATTAAGCAAAGTAAGTGATAAATTCACTGTGGCAGCTGCGTTTGGTAATGTTCATGGTGTTTATAAACCAGGTAACGTTAAATTACAACCAGTAATTCTTAAAAACTCTCAGGATTTCATCAAAGAGAAATTCAATATTTCTGCTGATAAACCTATTAACTTTGTATTCCATGGTGGTTCTGGTTCTTCTCAGGAAGAGATCAGAGAAGCTATTTCTTACGGAGCTATCAAAATGAATATCGATACAGATATGCAATGGGCGATGTGGGAAGGTATTTTAGATTACTATAAAGCGAATGAAGCTTATCTTCAGGCTCAAATCGGAAATCCTGATGGCGAAGATAAACCGAATAAAAAATACTACGATCCTCGTGTTTGGTTACGTAAAGGCGAAGAAGCCTTTGTTAAACGTTTAACACAAGCATTTGAAGATTTAAATTGTAAAGACGCAAGCGACAAATTATAATCCTTGGGTAAAAGTTATAAAGCGCCACAGGAATTATACTTGTGGCGCTTTTTTTGTTGCATTTAAAAGCTAAAAATAAATAGAAATCATGGACGCACTTCAGGTAATTAAGGTAAACAATCCGCAAGATTTGGATAAGGTATTTGCAATTAGAAAAACCGTTTTTGTTGAAGAGCAGAATTGCCCTCCAGAGCTGGAATGGGAAAATGAAGATGTCTCTAAACATTTTCTGGCATTGTTAAACAACGAACCTTGTGGCGCATGTCGTTGGCGCAAAACAGAAAGTGGATATAAATTAGAACGATTTGCTGTACTAAAAAAGTACAGAGGAAAAAGAATAGGACAGGCACTGGTAGCAGCAGCCTTGTCTGACTTACCTTCTGATGCAGATTATATTTATTTAAATGCGCAGCTGGATGCTGTGAGGTTATATTCAAGATTTGGCTTTATTGCAGAGGGTGAACAATTTGAAGAGGCTGGTATACAGCATTACAAAATGGTCAAGAAACACCATCATGCTTAGTAAGTCTAACTAGTTAAGGGGGAAAACCTGTTGTGAAAAAAGAATAGCTTCCTGCCACTTGTTCATATTCAGGCTTAAGGCCTCATTCCTGCTTTCTAAGTAGGTAATAAGTTCTTCTGTGGCCAGATTGCCTGTAAGGTCATCCGTAGCCATAGGGCATCCTCCAAATCCTTTTAAAGCACTATCAAATCTTCGGCAACCGCTTTCGTAAGCAGCGTCAATTTTCTCAAAGCGCGTATTGGGTGTGCTGTGTAAATGTAAACCGATCTCTGTTTTTTCAAATCTCTTAACCAATGACGGTAAAATCTCCCTGATTTTTTCAGGAGAAGAAACACCTGTGGTGTCCGACAATGAAAGAATCTTCACGCCATTGGCCACCAGTTCATCTGCCCACTTTTCAACAATTTCTACATTCCATTCATCACCGTAGGGGTTTCCAAAACCCATAGATAAATAAACAACCGCTGTTTTACTGTTTTTATCGCAAAGTTCAAGCATATGTTTCACAGTATTCATTGACTCCGCAATGCTGGAGTTGGTATTTCTTTGTTGAAACGTTTCTGAAACAGAAAAAGGAAAGCCAAGATAAGTTATCTCATTGTGCACAACAGCTTCTTCAACACCACGCAAATTGGCTACAATAGCGAGGAGTTTAGAACGTGTGGTACTCAAATCAAGCTTAGATAAAACCTCACAAGTATCCCTTAACTGAGGAATCGCTTTGGGCGATACAAAACTGCCGAAATCTATCGTATCGAACCCAACTTGCAAAAGCAAATTAATATATGCTGCCTTAATGTCAGTATCTATGAAATCATGAATGCCTTGCATGGCATCACGCGGGCACTCAATAAGCTTAATTGACTTTTGCTTCATCATTAACAGGTTTAGGTTCTACTTTAGGCGGGGAAACTTCAGAAGGTTCCGGGTTCCCTCTTAAAAATGGACGGATAATTAACCTTGTTCCTCGGTCGTAACTAAAGTAACTCCACACCCAATTTACAAACACCACCAGTTTATTTCTAAAGCCAACAAGTGTCATTAAGTGAACAAACATCCAGGTAAACCAGGCAAATATGCCCTGAAACCTAACCTTATGAATATCTACAACTGCCCTGTTTCTGCCAACAGTTGCCATTGCGCCTTTGTCAAAGTATTTAAAAGGTTCCGTGGGTTTGTTGCCAATAATATTGATCAGATTCTCCGCAAGTTGCTTTCCCTGTTGTATAGCTGCAGGTGCTACACCAGGATAGCCATTAGGGAACTCTTCTGTAATCATTGCGGCCACATCTCCAATAGCATAAATATTATCATGACCATCAACTCTGCTGATCTCATTAACCTTTACGCGATTTCCCCTGACTACACATTGCGGATTTAATCCGTCAATTACAACTCCTTTTACTCCGGCCGACCAAATTACAGTTGAAGTAGGAATAATCCTGCCATCAACAAGAATTAGCTGCTTCCCGTCATAAGATTGAACGCGTGAATTGGTCATAACAGTTACCCCAAGCTCTCCAAGAAACTCTTCAGATTTCTTTTGTGCCTGAACAGACATTGCTCCTAATAATTCAGGAGAACCTTCTATCAGATAAATATTTACCTTTTTAAGGTCTAATTCAGGGTAGTCATTTTTTAAAACGTGTTTTTTGAGTTCCGCA
Source organism: uncultured Pedobacter sp. (assembly GCF_946479715.1). Next base: position 10,827 of record NZ_CAMLHF010000045.1, on the reverse strand, counting down.
ATTGCGCCCGAGGTTTCAACACCGGTGGGGCCACCGCCAACAACCACAAAATTCAGCAATTCTGCCTCAGTAAGCTTATCTGTAGCGATTTGTGCCGATTCCAAATTTTGAAGTAGTAAACTCCTGAGGTTTAGTGCCTCTGGAATCGATTTCATGGGCATGGCGTTGTGCTCAATCTCATCTTGCCCAAAAAAGTTACTGGTCGATCCCGTGGCAATTACAAGATGATCATATTCAAAAATACCAATAGTAGTTTCTATTGCATTTTCAAGAGGTAAAACCTTTTTCACTTCGGTAACCCTAAAGGTTAGGTTTTTTTGGCCTTTAAAGATTTTTCTTAGTGGGAAAGCAATAGAATCTGCTTCTAAACCTCCCGTAGCAACCTGGTATAATAATGGCTGAAATGTATGGTAATTATGTTTATCGAGCATAATTACTTCTACGTCCTTATTTCGCAGTTTTTTTGCCAGCTCAATGCCACCAAAGCCACCGCCTACAATTACAATTCTGGGTTTTTTGCCTTTAGGAAAACGTTGTTCCATAAAAATCAATTTTGGTAAATATACATAACAAACAAAAAGGCACCCAAAAAGGGTGCCTTTAATTATCATTTGTAAGTAATTACTTATTTGTTTTTACCAAGATCGATAACGATAGGAGTAGAGATACATAATGATGAATATGTACCAATAATACGACCAATCAATAAAGCAAAGATAAATCCGCGGATACTAGCTCCACCGAAGATGAAGATTACAAGTAATACGAAGAATACAGTTAGTGAAGTCAAAATAGTACGACTCAAAGTACTGTTCAATGCAAAGTTTATTAATTTATTACGTTCCTCACCATGAAGATCTTCTTTACCGCTTTCAGCAAGTTTCTCACGGATACGGTCAAACACAACAACTGTCTCAGTCATGGTGTAACCCATTACCGTTAAGATAGCCGCAATGAAATCCTGACCAATCTCTAGTGAGAATGGTAATACACCATCTAAAATTGTGTAGAATGAAAGTACAAGAAGCACATCATGGAACAACGCGATAACGGCGCCTAAACCATAGTTTAGTTTCTTAAACCTTACTACGATATAGAAGAACATCACTAAACAAGAGAATAGAATTGCTCCATATGCTCCGTAAACGATATCACTTGCAATAATAGGACCTACCTTTTCATTACTTTCAATAGTATATTTAACACCGGTTTTTGCTAAACCTTCGTGTAATGCTTTCTCAACTAATTTATCAGCACCCTGATCCTGATCAGTAATGTGGTAAGTAGTTGTAATTTTTAATTCATTATCAGCACCTGCAGTTTTAACGATAGTTTCTGACTCAGGGAAAGATGCATTCAGACTAGCTTTAACGTCTTCTGTGTGCATTCCTTTATCGAAGTGAACGATATAAGTTCTACCACCTTTAAAGTCGATACCAAGATTTAAACCACCATTTTTGAAGTAGAAAATAAAACCTAAAACAATGATTGCAGTAGAAATAGTGTAATAAAGTTTTCTATGACCAACAAAGTTGAAAGCAATGTTCTTAAACGCGTGGATAGTGTGTTTGTTACCAAACGTGATGTTAGATTTTTTGTCTAAAAGGTATTCGAAAACTAAACGTGAGATTAATACCGCACAGAATAGAGACGATAAGATACCGATACATAATGTTGTTGCAAAACCTTGAACCGGACCACTACCGAAGATGTAAAGGATAGCACCTAATACAAATACAGTAACGTTTGAGTCAATGATAGATGACATTGCATGTTTGAAACCTTCTTTGATAGCTACAGGAGTAGATTTACCTAAAGTAAGCTCTTCCCTTACACGTTCAAATATAAGGATGTTCGCATCTACTGATAAACCGATTACCAACACGATACCTGCAATACCAGGCAATGTTAACACCGCACCTAGTGATACTAAAATACCCATGATAAAGAACAAGTTGATTACCAATGCAAGGTTAGCAACCCATCCAGCTTTATTATAATATAAAGCCATAAATACAAGAATCACAATAAATGCAAGTACGAATGACAATAAACCATTGTGTATAGCAGCCTCACCAAGTGAAGGACCAACAACGAATTCACCAACAATTCTTGCAGGAGCAGGAAGTTTACCTGCTTTTAAGATGTTTGCTAAATCCTGAGTATCGTTAACTGTGAAACTGCCAGTGATAGAAGAAATACCGTTAGGGATCTCATTTTGTACAGTAGGAGCAGAGTAAACAGTATTGTCTAGTACAATAGCAATAGATTTTTTATTGTTTGGATCAGCAGAAGCCTCAGCCGTAATTTTTTTCCATTTTGCAGCACCCTCACCAGTCATATACATGGTTACCTCAGGACGACCTTTTTGATCGTAATCATGACGGGCATCGCTAATCGCTTCACCACCTAAATCAGGCTTGCCATCAGAAGACAGAGATTTGATTGCATACAATTCAAAAATCTTAGCGCCACCAGATTGAGCAATGTCCATCGGTTTAACGCTCCACATGAACTTGTAGCTCTGAGGAATGATTGAAGCAATTTCAGGTCTTTTAAAGTAAGCGTTTACTTTAGCAGTATCTTTTTGGGCAACCCAACCAACAACCGGTCCCGGACGTAATGAAGGCTGTCCGTTTTGGCCTTGGTAAGTAGGTACGTTTAATACTGAAAACAAAGGATTAGATTTTGCCAGTTCAGAGTTTTTAACTCCGGCCGAATCTTTAGTGTCTTTATTTTTTGCTAAACCAGCTAATTTACTTTCCGATTTAGCAGCAGTAGTATCGGTCGAAGTTTTTGCAGCAGCACTTGTGTCAGCAACTTTTAAAGTTGAAGCAAGTGTTTTATTGATGTTCTCCATAACTGGATACACCTCTTCGTTGTTATATACTTGCCAGAATTGTAATTCTGCAGAACCTTGTAATAATTTGTGAACCCTTTCTTTGTCCTGAACACCTGGCATCTCAATAAGGATACGGTTAGTACCTTCTTGTTTCTGCATGTTTGGACTTACTACTCCGAAACCATCGATACGACTTCTGATGATCACGAATGAACGGTCAATAGCACTAGTAGCTTCTTTAGATAAGAAGTTTTTTACTTCCGAATTGCTGGCGTCAGGTTTAAGAAGTTTAGAGTTGTCTTGATTAGAAAAGAAGTCAGCTAATTTTACGTTAGGAGAAAGTTTTTCAAATTCGTTAACAAATAAGTTAATGAAATCTTTTCCGCCAGCGTTCAATTGAGTTTGAGCAGTAACCAACGCTTTGTTGAAATTAGCATCATCAGTATTTCCGGCTAAAGATTTAACCAGTTCTGATAACGAAATTTCCATCGTTACGTTCATACCACCTTTTAAGTCTAAACCAAGGTTGATTTCTTTTTCTTTACAGAACTGGTAATTAAATCCAAAAAGAGGATATACCGGTACTGTTGCCATCGAATCTAAATAAGCTTTTTCCTTATCCAGGTCTCCTTTAGCATAAGCTTTTGCGTCTTTTTCAACTTTAGAAGTAACGAAGTTGAATGAGAGAGAATACACACAGACGATACCTAAAAGTATCGCCATAAATTTTATAAAACCTTTACCCTGCATTTGTTTGTAATTATTAGTCTATATGCTATATATTTTTTTAACAAGTCGGCAAATCTAATTATTTTTTTAATTAATAGGCCACGTTATGAAAGTTTTTATTATAGGCCTCCAACTATTTGCTTTAAAGATTGTTTAATACCGCTCAAGTGTCGAAAATGTGTAAGCTACTACATTTTTTTCATCAGGCTCATGATCTTCAGAATTTATTACTTTCCAGGTCTGTTTATCAATTTCCGGAAAGAAGGTATCTGCATCATAAGTCTGGTGTACGGTGGTAAGATAGATGCGATCAGTTTTGCCAAGCGCATGTTCATAGATTTGCGCACCACCTACAATAAACACTTCTTCGTCCTTGTCACAAAGTGCTAAAGCATCATCAAGAGTAGTTACTACCTCAACGCCTTCAATGGCAAGGTCAGTATTTCTTGTAATCACGATGTTACGTCTGTTGGGTAGTGGTCTGCCAATAGAATCATAGGTTTTTCGGCCCATTATAATGGTATGCCCGCTGGTTATTTGTTTAAAATGTTTTAAATCGGCTGGTAAATGCCATAATAACTGATTGTTTTTACCGATGGCATTATTTTGGGCAATAGCTACTACAATTGAAACGATCATACTGCAACTACTCCTTTAATATGCGGATGAGCTTCATAATCTTTCAATGTAAAGTCTTCAAACTTAAAATCGAAGATGTTTTTAACCTCGGGGTTTATTTCCATTATCGGTAATTTTTTAGGATCTCTGCTCAACTGCAGTTTTGCCTGCTCAATATGATTGTTGTATAAGTGCGCATCGCCAAGGGTATGAATAAAATCGCCATACTCCAAACCACACACCTGAGCAACCATCATGGTTAGCAAAGCATAAGAAGCAATATTAAAAGGAACACCTAAAAATATATCGGCACTGCGCTGATATAGCTGGCAGCTTAATTTTCCATCTGCAACATAGAATTGGAAAAATGCATGGCAGGGAGGAAGCGCCATATGCTCTACCTCGGCAACATTCCATGCCGATACAATGATACGTCTGGAATCCGGGTTGTTTTTAATAGTATTGATGATTTGTTCTATCTGATCTATATGTCCGCCATCAGGTTTAGGCCATGAGCGCCATTGCGACCCATATACAGGGCCTAAATTGCCGTCAGCATCAGCCCATTCATCCCATATTCTTACACCATTATCCTTTAAATACTTAATGTTGGTATCGCCGGTTAAAAACCAGATCAATTCATGGATGATTGATTTTAAATGCAGTTTTTTAGTGGTAACCATAGGGAAGCCTTCCTGCAAATTAAACCGCATCTGATATCCAAATACACTGATGGTGCCGGTTCCGGTACGGTCATGTTTTTGTGTGCCATGATCAAGCACATGTTGCATCAAATCTAAATACTGTTTCATCTGATTAATTTAAAAAGGCTATTTGTTACAAAAGTACATATTATATAGAATGTTTATGGATTCTAAAGTAACAAATGTTCACGGTGTGACGATGGCTGCGCATATTCCAGCAGGATTAAAATTTTTCTGATTAATTACTGTTTTAATGTTTTGTGAGCGCCAGAAATAATTAAGTTTTATACCCACAATACATAAGCAACCATCCGGAACTTCAAATATAAATTCTTGCGCCGGTACATTTTTTTGATCGTTATTAATTTCTATGCTTTGATAAGCAGGAGGGTCGTGAAACTCCTGATCTTGCACATACAAACTAAGGAAAACCGTGAGCTCACAGGTGTTCGCATTATTCGGAAATTTTAGCTCTGCAGGTACTTCAAAAGCAGGCAGACTTAAAGTTAAGCTGTTTCCCGATAAGATTACCTGCGGCGTTACCCAAAGATTGTTTATTAACGGTGATTTGAGATTAAATTCGAACCCGGCCAGGCGACTAAAGCTTGTCTCATTAAAAGTGAATTTTTTGGTGTCTTTATTATAACATTGTTCAAAGATGGCGCGGTTTTGTACGTTTAAGCGATTAACCATCCCTCCATCATAAAACTTCTGTGTAATATTTGTCAGATCTACGCGTAAATTTTTTGAAAACGCACTTGCTATTCCGAATACGCTGGCACTTTCTTTTGTGGCTGCTGACTGATTTACCTTTGTTGCTTTTGTTTGTACAATAGTTCCGTTTTTTCCCTTTTTAAAAATTATAGGGCCCACAAGGCCAACTATTTGTTTCCCATCAAATTTTCCCATTCTTTAAGTTTATTGTTTGGTTAGTTTTCAGTTTGTTGCCCGGATCTTTATTGCTGTATCCATTATGGCTAAACTGTAATTACATATTGCGTCCACCTTTTTTCAGGTGAAACGTGGAGTTAACGTGGACTCACTGTGGACTTAAGTGCACTCAAAGGGAGTTGAGCTGCCGATGATTCCGCGACTATAAATATACTCAAAAAAGCAAAATTTGCCAAATTCACTCACTGATTTTTGTAAGTTTGCCAGCTTAACAATAAACGCAAAATCAATGCTTGCATTTGCTAATGCCAAGATAAACCTTGGTCTGTATGTAACTGAAAAAAGAGCTGACGGATACCACAACCTGGAAACGGTATTTTATCCGGTAAAAATAAATGATGTTATAGAAATTACAGATGCTGAGGAGACCACTTGTCAGATAAAGGGTATCGATATTCCTGGAAGTACTAAGGATAACATCTGCCTAAAAGCATTTGAATTGCTTAAAAAGGATTTCGACTTGCCTGCACAACAAATCACGCTGCTTAAAAATATCCCAGTTGGAGCCGGCTTAGGTGGTGGTTCATCTGATGCTGCATTTCTGATCAAGTTACTGAATGATAAATTTCAATTGAGCTTAAATACCCATCAAATGGAAGATTATTCAAGGCAGTTAGGTGCCGATTGTGCGTTTTTCATTAACAATAAACCTGTTTTTGCAGAGGGGAAGGGCGATGAGTTTAGAGAAGTTAAAGTTGATCTTTCTGGCTACAAGGTTGTATTGGTTAAGCCCCCAGTGCATGTATCTACTGCCGATGCTTATAGTGGAATTGTGCCTCATAAATCCGGTGTGTCATTAAAGGAGTTAATCCAATTGCCGTTAAAAGACTGGAAACCGAACCTGAAGAATGATTTTGAAAAAACTGTGTTTTTGAAATACCCGGAAATAGCAGCGGTAAAACAAGCGCTTTATCATGAGGGAGCAATATTTGCTGCCATGAGTGGGAGTGGTTCATCAGTTTTTGCAATATTTGAGGATCATGTTAGATTACCCGAACTAGAAAAGAACAATAAGGTGTTTTATAACATTTAGTGCCAAAGAACATATTACAAGCATAAAGATATTTACAAATGGAAATTAACCTGATACGTAAAAACAATAAATTTAATTTTGAAGCTCAGAACCCAAGCGGTCAAACTGTAGAACTGGATGCTAAGCCTGAAATTGGTGGAGAAGGTAAAGGCTTCAGACCAATGGAGATGCTGTTGGTGGGCCTTGGAGGTTGCAGTGGAATTGATGTTGTGAATGTGTTAACCAAGCAAAAGGAGCCATTAAATGATGTTAAGATCAATATTAAGGCTACCCGCAAGGATGAGGAGATGCCACCAATATTTGATGTAATAAACATACATTTTGATCTTTACGGGCCGCTAAATGTTCAAAAAGTGGAAAGGGCTCTTGCTTTAACATTTGAAAAATATTGCTCGGTATCTAATATTCTGGAGCGTTCAGCTACGCTGAATTTTACATACGAAATTCATCAGTAAGGTCACTCTGATCTGAATCCCGTTATTTCGATAACCCCCGTCATCTCGACGACAGGAGAGATCTCTTGAATAAGCATAACCAAGAGATCTCTCCTGTTGTCGAGATGACGATTTTATTTTCTAGCTAATGTAATCGCGATCCTCATCGCTCAACGCTTTTTTACGGTCTTCGGGTTTTATCGGAGTATCAACCCTGTCATAGGTGCTTAAAGTAGTTCTGGGTCTGCCGGCCCAATAGCCCAGTACAAATCCAACAAATGTACATACACCCACTACCAGCAGTTTAGAAATATCTTTCTTTACAAAAATGAAGTTAAACTCTACGGCGTCTGTATTTATCATTAAAAAGATGGTAATGACTGCTGTAAATGCGATGATGAAAATGGTTTTGGTCTTCATGACTTAAAAGCTATAGTTTAAAATTAATTCTAATATAGGATTTTGGTTATACACTTTGTTTACAAAAACACACCTGGCGCCCACATCCACTATCGGCTGATAACGCAGTACGTTCATACTACTACGCAATTCGAAACCAAAAGTTTTAGGCTCTGCTAAATTTGTTTCTTTACCAATGTTTTCATAATGACAAAACATACCCGCCCTCAGGTTTCTGATATAGGCAAGCGGGCCGATTTCTAAATCCGGGAAAACGATAGGGAAGCGGTAGTTGAAAAGCAAGGTGTTTCTGAGAACGCTCTTTGCTCTGATGTTGCTGTACCCATAAACGGTGTTTATTTCCTGGTCGTACAATCTTATGCCTGATGTGTTTTGATAATTGAAATTGGCAAGGAAAGAGTGATTTTTTAGTAGGCCAGGGAAATACAGAAATCCTTCAACGGCGAACAATCGGCCGGCAAGATTGTCGTCAAATGGTTGGTGCATGTAAGAAATTCTCAGTATCTGGGCCCATTTTGGTGCAATGTCTCTTGCAGCCTGCGCTGTGCTGTGGTTAAATGTGAAATTATATTCCATCGGGAAAATTAATTTGCTGATGAAATTTTTGGGCAAGTTTTCGGGCTGGTACCTTTGGGTGTAACTGGTTAGTGCATTAAATGAAAAATTGTAAGTCTCATTTAGCGCGTTTAAGCTTATTGGAACTGATGCCTGGAGTTGGACATTGTTTTCTCTCCAATCGCCTTGCAGAACGCCTGATTTTGTGTTATAGAAAGTTCTTCGGGGGCGGTTCCTGTAGGTGGCCCTTATGATCGGGTAAAAACTTTTTAAAGTAAAGCCTGCATTGTACTCGAATTTCTTCAGGTCACGGTAATAATCCACTCCTGCAAAAAAACCGAAAGTGTTAAGCAGGTTGTCGGAATTTAGTTGTAGTCCGCCGCGGTACTCGTTTTCAATAACCGGAATTATGCTGTGTACATTGAACAGGTTTGTTAGCGCGCGGTATGGTTTTGAGGTGTAACTGCTGTCTGGGACATTGTCGAAAACATTCGTTGTGTTCTCTTGTTTTTGGACGGCGTTGCCGAAATAAACGAAATTGTTATCGCCTGGCGGTTTTGGTTGTAGCGGCATCTCTGAAATTCCATAACCGCTTAGGGTGTAGTTGTTGAAAATAATGGAAGCTGTGCTGTCGGCTTGTGTTGGATTAAAAGCGCCGTATTTAGAGGCGCTCAGAGCGCTTATCTTTTTTGAAATGGTGTCTATGCTGTAAATGTTGTCAATTCCGTTGTAGTGCGCGTTAAAAGCTATTCCTCGGTTAATGTATATCGGTCTGCTTATCTGCTGTTGCGTTTCCTTTATCAACTGTTCTGTTTTTTCTTCCCTGTCAGTTACCCATAAGGCTTTTCCTTTTTCACCAACGCTGATGTAGGTGATCAGGTTTCCGGCGGCGTTGTAAGCGGGAGTTTGCAGTATCAGATTTTCGGGATTAGGAATGGTGTTTAGAACCTCACCCGTTTCTGTGTCGAGTTCTATCAGGTTACATTTGTTGCTCAGGTCAAACTTTACTGCGATTATTTTTTTTCCGTCGGCAGAAAGAGCAGGTGAGAAAATCCGGCTTCTGCTGGTCAATTTTTTTTGCCGACCGGTTTTTAGGTTGTAGCTGCAAATTACGCTGTAACTCCGTTGGCGATATCTTGGATCGTAACGGATCTCATCCCAAACCACAATGTCGTTTGCGTAACTAAACCATGGCTGCTCCTGGTAGCCGATGCTTAGCAGTTTTGTTTCTTTTTTTGCACTGTCGATTATTGTGAAGTGTGCCGTCTCTGCCTTGCTTTGTTTCAGGGTCAGAATTCTGCCGTCTTTAATTTTTACCGGGAGGAAGTAGTTGGTCGCAAATTTTGAATCTTGGTTCAGTATAGGGTAGTTTTCTGTTTTGGTTTTTTCAGATTGCGCGGTCCATTCTTTTTTTAAAGTTTCGGTTGTTTGGGTAAACCATTTTTTTGATCCGCTCTTAGTGAACTTTTTCAGGCTGTTCGAAAAGGGGTATGGTCTTACTGGTCTTTTACGAATGTCTGTAAGCAGGCTGTCGAAAATATTTTTTCCAAATTCTTTTCTAATGTTCGATGCCATCAGGTAGCCGAGTTGGTAGTAACCGGGGGTGATGTCTTTTTCTGATCCGAAGCTGACTTTGCTGTATGAGAAATTTTTGCCTTCGAGCAAATTTGTTCGGTAAGGCATGATCCATGAAGGCTGTCTTCCGCGACCGGCATTTGTGATTGAGGTTTCGATGGTCACAGCATCACCTTCAAAAAACCAAAGTGGTATGCTCACTCCGAACCAGGCGAAGTAAACATACTCTGGAAAAGGGTAGGCTTTTCCGCCGGTTAATTTGTCGTATTGAGCAACGTGTCTGAGCTCGTGAACGGCAAGATTATTTAGCCAATCCTGACTGTCGAATTGCTGAGGAGGGGTGGTGTAAAATTCGGACTTTTTTGGAGCTAGCTGAACGAAGCCATTTGCAATCACTCCACGGTTTTGAAGGACCAGTGGGATGGTGGTTTTTTGCCTTCCAAGACTGCCTCCAACATGGGGGTAAATATAGCCCAGCGTATTTGCCATTCTTTGGGCTTCTTTTTCGAGCTCGTCCGGAAAGATGATCCTGAAGCCAGATGCATTTATTTGTCGCCATTTTACACTAAGTGGGTTTTGTTCTCCGCCAAAAAGTTGTGCAAAAGCAGTATGTGAAATAATACTTGATGTTAAAGTTATTATTGATTTGATTATCAGTAGTTTTAACTCTTTATTTGATGTCATTTTTCTAATTTACTAAAATAATTAGTATTTGTAAATTTTTATCGGCTAATTTTTATGATTTTTTAATTTATATATATGTATTTAATTTTCTGATTTTCAAATAAATATATTAATCAAATAAAGAACTTTTAATTCTGATTTTTGTGAATTTTTAGCGTAGAAATGAAGGTTTTTGGATTTCTGGAGCTAATTAATTTCAGGTTGTCGGAATCTGCTGTTAAGGTACACTAATTAAGCTTAAAATCCAACAAAATTTATTTGCTAAAATTTCGTGATGTATAC
>NZ_CAMLHF010000044.1 GCF_946479715.1 uncultured Pedobacter sp. | reverse complement strand
ATGCTGCCGTAGTTGCTGCGGCTGATATTATTGTTCTGGCGGTTTTGCCTCAACAATTGAATCAGTTACTGGAACAAATACGTCCCGCGGTTGACCCTAAGAAACAGGTTTTTATTTCGGTTGCTTCAGGTGTAAGCTGTGCTGATATCAGAAATAAACTGGGAGATTCGGTACAGGTTGTTAGGGCAATGCCAAATACAGCCATAGCTATAGGCCAGTCCATGACTTGTGTAGCCACAGATAATGCGTCAAAAGAAAATGTAGATGAGGTGGTTAGAATGTTTGAAACTGTTGGGGCCGTTGTTAAAATTAACGAGGACCTAATGACTTCTGCCACGGCATTATGTGCTTGTGGAATTGCCTTTTTCTTACGTGCAATAAGAGCAGCTTCACAGGGTGGAGTAGAAATTGGCTTCCATGCAGATGAAGCATTAAAAATGGCTGTTCAAACGGCCAAAGGTGCTGCAGATCTGCTGTTGCAAATGCAATCACACCCTGAACAGGAGATTGATAAAGTCACCTCTCCTAAAGGATGTACAATAGCAGGATTAAACGAGATGGAGCATAATGGCTTCAGCTCATCTTTAATTAAAGGTATTAAGTTGTCGGCAATCAAAGCCGGGGCTTTATACACTAAAGAATAATTACTTATGATAGAACAACTGCAAAAAGATAGTTTAGAATTGTTAAAAAAACTAATAGGCATTCAGTCTTTTAGTAAAGAAGAAGATAAGACGGCTGATGCGATTGAACAGTTTTTGCAGCAACGTGATATAAAAACATACCGGAAGCTAAATAACATCTGGGCTTACAATAAATACTTTGATACAAACAAGCCGACGATGCTTCTAAATTCTCATCATGATACGGTAAAGCCAAATTCAGGCTATACGCGCGATCCTTACGACGCAGCAGTTGAAGACGGCAAATTATACGGACTGGGAAGTAATGATGCGGGAGGATGTCTGGTCTCGCTTATAGCAACATTTTTATATTACTATGATCAGCAGGATTTGAGCTACAACATTTGTTTGGCTACTACTGCGGAAGAAGAAATTTCGGGTAACAATGGCCTTGAGTGTGTCCTTCCTGATTTGGGCGAACTTGAATTTGCGATAGTAGGGGAGCCTACACAAATGAACCTGGCAATTGCTGAACGCGGATTGCTCGTATTAGATTGTACCGCTACCGGAAAAGCCGGGCATGCTGCGCGAGAAGAGGGAGATAATGCAATTTACAAAGCACTTAAAGATATTGAATGGTTCAGAAATTATCGCTTTTCTAAAGTTTCTGAGGTATTTGGTCCGTTAAAAATGTCGGTTACAATTATCAATGCCGGCTCTCAGCATAACGTGGTTCCAGCAACATGCACTTTTACTGTGGATGTGCGTGTAACAGATGCTTATACCAACGAAGAGGTACTTAAAATCATCAGAACAAATGTTGATTGTGAGGTGAAGCCTAGATCGATAAGACTAAAACCATCATCAATAGATAAAGAACATCCGCTCGTTCAATCAGGTATTGCGCTTGGAAGAACAACTTATGGATCTCCAACAACTTCTGATCAGGCTTTGCTGAGTATCCCCTCTGTAAAGGTTGGTCCTGGCGATTCAGCACGTTCTCATATGGCCGATGAATACGTTTATGTAAACGAGATTGCCGAAGGCATTGAACTTTATATTGAAATGCTTAAGCCGGTAATAAAAGGCAAATAAATATTTTTGGTATCTACTAATAGATTATAATGAAGATCTGGCAAAAAAACGTAAACGTAAATAAAGATATTGAAACCTTTACCGTAGGTAAAGACAGAGAATTGGATTTGCAAATGGCTGCTTTTGATGTGCTTGGTTCCCTTGCACATGTTGAAATGCTTGAAAGCATAGGGTTACTAACTGCAGATGAGCTTAGGGCAATTCAAAAAGAACTTAAAAATATCTATGCCGATATTGAAGCCGGTAAATTTACGATTGATGATACGGTGGAAGATGTACATTCTCAGGTAGAATGGCTGCTTACCCAACGAATTGGAGATGCGGGTAAAAAGATCCATAGCGGCAGATCTCGTAATGACCAGGTCTTGGTTGATCTTAAACTTTTCTTTAGAAGCTGCATAGAAGAAATGGTTGGCAACACTTCCGTTTTATTTGGCCAGCTACTGGAATTAAGCAATACGCATAAAGATAAACTTTTACCAGGCTATACCCACTTGCAGATAGCAATGCCATCTTCTTTTGGATTGTGGTTTGGTGCGTATGCAGAGAGCTTGGTTGACGATATGGAATTAATGCTTGCGGCATGGAAGATCTGCAATAAAAACCCTTTAGGGTCTGCAGCAGGATATGGTTCTTCTTTCCCATTAAACAGAACAATGACTACTGAATTATTGGGCTTCGAAAGGCTAAATTATAACGTAGTGTACGCTCAAATGGGTAGAGGGAAAACAGAACGCATTCTGGCACAAGCCATGTCATCTGTAGCAGCGTCATTAGCTAAAATGGCTATGGATGTTTGCTTATTCATTAATCAGAACTTTGGCTTCATTAGCTTCCCCGATGAACTAACCACCGGATCAAGCATCATGCCTCATAAGAAAAATCCTGATGTGTTTGAACTGATCCGCTCTCGCTGCAATAAGATACAGGCTTTGCCAAACGAAATTGCAATGATGATCACAAATCTTCCTTCAGGATACCACAGAGACCTTCAATTATTAAAGGAAAATCTATTTCCTGCGATCACCTCATTAAACGAGTGTTTGGAGATGACTACTTTCATGTTGCAAAACATCACTGTTAAAGACAATATATTAGCGGATAAAAAGTATGCATACTTGTTTAGTGTAGAAGTGGTAAATGAACTTGCATTAAAAGGGACTCCTTTCAGAGAGGCTTATAAAATCGTGGGCGAGTCAATAGAGAACGGAACATTTACACCTGGCACTGAAATACACCATACACATGAGGGAAGCATTGGCAACCTATGTAATAGTGATATTGAAGATATGATGGACGAGATCCTGTCTCAGTTTAAATTTGAAAAAACCAAAGAAGCAATTCAACAATTGCTATCTTAACTATAAATAAAGCAGAAGAAATGAATGTATCAGTATTAGCAAACACCCTTATAGGCTCTGAAATCATTAAAATTGGTAACGAGGTTAATGATATGAAGCGAAAAGGAGCGCAGATTGCAAACCTGACCATTGGAGACTTTGATCCGTCGATTTTTCCAATCCCTGCTGAACTTAAAGATGAGATTATTGATGCTTACCATCATAATCATACCAATTATCCGCCTGCTGATGGTATTTTACCACTTCGCGAAACTGTAGTCGACATTTTAAAGGACAGATATTCATTGGACTATGCTGTATCGGATATTTTAATTGCAGGCGGTTCCAGACCATTGATTTATGCCACTTACCTGGCTTTAATAGATCCTAGAGATAAGGTGATTTATCCTGCACCATCATGGAATAATAATCATTATTGTCACCTTTCATCTGCAAAAGGGGTAGCAGTTGTAACTACAGTGGAGAATAATTTTATGCCCACTGCAGATCAGTTAAGACCGCATTTAAAGGGAGCAACGTTACTTGCGCTTTGTTCTCCATTAAATCCTACAGGTACAATGTTTACTCAGGAGCAGTTGGAAGAGATCTGTGAAGTGGTAATTGAAGAAAACAAATCAAGAACAGCAGACGAGAAGCCGCTATATATCCTATACGACCAGATCTACTCTTTACTAACCTTTGGCCGCACACATGTTAATCCGGTAAGTTTACGTCCGGAATTAAAAGAATACGTAATCTATATAGATGGAATTTCTAAATGTCTTTCTGCCACAGGTGTCAGGGTAGGATGGGCCTTTGGTCCGGAAGTCATTATCAGTAAAATGAAGGCATTGCTTGGCCATATTGGTGCATGGGCACCTAAAGCAGAGCAGGTAGCTGTGGCTAAGTACTTTAAAAACAATAATCTTGTTGATAGTTTCCTGGACTCGTTTAAAAAGCAAGTTCAAATAAGTCTGGATGAGCTTCACAATGGCTTTCAGCAATTAAAATCAGAAGGTTTTAACGTAGATTCTGTAATCCCTATGGGGGCTATTTATTTGACGCTTAAAATCGATTATATAGGTAAAACAACTCCATCTGGAGAATTGATTAAAAACAGTGCAGACGTAAACTTCTATTTAATTAAAGAGGCTCAGGCAGCACTAGTCCCTTTTTCAGCTTTTGGAAACGACGAATCAATGGCCTGGTTTAGAGCGTCTGTTGGTGGATGCTCGTTGCAGGATATTAAAGACATGTTGCCAAGAATTAAAGCCGCGCTAGGAAAGCTAAAATAAAAGCTATTTAAATTCCGAAGTTTTGTGAAATTCGATATCCGGATAATCCCTCATGGTCATATTGATCATGAATTCATTATCTGCAAGGAAAACAGGATTGCCATCTTTATCTTGACCAATATGCTGTTGCTTACGTTTTAGGAACTCCTCTAATTTCTTCTTGTCTTTAGATGTTACCCAGTTTGATCTGCCATAGCTTAAAGTTCTAAAATAAGCTTTAGCACCATATTCATGCTCAAGTCTGAAAGCAATAACTTCAAATTGAAGCTCTCCAACAGCACCTATTATTTTTCTATTTCCAGGTTGTTGTATAAATAGCTGAGCAACGCCTTCTTCGGTAAGCTGTTGTATGCCTTTTTCCAGCTGTTTAGTGCGCAAAGGGTCTCTGTTCTCTACTTCCTTAAATATTTCAGGAGAGAAGCTGGGAATGCCCTTAAATTGCAATTGCTCTCCTTCTGTAAGGGTATCGCCAATTTTGAAATTACCACTATCATATAAACCTACAACATCGCCTGGCCATGCCTCTTCTACAATGCTCTTCTCATTGGCCATAAAGTCCATTGGGTTAGAGAATTTTAGTTTTTTACCTTGTCTGGTATGGAAGTAAAACTTATTACGCTCAAATTTTCCTGAACATATTCTTAAAAAGGCTATACGGTCGCGGTGTTTAGGATCCAGGTTGGCATGAATCTTAAAAACAAAACCTGAAAAGTTCTTTTCACTAACCAGAACTTCACGTTGTTCAGCTTCGCGGCTTCTAGGACTTGGGGCAATCTGAACAAAAGTGTCTAAAAGCTCTTTTATTCCAAAATTGTTAATTGCACTTCCAAAAAATACAGGAGCAAGCAAACCTTCGGTGTACATGCTTTTGTCAAGCTTACCATAAACGCCATCTACCAGTTCTAAGTCACCTTTTAAGCCATCAAGCTCCTTCGGCTTTAAAAACTTACCCAGGTTTTCATCGTTCAGATCGCTTACTTCAATAACAGGCTCGCTAATCTTAGTCTTATCTGGTTCAAATAGATTCAGGTGATTATTGTAAATGCTATAAACCCCTTTAAAAGTATGTCCTTGCCCAATAGGCCAGGAAAGAGGGCATAAGCTGATGTTAAGTTTATTCTCAATCTCATCAAGCAGATCAAAGGCATCCTTTCCCTCACGGTCCATCTTATTAATAAAGATGATCACAGGGGTATTACGCATCCGGCACACAGCCATTAACTTTTCAGTTTGCTCTTCAACACCCTTTACACAGTCAACTACCAGAATAACACTGTCAACTGCCGATAGGGTACGATAAGTATCCTCAGCAAAGTCTTTGTGACCAGGGGTATCTAATATATTGATGCGCTTGTTGCTATACTCAAATCCCATTACAGAAGTAGCTACGGATATTCCACGTTGCTTTTCTATTTCCATAAAATCGGAGGTATTGCTTTGATTTGCTTTATTCCGTTTAACTGCCCCGGCAGTATTAATAGCCCCTCCAAAAAGTAAAAATTTCTCTGTTAATGTAGTTTTACCTGCATCGGGGTGACTGATAATGGCAAATGTTTTTCGTTTTTCTATTTCCGGGTTAATCATAAAGAGTTTAAGCGTGTTGTGCTTGATAAAAGGCTGCAAAGATAAGGAAAAAAAAGCGTGGAATGTGTAAATGGAAAAGCCGGCACATTTATGCCGGCTTTTCTTTATAAGTTTTATCTAGCCTCTTCCGCTTCTGGATGATCTTGAAGAAGAATTATTTTCTCTTCCGCCGCCTCCATTTCCACGGCTTTCCGATCCTCTGGAAGGCCTGCTTTGCTCAACCCTTTCAGATCTTTGAGGTTGAGGTTGAGGCCTGGCTTGTTCTTGCCTAGGTTGTTCTTGCCTAGGCTGAGGCTGCGGTCTTTCTTGCCTAGGTTGTTGAACCGGCTCTTGCCTAGGCTGCGCTTCTTGTCTAGGTTGCGACTGAATCCTTTCTTGTCTTGGCTGTTGAACCGGCTCCTGTCTTTGTTGCTCTGGTTGAATTTCCTGTCTCGGTTGAGCCTGATTCTCTCTTGTAGAACGAGCAGGTCTTTGAGAAGGAGAATTGTTTCCTTGCTGTACTCTTTCAGGACGGCTGTTTACTCTTGTGCCATCATTTGTTCTGTTATCAGTTGGTTGGCTACCATCTCTTGATACCCTGCCATTAGATACTCTTCCGTCAGTATTACTTCTATCATTGCTGCTGCGGTCAGTTCTAGGACTTGCATACCCTTCGCCACGAACCGGATTTCTTGGAGCTACATTTCCGGCATTAGTTTCTCTGCTACTTCTGCCATTTGGCCTGTAGATTTCAATTTTGTTTCCACTAATGCTACTTCTTCCAGGCCTGCTGCTTCTATCTATGTTATAAACAGGAACTGCCTGTCTAGTCGAGCGTCTGATGTCGTCTGCTCTTGGACCAGTATAATAATTACGGCTGTTTCTTGAATAAACATTGTTGATGATAGTTGTATTGTGAATGATAGTTACATTTCTGCGTGAATAGTAACGCGGGAAATTGTTATAATAGATGTTTCTTTGAGGAACAAATACCCACCAAAGATCCGGAATATTGAAGTTGACATTAATATTCATACCAGGACCCATTGGTGCCCATCCATAATAGCCGCCACCGCTTCTCCAGCTTACCCATGCCGGACCCCATACAGTATCGGGAATCCACACCCATTGGCTGTAACGGTTATAAACCCATCTTCCATAATGGAAAGGGGCCCATCCCCAGTCGTAATCAGAAACCCATGTGTTACCATATTCTGTCATAGCCCATCGGCCATTTGAATAATACGGTCTGAAGTCCGATTGTTCTACATCTGGTCGCCAAACATAGCCATATTGAGAATCCTGAATCCAGGTGCCATAAGGCGATAGTTCATCGTAAAAAGATTGCAAGGAGATATCCTCGTCTTGTGCCATAACCCGCTGTGCGGTCCCGGTTAAGAGGAGCATAAGCCCCAGCACAATAGCCGGTAATTTGATGATGTTTTTCATAGTGTGTGTGTTTAAATTTACCTAACGATCTTTATCTATCAATTTGAGTTCCAAATAATCTAAAAAGTTCAATCTGTTTAAGAAATATTACATTACGATTATGAGGTATGACGTAATTTTATTGGTTTAAGTATTGTTTAGGCCAATGTATAATCGGTTTTCCATTTAAACAAATTACGAAAAATAATTTGTAAGCGGCTATATTTAGATGGAAGATTACCCTTTGCTTATAATATTTACTTCATCAAATGCGCTTTCCAGCAAATTATTTTCTTCTTTTGTAAGCAAAACAAAATCTATGACAAAAGGCACCTTATTTCTTATTCCAGTACCTCTGGCAGAAAACGCAGCCCATAAATCTTTTACAAGCTTTCTTGGAGATACCATCAATTCCATAAATACCTACATTGTTGAAAATGAGAAAACAGCGCGTAAGTTTTTGAAGGAAGCAGGAATAAAAGTACCTCAGAGTGATCTTGTAATTCATGATTATGGTAAACATAAGCGTAACGACTCCTTTGTTCCATATTTTAAGGAACTAATGACAGGAAAAGACGTTGGGTTAATGAGCGAAGCCGGGTGTCCGGGAATTGCAGATCCGGGAGCTGATATAGTTGCAGAAGCACATAAAAGGGGCATTAAAGTAGTTCCTCTTGTTGGTCCAAGTTCTATTTTACTGGCACTAATGGCTTCTGGGTTTAACGGACAAAGCTTTACTTTTCATGGCTATTTACCGATTGATAAAGTAGAAAGAGGAAAGAAAATTAAAGAACTGGAACAATTAGCAGATAAAAATAAACAGACCCAAATTTTTATAGAGACGCCCTTTAGGAATAATCATTTATTCGAAGACGTATTAAAAAGCTGCCAGCCCCAAACATTACTTAGTGTTGCCAGCAACATTACGTCTGAAGATGAATACATTAAAACAATGCCAATTGCATTGTGGAGGAAAGAACGAATAGATTTGCATAAAAAGCCTACAATCTTTTTGCTGTACCGTCAGGTTTAACGGTACATATTTTTGCTTTCTATAAAAGCAAGAACATTGTCGGGGGTAAAATACTGAACATTTTTGCCCTCTTTAATCCCTTTGCGAATAAAAGTAGATGAGATATCCATCTGTGGAGTTTCAGTAATAATAATTGAAGGATGATTTTTCCATTCGCCAATATCTATACCCGGTCTTGGATATACATATATCTGATAATTCTTTAAAAGAACCTCGTAATTTTTCCATTTTTTAAGGGAAACCAAATTATCTGCACCCATTATTAATACAAATTCTTTCCCAGGATATTTTTCTTGTAAATAAGCCAACGTATCAATGGTATAAGAAGGCTGCGAAAGGCCAAATTCGATATCGCTAACCCTAATTTTTTCTGAGTTTTCGACCGCTAGCTTGGCCATCTCCAATCGGTCGTACATATTTGTCAGACCGTTTTTATTCTTCAGTGGGTTATGAGGTGAAACCACTAACCAAACTTCCTTTAGCCCAGTAAAACTTGCCATATAATTAGCAATTACCAGATGTCCGGTATGTATGGGGTTAAATGAACCAAAGAATAACCCTGTTTTCATGATTTAGCTATTGATAAAATCTCCAACAAGTTTTTCAGCTTCAGCACATGCTGTATCTAATTCGTAGTTTTTTAAGATAACATCAAATTTATCTGCATAACCAAGCTCTTTTTCAGCCTTTATAAAGCGTTCCTGTAGCTTTTCGGCGCTATCAGTACCGCGACCACTCAAACGTTCTTTTAGCACCTCTAAAGAAGGCGGTTGAACAAAGATGGCTAATGCATCATCCTCATACTTGCGCTTTAGGCGCAATCCACCCTCTACATCAATGTCAAATATCACATGTTTGCCATCATTCCAGATGCGTTCAATTTCAGATCTTAAAGTGCCATAAAAAGTACCATTATAAACTTCTTCAAATTCTACAAATTCCTGATGAGCAACTTTGTGGAGGAAATCTTCTTTAGAGATAAAGTAATAATCCTTGTCATTTTTCTCATCTCCTCGTAACTGGCGTGTTGTTGCAGAGATAGAAAAACTTAGTGAAGGAAATTTCTGAAGTAAATGTTTTACAATTGTTGTTTTTCCGGCTCCCGATGGTGCAGAAAATATGATAAGTTTACCTTGTTTCATTTTTGTGTTGTCGTTTTTCAGCCAATAGCTTACAAAACATTTAATAGTTGTTCCTTAATTTTTTCGAGCTCTTCTTTCATACCAACAACCAACTGCTGTATTTGCGCATCGTTCGCTTTTGCACCCATGGTATTGATCTCTCTGCCTATTTCCTGAGAAATAAAGCCAAGTTTTTTTCCGTTGGCATCTTTGCTTTTTAAGGTTTCAATAAAGTAATCACAATGACTTCTTAGGCGAATCTTTTCTTCAGTAATATCAAGCTTATCAATATAATAGATTAACTCTTGCTCTAAACGGTTCTGATCTACGTTTATCTTTCCTACATTATCTTCAAGAAACTGATTTAACCTGCTTCTGATCTGAGGAATTCTAAGTGGTTCCAAAACTTCAATTTCTGAAAAGAACTGAAGAATATTCTTAATCCTCAATTCAAGATCAGTCTTTAAAACAACCCCCTCGGCAAGCCTGAATTGGTTAAAACTTTCAAGAGCCTTAATAAACGTATTGTTTAAAATGTCCCAGTCATTTTCATTAACATCTTCGTCAGAATAGCTGATTACCTCAGGAAAATTAAGAACAGCCTGCAAAAGATTATTAGAGTTGGCCCCTAATTGGATATTGATTTCTTCAAGCTGCTTGTAATATTTGCTCAATAGAGCAGCATTAATAGTTGCACCTTTTAAGTTTTCTTCACTGCGTTCTATGTTTATAGAAACGCTTACTTTTCCGCGTTCAATTTCCTTACTGCAGATATTACGCAGCAATAATTCCTTTTCCGAGAAAGCTCTTGGTAGTTTTAAATTCAGTTCCAGGAACTTACTGTTTAAAGATTTTATCTCTACTGCAAACTTTACGTTTTCGTGATCAGTAGAAGCCAGGCCATACCCTGTCATTGATTTTATCATGTGCAAAGATATAATTTATTGCCTTTTCAAACTCATTTAACTTTTTTTAACTTAGTTCATTGGCAAACAATGGTTAAGTTTACAAAAAATATTCGTTAGATGATAAGGCCTGGTTATTTAAATATTTTAGTATTCCTATTGTTCTTTGTGACATCCGTATTCTCTGTTTCAGCTCAGCAAGAGTTTATTCTTAAGGGTGCTGTAATGGAAAAAGGAGCCTCTACACGTGTTGCAGCGGCACAAATTATAAATAAAAGAACCGGATTATCAGTTTTAAGCAGCGACTTTGGTTTGTTTCAGATCAGAGCTGTGCAAGGCGACACGCTTTTGGTAATTAAAATTGAATACTCGGATGCCGAAGCAGTGGTCCCGGAAGCAGGTAAAGACCTCATTGTTTATTTAGATAGGGGAAGAACCCTTAGAGAGGTTAACATTACAGGACAAAGCAAAAAACAGGAACTGAACGATATAAAAAGGGATTTTAAAAATAAAGGCTCATTCTATCAAGGAAAGCCGCCACTTTTGTCATTTCTTTTTAAACCGCTTACCGCTGTTTATGAATTGTTAGGCCGGACACCTAAAAATGCGAGAAGATTTGGGCGTTATTATGAAACGGAGATGCAGCAGACCTTAATCGATGGATTCTTTAATGAAGTTATCATTCAGAACAATACTGATTTAAAAGGAGAGGCCCTGGAAAAATATATGCTTGATTATAGGCCGGAATACGAAAAAGCCAAAAATTGGACAGAATACGATGCTGTCAAATACATAAAAGAATCTTATAAATCATATACAGACACCTTAAAAAAATAAGCTAAAATTCTAAATGGAAAGGGCCTCGCAGGCTTTTTCTGCAGCCAGCTTTTCGGCATTCTTTTTATTGTAATCCCTGCCTGTACCAAAGCTTTCGCCTTCAATAACTGCCTGTATTGTAAATAATTTTGTGCTTTCGCCTTCGCTATTTTGGATCATATCAAAAGATATATCTTTTCCATGACGCTGGCACCATTCAATCAGTTTACTCTTAAAATTAGTTTCAGTGAGCTCAAGCGTGTGAATATCGATGTACGGTTTCACTATTCTTTTAAGTAGGAAATCTTTGGTGAAATTATATCCTTTATCCAAATACACAGCGCCTACAAGAGCTTCAAATGCATCGCCCAACATAGAATGATGTTTGGTTTGGATATTTACAGCTTTTTGATCAAAAACGATCAATTGATCAAAGCCCATCTTTCGGGCAAGCTGATTAAGGTTGGCACGATTTACAATCTTTGAACGCATTTCCGTTAAAAAGCCTTCTTCTTTATAAGGATAGCTTTTAAACAGTAATTCGGCAATTACAGAACCTAGAATAGCATCGCCTAGAAATTCTAAGCGTTCATTACTACTCCTACTACCATTTTTTAGGATTTTTGCCACAGACCTATGCCTGAACGCCATTTTATACAAAACAGTATTTCCAGGCACAAAGCCTAAAATGTTGTTCAACTTTTTTATAAAGTCTTTATCGGATGATAGATAAAGCTTATACAGGTCAAATAATGGCATTAATTATTGCAAAATTAAAGGAGGCTAACAATAGCCTCCACAAAGTGCTTTTTATTCTTCGTATTTTTTAAAAATCACAGAAGCATTGTGACCTCCGAAGCCAAAAGTATTACTTAAAGCAGCACGGATAGGTCTCTTTTGTGCTACATTAAATGTGAAATTCAATTTCGGATCAAACGCAGGATCATCAGTAAAGTGATTAATAGTAGGAGGTACTATGTCATTTTTTACTGCAAGGATAGATGCAATTGCTTCTATGGCACCTGCAGCACCTAATAAATGTCCTGTCATAGATTTAGTAGAGCTGATGTTTAATTTATAAGCATCTTCTCCAAACAAATCAACGATAGCTTTAGTCTCAGAAATGTCTCCCAAAGGAGTTGAGGTTCCATGAACATTGATGTAATCAATATCCGCAGTAGTTAAACCAGCATCTTTA
Organism: uncultured Pedobacter sp.; assembly: GCF_946479715.1. Next base: position 18,516 of record NZ_CAMLHF010000044.1, on the reverse strand, counting down.
AGCGCGTTTGTCATTACCATTTTTGCACCTAATCCTTGCGGATGTGGAGCTGTAATATGGTTAGCATCTGCGCTCATTCCACCGCCAACTAATTCGGCATAGATCTTAGCACCTCTTTTCTTAGCATGTTCCAGTTCTTCCAAGATAATGGTTCCTGCACCTTCGCCGGCAACAAAGCCATCTCGGTCTTTATCAAACGGTCTTGAAGCTGTTTGAGGATCATCGTTTCTGGTCGATAAGGCATGCATTGCATTAAAACCACCAATACCTGCTTCGTTAATGATTGCCTCAGATCCACCGCTAATCACGATATCGCACATATTCAAACGAATATAATTGTACGCATCGATCATTGCATTTGTAGACGAAGCACATGCAGAAACTGTAGCAAAATTAGGGCCCCTAAGTCCATATTTTATAGAAATATGGCCAGGAACAATATCAATTATTACTTTCGGAATAAAGAACGGATTCATGCGTGGAGTACCATCGCCTAAAAAGAAGTTCTTCATTTCATCCTGAAATGTTTTAAAGCCGCCAATGCCTGAGCCCCAAATTACGCCAACACGGTTGGTATCGATTTGTGAAAAATCGAAATTGCCATCCTTTACAGCTTCATCTGTGGCTACTAAAGCATATTGAACAAATGGATCTAGCTTGCGCGCTTCCTTTTTGTCCAAAAAATCTTCTGGATTGAAGTTTTTAAGCTCACATGCAAATTTGGTCTTGAACTTTGAGGTGTCAAAACCTGTAATGGGGCCAGCGCCACTCACCCCATTTAACAGGCCATCCCAGAATTCCGGGATTGTACTGCCAATAGGAGTGAGCGCACCCAACCCTGTAACTACTACTCTTTTTACTTCCATTTATACGGATTATACGGAGACCGTATTTTACTTAACGTTTTTTTCTAAGTAAGCAATTGCTTGACCAACTGTACCAATGGTCTCAGCCTGATCATCAGGGATTGCTACATTGAATTCTTTTTCAAACTCCATAATAAGTTCTACTGTATCTAAAGAATCCGCACCTAAATCGTTAGTGAAAGAAGCCTCTGGTGTAACTTCGCTTTCATCCACACCTAATTTTTCAACGATAATAGCCTTAACTCTTGAAGCAATATCAGACATAATGTTATAATTTAATGGTTAAATAATTCAGTGCAAAGAAAAATAAATTCTTACACATTTCAAATGTTTTTATTTCTCTATCAATTTTAATGTTTTTATTTCGAACATTAAAGTAAAATTAGTTTTATAATTTCGTAATCCCGTAAATATACTGCGTTTTGAACAAAACTTATTTAAAACTATCGTTAGACCTCGATTTTGTACTAATTGCCATTACTTCGTCTCTAAAGGATTATATGCTTTGTCATAAAGTAAATACTAGCCTTAATTTTAATTTTGAAAAGGTTGAGGATCACGAGGTTTACTTTAACATTGATGAAGATCCATTACCGTTTTCAAAGTATTATTTTTACGTTGAACAAGGTGAAATTGAATATTATATCCTTAACAACCGAAATGCCGAAGGGTTTTTAATTCCTGAAATGAATAAAGTAGATTTTTTTATGATTATTCACCAGTACATTGATAAAGAAGATCTTAATTTTATAATCAATGGATTGAATAAACTGCCTGATATTCAGGTAGCTGCGCAGATAGATCCACGCAAATTGAAGTCGAGGGAAAATTTGATAATGTAAATTTTATATTGTAGGTGTATTAAATACACTATATTTGAACTTACATTATCAGACAAATAACATTAATAATCAGACGAGCATGGGTTTTTTATGTGAAAAATCATCGATTTGCGCGTCAATAATAAATTTAAGTAACTAAATGAAACCATTTCATTCCAGAACAAAAATTGTGGCCACCCTGGGCCCTGCTTCAGCTAAACCGGAAGTTTTATACAGTATGTTTAACGCCGGATTAGACGTTTGCCGTTTAAATTTTTCTCACGGTTCTCAGGCAGATCATCAGGAAGTATTGGATACCATTCGTAATATCAATGAAAAATACAATTATAATGTAGGTATCCTTGCCGATTTACAAGGGCCTAAAATTAGAATTGGTATGGTTAAGGATGGTGGTATTAACTTAGTTAATGGAAACCGTACGATCATTACTACGCAAGAATGTGTAGGAAATGAAGAGCGGATTTACATCACTTACGATACTTTTCCAAAAGATGTAAAAGCTGGCGAAATCATCCTTTTAGATGATGGTAAGCTGCAAATGCGTGTAATCGAAACTAATCTTAAAGACGAAGTTCTTTGCGAAATAGTTCACGGTGGTATTCTTACCTCAAGAAAAGGTGTGAATTTACCTAATACAAAAGTTTCTATTCCTTCTCTTACAGTTGAAGACAGAAAAAACCTTGAGTTTGTTCTCGAAAACGATGTAGAATGGATTGGGCTTTCATTTGTTCGTAATGCTGAAGACATTATTGAATTAAAAGACATCATTAAACAAAGAGGTAAAACGGCTCGTGTAATCGCTAAAATCGAAAAACCTGAGGCAATTGCTAATATTGACGAAATCATTGCTGTTTCTGATGGTATCATGGTTGCCCGTGGTGACCTGGGAGTTGAAATGCCAATGGAAGAAGTTCCTTTGTTACAAAAAATGATTGTACAAAAATGTAGAGCAGCTTCGAAACCGGTAATTATTGCTACCCAAATGTTGGAAAGTATGATTACTACACCTAGGCCAACGCGTGCTGAGGTTAATGATGTTGCTAACTCTGTTCTTGATGGTGCTGATGCAGTAATGCTAAGTGGCGAGACCTCAGTAGGTGAGTTTCCGCTTATCGTTATTGAGACGATGCAGAAGATCATTCAGAACATCGAAACTAATAACTATCCATTCCACCCTGAGAAGTTCCTTAAACCTAAATCTGAGAGCTTCTTAAGCGATGCAGTTTGCGATACTGCTTGTTTCCTATCTAAGCAAACAAACGCAGTTGGTATCGTTTCTATGACTGTGAGCGGATATACTGCATTTGAAATTTCAAGCCACAGACCTAAGGCTTTAACTTATATCTTCACCAGTAATAGATCTCTATTAAATACTTTGAGCCTTCTATGGGGTGTTCAAGGTTTTTATTACGACAAATTTGAAAGTACTGATGAGACCATTCAAGATGTAAACAGCTTGCTTAAGGAATACAAAATGGTTAAAAAAGGAGATGTGATTATTAACACTGCTGCTATTCCAATGGAACAGAAAGGCAAAACAAATATGTTAAAAATCACTGTTATTGATTAATATTCAGTAACAGGAAAAAAAATCCTACTTTTGCAATCCTGAAAAAGGAGAGTTGTCCGAGTGGTTGAAGGAGCACGCCTGGAAAGTGTGTATACCTCAAAAGGGTATCGAGAGTTCGAATCTCTCACTCTCCGCATGTAAAGGATTGAAAAACAAAAAGAGGGTGTATCATATGATACACCCTCTTTTTGTTTTCTGAAGCATCTCTCCGGAATATAAGATCAAAGGAATTATTCTGAAAAGGAGTAGTTTTACTATATTATTTAAACGACTTACCAACGACTCTTGAACGACTTTGATACGACTCTGAACGACCTTTTGTCGTTTGTTAGGCTTTAAGTACTCAGGTTAAACCCTGTGATAAACTAAGCTATTTATGTTTAGTTATTTGATTTCTTTGCCAATATCTGCATCCCAGGCATCAAAATACTTTTGAGAATCTGAATGAAACGGGATTAACGCGTGATGTTCGATAATACGTTTTCGTAAGCCCCACCAGGTTATGCGTTGAATCTTTAATATGTATATGATACCAACGGCATTATGTGCTGTACTTGGATCTGGTTCATACGATAATAGTATGTGTTTGGCCATAGAGCGTTAATTTATATTTGTTTAGTATGTCTAATGAGTAGACTTATCCCTATTACAAAGGTATAAAAATCTATAATTTGTCAACATAAAAAAATTTACTCTAATGTAATATTTTAACCTCAGTTTAAACAGTACACCTCTACGGTCTCAAAACTAAATTTTTATACATAAATATAGCAAAGCAGCTAATGAACAACCTATGATCGGGCCTACTACCGGTATCCAGGCATAACTCCAGTTGTTTCCACCTTTACCTGCAACTGGAAGTATGGCGTGCATAATTCGGGGGCCAAGATCCCGTGCCGGATTAATGGCGTATCCTGTTGTACCACCAAGAGATAGTCCGATAACCCAAACCAGGAAGGTTACCGGCAATGCACCAACGGAACCTAAACCAATTGGAGATTTATCCGTACCTAATGACGCATCTGTAAAATGAAATATCACAAAAATCAGCACAAAAGTGCCTATTATTTCACTAATCAGATTTGAAATGGTATTTGGTATAGCTGGTGCTGTGCAAAAAGTAGCCTGTTTTGCACCTTTATCTTCGGTTCCCTTATAGAAATCCTTAAATAAAAGCCAGACCAGAAATGATCCCAGCATTGCGCCTATAAATTGAGCGGCAATATAAGAGGGGGCATCTGCCCAGCTAAACTTTCCTGCAATTGCCAAACCAATTGTTACGGCAGGATTAAGGTGAGCCCCGCTATATGGGCCGGCAACAACAACGCCTACAAATACGGCGAGAGCCCAGGCTGTGGTGATTACCATCCAGCCACCATTGTTTCCTTTAGTTCCGGTTAGAACCACATTAGCAACAACACCGTTGCCCAATAAAATCATAAACATAGTACCGAGGATTTCGGCTGAAAATGCAGACATGCTGATAAGATTTAAATAAGTTATTAGTTTGGTTAATTTTCAGCGTATGCTTTTGCAGCCTTTACAGCCCTATTCCATCCTTTGATACGCTCTTCTATATTTTTTGCTTCTCCTGCTTTAAAGCTTTTATCTATTTTCCACTGACCGCTAATGTCGTCCATGCTGTTCCAGTAGCCAACAGCCAAACCTGCCAGGTATGCTGCGCCCAAGGCGGTAACCTCTGTTACCTGGGGTCTGATTACTGTTGTTTCAAGCACATCAGCCTGAAATTGCATAAGTATGTCGTTGGCGGTTGCACCTCCGTCCACTCTTAACTCTTTAATTCTAAGTCCTGAATCTGCTTCCATAGCCTTTAAAACCTCCATTGTTTGGAAAGCAATGCTTTCAATGGCTGCTCTGGCAAGGTGAGATGCGTTTGTACCTCTGGTAATTCCGGTAATGGTACCTCTGGCATCCTGATTCCAATGTGGAGCCCCAAGACCTGCGAAGGCAGGAACAAGGTATACACCGCCCGTGTCTTCTTCCCTTAAAGCTAGTTCTTCTACGTCGGCAGATGTGGCAATTAAGCCTAATCCATCCCTTAGCCACTGTACAACTGCGCCTCCTATAAATATACTTCCTTCTAATGCGTATTGTACTTTTCCGTTTATTTTCCAGGCAATGGTAGTTACGAGGTTGTTTTGCGAAACAATAGGCTTATCCCCAATATTCATAAGCATAAAGCATCCGGTTCCATAAGTGTTTTTAACCATACCAACTTCTGTGCACATTTGGCCAAAAAGCGCGGCTTGTTGGTCACCAGCTATCCCTGCAATAGGTATTTTAGCTGCAAGTACATTGCCCGTGGTTTCTCCATAAACTTCACTTGATGATTTTACTTCAGGAAGGATGTTGCGCGGGATGTTAAAAAGGTCAAGCAATTCCTGATCCCAGTCAAGGGTGTGGATGTTATAAATCATTGTCCTTGATGCATTGGTTACATCGGTAACATGGACTCTGCCATCAGTTAGTTTCCATATCAGCCACGAATCTATAGTTCCAAAGGCAATGTCTCCGGCTTCAGCTTTTTCTCTTGCTCCGGGAACATTTTCCAATATCCATCTGATTTTTGTTGCCGAGAAATAAGCATCTATAATAAGCCCTGTTTTTTCCTGTACACGTTTGGCCAGCCCTTGCGCTTTTAATTCATCACAGTAGGCAGATGTGCGTCTGTCTTGCCATACAATGGCGTTGTGTAATGGTTCTCCGGTTTTTCTGTCCCATAGTACTGTTGTTTCCCGCTGATTCGTAATGCCAATAGCAGCGATGTCGTTAGGTGTGATACTTGCTTTTATGATCGCTTCAGTTGCTACAGCAACCTGGCTAGACCAAATTTCGGTAGCATTATGCTCTACCCATCCTGGTTGGGGATATATTTGCTTAAACTCTCTTTGTGCAATTGAAATAATGCTCCCTTCTTTATCAAAAACAATTGCTCTCGAACTTGTAGTTCCCTGATCAAAGGATAGAATATACTTGCTCATACTTTATATTTGGAATAATGTGTAATAAAACGTAAGTATAAGAAATCATTATCGAAAGTAAAAGCAAGTAATGTGAAATTATTTTGTTTTTCTATGCTATAGTTTTAGGAAGGTCTGTATTTAATTGTTTGTATCAAATTAGATACAATTTAATGGGGCGCCAACTAATTGAAAGATAATATTTGTAAGCAAAAATGAATGTTGTAACAAGTTTTAAATGGGTGGTAACCAGTATTTAAAGGGGATATGATGGCGTTGTTTTTAAAATTGGCACATTTCTTTCTGATGAACATGAAAAAACTACACAAAATGAAAAAATTAATTGTTTTGGCCATAGGCCTATTTGTAGCCGGTGCAGCAAATGCACAGAGCCCAATTAGATTGGGTGTTAAGGGAGGCTTAAACTTACCGAACATTATTAAAGGTGACGGTAATAATGATTTTAAAACAAAAGTTAATCCTGGTTTTAATGCGGGTATTACTTTGGATATCAATCTGATTAAAGGATTGGCGTTTACTCCGGAGTTACTATATTCTACAAAAGGGTATAAAGCAGAGACTCCTTTTGGTGAATTTACGCAAACTACTCATTTTATTGATATTCCTATTTTAGCAAGTATTAACGTTGGTGGTTCAGGATTGAATTTAGTGGTTGGTCCTCAGGTATCTTTCCTTACTTCAACTAAAAATAAATTTGAAAATGGATTTGGAACTGCTGAAGAAACAATCATTGAAGATAAATCAGATAGATTTAAGAAAAGTCTGGTTGGTGGTGTAATTGGATTTAGATACGATGTAACTGATAAGATAGACCTTCATGGCCGTTATGCATTGGATTTCCAAAAAAACAACGAGAATGGATCAAAAGAAACTCCTGAATATAAGAACCAGGTGTTCTCTGTAGGATTAGGATTGAAATTCTAATTGTTTCGGTTGGAGAATTAAATACTCGATTTTTGAAAAGGGCCTGATCAATTAATGATCAGGCCCTTTTGTTTAAGCTAATCCCATTAGAGTGTATCAAATCCGAGACACTCACAACGCGCTAGTTCATTTGGTTTTAATGAATATGTAGTTTTGTTTATAAATGTCAGAAAATGAGCTGTTTATTTGTTTGTTTGCTTCCCTTTTGGTGGTTGGTTTTGGTTTCTTTGGCATGGTTATTACAATACAACCTGTGAATTTTAAATAGAAAATTATGAAAAAATTATTCATTATAGGACTAGGATTAACAGTAAGCAGTTTAGCTTTTAAGGCAAATGCACAGACTTCACAGTCGGCTGCTAATGACAAAATGAGCTTCGGTATTAGAGCCGGTGCCAACTTGATGAACATGGGCAAAATCCAGGGGGGTGGCCAAGATTATTCAACAGACTCAAGGGTCGGATTTCAGGCAGGTATTTATGCCGATTTGCCAATGGGCGGAGGGTTTGCCTTCTTACCAGAAGCGATGTTTATACAAAAGGGAGCTAAATTAAGTGAAAACGGTCTTGATTTTGATACCAAGGTATCTTACCTAGACATTCCTGTATTAATCGGATATAAGGCTACGCCAGAGTTAACTGTATTTGCAGGCCCACAGGTATCATTCCTTCTTTCACAAAAATCGACAGGCGCATTTAATGATGGTCCTGAGGGAGAATCGACCGACACAAAGAATTTTAGTAAGTCTTTGGCAGGCGGGGCTGTTGGTCTTGGATATAGTATCACGCCAAATATCAATGTGAACGCACGATATATGATGGATTTCCAAAAGGCACTTAAGGATGATGTAAATCAGGATAAGATTAAGAATAAAGGATTTGCATTGTCATTAGGTTACACTTTTTAAGTTGGTCGATTTTTGAAGTGTAAGTAAAAGAAATTGAGGTCTTTGCAAGAATAATCAAAAATTGCACGTACCTTTAAAAAGTTATGAAAGAGGCATCAACTTCTCCATCATACTTCAAAAAGATAACAAACGAGAGCAGGAAAGAAATTAATCCCTAATTGTGTGTGAGGATAATATTCCTATTTAACCTTAAAAAGCATCCTGAATAGGGTGCTTTTTTTTATAACTTTGAAATTTAAACAATCCACTGCCGTAATGAATGTTAAACATCTGCTTATTGCTAGCTTCCTTTTATCTATCTCAGTATCGTCAACAAAGGCACAAAAAAAATCTTACTTACAAACTTTAACAGAGAAGAATCAATGGGTTGATTCTGTATTCAATAAATTGAATAGACGTCAGAAAATTGCACAGATGTTCTTTGTAAGGGCGCATACCAATTTGGGGAAGGCTTATGAAGACTCTATTGCCAATGTAATTAAAAAAGAAGATGTTGGTGGTTTGGTGTTTTTTCAGGGCGGACCTGGCCGACAAGCTATTTTAACAAATCAATATCAATCTTTATCAAGAGTGCCTTTATTGATTACTTCTGATGGAGAGTGGGGATTGGGCATGCGTTTAGATAGTACGATCTCATATCCTTACCAAATGGCTTTAGGAGCTATTCAGGATAAAGAGCTGCTTTATAAAATGGGATTGGAGGTGGCTAAAGATTATAAACGCATTGGTATGCACATGAATCTTGCACCTGATGTTGATGTGAATAATAACCCTAAAAATCCGGTTATAAACTATCGTTCTTTCGGAGAAAATAAGTACAACGTAGCCACAAAGGCGGGTGAATATATGAGGGGAATGCAGGATGGAGGCTTGTTGGTTAGTATTAAACATTTTCCCGGACATGGCGATACCGATGTAGATTCTCATTATGATCTTCCTCAGCTTAAGTTTTCTAAAGCCCGTTTGGATAGTTTGGAGATTTATCCGTTTAGGGAATTGATTCGTCAGGGTGCTGCAGGTGTTATGATTGCACATATGAATATTCCGGCATTAGATAACACACCAAATATGCCTTCAACTTTATCGAAACCCATTGTTACTGGTATTTTAAAGCAGGAATTGGGTTTTAAGGGGCTGATTATTTCTGACGCTATGGGTATGAAAGGGGTGGTTAAATATTTTAAGGATGGAGAAGCTGATGTAATGGGTGTAATTGCAGGCAACGATATTCTGGAGCTTTCAGAAAATAGCGACAGGGCAATAAAACTGGTTCGTAAAGCGGTTAGACAAGACCGAATTAGTATGGACAGAATTGACGAAAGTGTTAAAAAGATCCTTACGGCTAAATACTGGGCGGGCTTAAATGTCCGCGATTCTATTAATGAAAGAAATGTGGTTGCTGATGTAAACAGATCAGAAAGTAAGGTGCTTTTGCAAAAACTAGCTGATGCCTCTATGACCCTGTTAAGAGGAAAGGCAAACATTAGTCAATTGTCTAAGGATAGAAGAACGGTAATCATCAGTTTAGGTACACCTGGAGTTACAGATTTTCAACGTGATCTAGGGGCTTACTATAAAAACTCAGTATTCTATACACTGGATAGGAACGCCAATGCTACAGCTATTGCAAAGGTTTTGAGGTATATTAATGTTTTTGATCAGGTAATTATTGGCATTCATGACACTCGTATCAGGCCTGGAAACGGGATGATTTTAAGTAACGACTTAAAGATGTTTATTAAGGATATGTCGTTAAGTAACGCAATCTTTGCTTTGTTTGCCAATCCGTATAACCTATCGGCATTGCCTGGTCTTGAGAACAGCAAGGGGCTTATAGTAGCCTATCAAAAAGAGGACTTCATGCAAAAGGCAGCCGCATCTGTAATTAAGAATCAACTGATTCCTACAGGGAGACTGCCCGTTACTGTAAATACTTTCTTTAAGTATGGCGACAAAGAGTAATTGTTAAATTACTTTGCTTTTTGTTGTTTGTAAGTTTCCGGATCAACTGCTTTTGGCGTCCAGTTTTTCAAGAAGTCGGTAACAGCTTTCACGCTATGTCCCGTTTTCTTTTTGCCATTTGCATCTTTCTCCTCCGTTTCCAGGTAAGCAGAGTTTTGGGTATGCAATACTTTCCCGTTACCATCAAGTATTACAAAAACAGGGAATCCGAAACGTTGTGGGTAATTAAGACTGGCAAGCACAGCCTCGTTTTTATTTTCAGGGCTATAGTTCACCAAAACAACTTCGTAGTTGTCGTTAATGAATTGTTTTAATTCAGGCGTATTGTCTACCATTTTATGAAAAGCAATACACCAGCTGCACCAGTTACCGCCAATTTGCAAAAACACATGCTTTCCTTCTTTTTTAGCTTTGGCTACTGCGCCATCAATATCTGCACGGGCATTGGCCTGTGGATTATATATATGCACCGCTTCTTTTTTCTCTTGTGCAGAGCTTGCGCCTACAGTTGCTATGGCAATAAGTAGTATTAAGGCTATCCTTTTCATTATTCAGTAATTTATTGCAAAATTAATAGAATAGCTAACATCAATTGTAATACCAGTTTAATATTCTCTAGTTAAATAGTAGATTTTATTTGTGGCCATATTTTTCTAAATAAGTTATAGCTTTACGTAATGCCTCAACAACCTTTAAAATTGCTTAGAGCATCTGCCGGATCGGGTAAGACTTTTAGCCTAACCCTGCATTACCTTACACTTTTATTTAGCGGCCCGGGTAAATACAGGGAAATTCTTGCAGTTACCTTTACAAATAAGGCAACGGCCGAAATGAAGGAGCGGATATTGGGAGCCTTACAGGCGATAGCAAAAGGCGATCCCTCAGATTTTAAGCCACTTTTAAAGGCTAACTATCCTGAACTTTCTGATGAGGATATTAAAGCAAAAGCACAGATAATTTACAGCAATATTCTTCATGATTTTGGTAGGTTCTCTGTAAGCACAATTGACGGCTTTGTGCAAAAGGTAATTCGAAGCTTTGCTTTTGAACTCAATCTGGACAGTGGATATAAGCTGGAGATGAACCATGATAAAGTAAAGGAAGAACTGGTTAAAGCACTGAATTTACAGATGGAAGCTGATCCTGAATTGCTGGAATGGGTAACGGCACTTGCTATAGACAGGATAAGTGATGGCAAGGACTGGAATTATCAGCGTGCGTTAAAGGATCTGGCTAATGAGATTTTTAAAGAAAGATACTATCCTTTTCAGGAAGCGATGTTGCTTATGGGAGAAGATAGGTCGACAGAATTCAATACTTTAAAACAAACTGTAACCTCTGGCATAAAAGCATTTGATAAAACCTTGTTTGATCAAGCTACGGACCTGAAATACATATTTGATCTTTCTGGTGTTTTGCCCGAAGAACTGGCACGTAAATCTCTTAATCCTTTGTTAAAGCTGGATAAGATATTGAATGAAGATTATAGTATTTTTCCTGCTTTGGCTAATATGGTTGATGATTTTGATCAATGGCCGCATACCTCATTAAAGGATACATCAGGAGTAAGGCAGTTGTATGATGACCTTAATCCGGGCTTAAAGAAAATGGTTGACTTTTATCGGGAAGGTGCCGAACAATACTCAACATGGCTGGCTATTCATAAAAACAGTTCTTATTTACGGTTGATGCAGGAAATGGCACAGCAATTAAAGAATTACAGGGCCGAAAATAAAGCACTCCTTATCAGTGATGCCCAACAGTTATTGGTTGGCATAACAGGAGCAGATGCGGAAAACCCTTCCTTTATCTGGGAAAAAACAGGAAATAGGTATAAGCATTTTTTATTTGATGAATTTCAGGACACCAGCACCATGCAGTGGCTTAATTTTTTGCCACTTATCAGAAATGCGCTATCAGAATTTGAGGGGAATACTACTGAGCATCTCATTGTAGGGGATGTAAAGCAGTCTATATATCGATGGCGTAGCGGCGACTGGCGTATTTTGCATAGCAATGTAAGACATGATGTGCAAGCGCATAATGTTGTAGAAGAGAACTTGGAATTTAACAGAAGAAGTACAGCTAATGTGATTGCGTTTAACAATTTTCTGTACAGCCATTTGCCATCTATTTTGCAAAGACAACTCAATGGAATCCTGGCAGAGACTGAGAGAGAAGATCTTTTAAGCTATTGGAATCAGGAGTATAACCAGATTATTGATAGCGCTTATGAAGGAAGCTTTCAAAACGTTACGCCTCAAACGCTAACAGGTGGTAAAATCGAGATGCAATTTCTGAACAAGGAAGATGATGCAGAGGCAGAGGATGAAAGTCCTGTTGCAGCTGTACATTCCGTTAACAAAATCATTGAACTGCTAGCTGTTCATGGGTTTTTTATGAAAGATATTTGCGTGTTGGTAAAGACTAATCGAGAGGCAGAAATAATGATTTCAGCCTTATTAGATAGACAAGATGATTTATCGGCCGCTGCGGGGAAAACGTTTCAGGTTATTTCCGGAGATGCTTTAAAGATATCGTCTAACCTTGCTGTCCAGTTGCTGATCAATATATTTAGAATGTTGGTGGCCAGAGAGGATGAGCAGGCCATTTACCGGGCTACATGTGCAAGGCTTTATAGTCAGATTAATAACCCTGAAGGGATAGAACAGAAAGTTGGGTTAAATGCTCAGGATTGGATGGATATTGCTAATCAGCCTATTCAAAATCTTACCTCTTATTTTCCTGAGGACTTCTGCAGTGGCTTTGAGAGCTTCAGACAATTGCCTATGACCAGCTTAATGGAAAGAATGGTGCAGTTTTTTGGATTGGGGACGGGCCGCAATGAAAATCATATTCCTTTTATCATGGCGCTTAGAGATCAGATAGGTGTTTTTGCCGGCGGGGGTGATCAAGGGCTGGGTAGGTTCCTGGAATGGTGGGATGAAGAAGGCTTAAATAAAGCTTTGCCTAATGCTGATGATCAGGATGCGGTGCAAATCATGACCATTCATAAATCAAAAGGATTAGAGTTTAAGGGGGTAATTATTCCATTTTTAAACTGGAAGTTAAACATCCCAAGTGGATTTATTAAGAAAATATTATGGGTAAACGCCGGACAGGCAGGGTTTGAAAGCTTTAGTACTTTGCCGGTGGATTATAGTAGTAAACTTGCGTCTACGGCGTTTGCGCGCGAGTACTTTGAAGAAATGCTGCTCAACTATATGGATGCCCTAAATACATTATATGTGGCTACTACCAGAGCAAGGGAATATTTATATCTGGTATGCCCTAAAACAACAACTGTAGAGAAGAAAAAAGAAAGCACGGTTAAAAATGAGCTTCAGAATATATTACTGAACCTTTTTAAAAATGAAGAGGAATCAGGTTTTGTACTTGAAGAAAACCTGATGTCTTTTGGAGAATTAAGGCCTGCAGTTAAAAAAGTATCTGAAATTAATGAAAGCGCCATAAAGGTGTCTGATTATTATGTGAATGAGCGACTGACCTCCAAGTTTAATTACCAAAAGAATAATGATGATGGCTGGTTTAATGCCCGACAACGAAAAGGGGTAGTGTTACATAGTATTCTGGAAACTATTACAGATTTAAAAGATCTTGATAAATTGATCGCGGTGAAAATGCAGGAAGGCCTGATCAGGCGTAGTGAGCGCGATGAAGTAAAGCAAGCGGTTATAGATGTGATCAATCAACAGGAAATAGCAGAATGGTTTAAGCATTCTAAAAGTATAATTAGCGAAAGAGATATGATTTTGGAGGGGGGGGAAGTGAAACGTCCGGATAAGCTTTTTGTAATGGAGGATAAGGCTGTTTTGCTCGATTTTAAATTTGGTGCCCCTCATAATAAATATATAGACGACATCAATCATTACAGGGAAAACCTGTTGAAAATGGATGAGTTTAAACAAATAGACGCTTACATCTGGTATGCCGAAACAGGAAAATTATTAAAAGTATCGTAATGGAAAGTGTGAACGAAGGAAAGTTTTTGAACAGAGTTGCTGCCGATCTTTTAGAACGTTTTGGTAATGAACTACAGGATGTAGCCATTGTTTTTAATAATAAGAGGCCTCAGCTATACCTAAAGAAATACCTTGCAGAAGTGAGTGGTAAGCCAATTTGGAGCCCTCAGATGTATACTATTCAGGAATTTCTTTCGCGAGGTACAGCGCTTGTTCCTGCAGGTCAGCTTAAACAATTCTTTGTTTTATATACCTGTTATAATGAACTATTAAGAGCAGAGGGCAGAGAGGATATTTCGCCGGATGAGTTTTATCCACTGGCAGAAATTATTCTGGGAGATTTTAGTCAGGTAGATTACTATCTGGCAAATGCTAAAGAGATATTTGGCTTAATTGAAGATATTGCTGAACTGCAACTCCAATTCCCGAACTTTGACGAGGAGCAATTACAGTTTATGCGAACTTTCTGGGGCTCTTTTTCTGCAAAAAAGCAGAACCAAATGCAGGAGAGGTTTATAGAGCTATGGCAAAGAATGCCGTTACTTTATGTTAATTTTCACTTAAGATTAGCCAAGGAAAATCTGGTTACCAATGCCAAGATGTACCGTAACCTTGCAGAAGGTAAGCACTCCGATCCTGAATTTTTAAAAGCATTTAAACATACTGTATTTGTTGGTTTCAATGCTTTGTCGAAAGCAGAAGAGCGGTTTTTTAAGCAATGGCAGGAAAAAGGATGGTGTTCTTTCTATTTTGATATAGATGCGCATTATTTTTCAAATCCTTTGCAGGAAGCCGGACATTTTATCAGAAGAAATATACATACTGTTGGGTTGGTTAACCAGTTTAAGGTAGCGCCGGCAAGACTGAACGATGCGGCAAAAGAATTTGTTGTTGTGCAGGCATTGGGTAATGTTGCTCAGGGCAAGCTGCTCTCGGAACTTTTATCGGAAAATGGGGCTAAAACAGAAGGCGGAAAAGCAATTATTCTAGCCGATGAGAAGTTGCTAATCCCGTCTTTACAAACTATTGACGACGATAGTGTGAATGTTACCATGGGCTATCCCTTTGAGCAATCGGCTTTATATGGCTTATGTGATCTTTGGCTCAGTATTCAGGAAGCCTTGTTGTCTGATGCAGAGGTTAACTATAAGCATGTTTTATCATTCCTTTTTAATCCGTTGATTCCTGTTGATCAGGATTTACGTAATGAGTTGCATAACAAGATTGTTGATGAGAAAAAGGTATCTTTTGACAGAACGGAACTCCTGCGTATAGGCAAGATCGCGACAATCACCT
Source organism: uncultured Pedobacter sp. (assembly GCF_946479715.1). Next base: position 3,164 of record NZ_CAMLHF010000044.1, on the reverse strand, counting down.
TTAACCCTTTTGCCGATTCCTTTACAACGATAAGGCATCTTGCAAGTGTATTGTTATACGTTTCAGAAGAAAGTAAGTTGCAAAGAATGGACAGCTTGTTATCTACCGAAGCAGTGAAAGCACTTAATGCACTTACAGATAGTTTTGAAGAACTAAAAGCGGAAGGGGTAAAGGATTTGAATCCGAGGTTCGTTTTTAAGTTGATCAGAAGAGCACTTCAAGGATTAACGGTGCCCTTTGAAGGAGAACCTTTGGCCGGTTTGCAGGTAATGGGCCTTTTAGAAAGCAGGAACCTGGACTTTGATGAACTTATTGTTTTGGGTGTAAATGAAGGCATCCTTCCTAAAATCAATAATAACCCATCATTTATTCCTGATAATATTAGGCGTGCTTTTGGCCTTCCTATACTTGAACATCAGAATGCAATTTCGGCTTACCTGTTTTATAGGTTACTGCATGTTGCCAAAAAGATTACACTGGTTTATAATGGTGTTACAGACGAGAAAAGTACAGGAGAGGAAAGTCGCTTTGTAAAACAGCTGGAGTTCGAAACCAATTGTACGTTTTCGCATAGGGTGCAGCAGAACCAATCAATAGAGAATCCCAGAAACCTGAAAATTGTTGTAGAAAAAAAGGAAGAGGTATTAAAAGGATTAGAGAAATATTTCAAAAGAAATTCTACCCCCAAGTACGACAAAAAAATATCAGCCACTGCATTTACAGATTATAATACCTGTTCCTTAAGGTTTTTCTATAAAAATATTGCCGGTTTAAAAGAGCCTAAAGATTTACCGGATAGAATAGAAGCTAACCTAATCGGAAGTGCACTGCATACCGTAATGGAAGTTTTTTATGAGCCTAGTGTAGGAGCTGAGATAACAGCCGATTTTATTAAGGAAAGGGAAAAGAAGCTGACAGATATTTGTGAGTCTGCCCTGGCCAAAGAACTTAAGCTTAACGCGGCCAAAGCGGGAACGCAAACTCCGGCTTTGCAACAGATTGTATTACAGGTATTGGAGCAGTATGCCCTTAAAATTTTAAGAAATGATGAAAAGCTTACGCCTTTTAAAATAGAGGAGCTTGAAAATAAAAGCGATTATGTGATGCTTTATCCAATTAACACAGAGGGAAAGAATCGTAATATCTGGCTATACGGTATCATTGACCGCGTTGATGTAAAAGATGGAAAGATCAGGATTGTTGATTATAAAACAGGTAAAGATCAGCTTAAGTACAAAGATTTCCCTTCTCTTTTCGAGGATCAGGCAAAGGATCATAACAAGGCGCTTATACAAACATTATTCTATACGTATGTATATGAGCAGGTTAAAGGTAGGCAATATGTAGAGCCACATCTTTATACGGTTCGGGATTTTAAAGAGGGTACTTTATTTAAAGAAAAGCAAAAAGGTGGATTAGTATTGCAGGATCAGAGCCTTGAAGCGTTTAAATCTATGTTTGCTGATAAATTAAATGAAAAGCTAAATGAACTGTTTGATGAAAACATTCCGTTTCTGCAAACTGAGAATAAAGAAAACTGCTCGTATTGCCCTTATAAAGACATTTGTCAGAGATAGTTAAGGAATTAAACCGTCACGGATATATTTCAAGTGTAAAACTTTCTTTTCAATGGCGGGCTGTGTGCGAATAAATTGCATATAAAAACAATTTTATCTAAGTTTGCCGCAATTAACATTTGAATATACAATGAGAGAGATTCAATTTAGAGAAGCTTTACGTGAGGCCTTAAGCGAAGAAATGCGCAAAAATGAGAACATTTTTTTGATGGGCGAAGAAGTTGCACAATATAATGGTGCATATAAAGTTAGTCAGGGAATGTTGGATGAATTTGGCGACAAACGCATTATAGACACGCCTATAGCTGAGTTGGGCTTTACCGGTATAGGTATTGGCGCAGCAATGAACGGATTGGTTCCAATCATAGAGTTCATGACTTTTAACTTCTCTCTGGTTGCTATAGATCAGATCATTAATGGTGCAGCAAAAATGCTATCTATGAGTGGCGGACAGTTTTCTGTGCCTATCGTATTTCGCGGACCAACTGGAAATGCAGGTCAGTTAGGTGCTCAGCACTCTCAAAACTTTGAGAACTGGTATGCAAACTGCCCGGGTTTAAAAGTTGTAGTTCCATCTACTCCTTACGAAGCCAAAGGTTTACTTAAACAATCTATCATTGATCCGGATCCTGTTATCTTCATGGAATCTGAGGTGATGTATGGTGATAAAGGCGAAGTTCCTGAAGGTGAGTTTTATATCCCTCTAGGTAAGGCTAATGTTGTGAAAGAAGGTACTGATGTAACCATCGTAACTTTTGGTAAAATGCTTACTCGTGTTGTAAACCCAGCTGTAGAAGAATTAACTAAAGAAGGTGTTAGTGTTGAAGTAATCGATTTACGTACTGTACGTCCTATTGATTATGCAACTATCATTGAATCTGTTAAGAAAACCAATCGTTTGGTAATTGTTGAAGAGGCCTGGCCATTGGCTTCTATCTCTTCTGAAATTGCATTTAATATCCAAAAAAATGCTTTCGATTATCTTGATGCTCCGGTATTGCGTATCACTTGTGCAGATGTACCGTTGCCTTATGCACCAACTCTTATTGCAGCCAGCTTACCTAATGCAGAAAAGGTAGTTAAAGCTGTAAAAGAAGTTATGTACGTAGCAAAATAAGACTAATTATTTAAAAGAAATATAATCCCGCTGGTTAAACCCTCTGCGGGATTTTTTTTATTTTTGACCCCACTGTACTTTACAACATCAAATAGAGATCAAAATGAGTAATCACTCTACAATAATCGCTGCTGAACTCGCAGTAGCGGAAAAGCAGGTTATCGCTACTATTGAATTATTGGATGAAGGAGCAACTGTTCCCTTTATTTCCCGTTACCGCAAGGAGATGACAGGGAGTTTGGATGAGGTACAGGTTGCCACTATCCGCGACAGGTTTCAGCAGCTTCGTGAGCTCGATAAGCGTAGAGAAGCAATTTTAAAAGCACTTGCTGCGCTTGAAAAACTTACGCCAGAGCTTGAAGCAAAAATAAATGCTGCAACAAATATTGCTACTATTGAAGATATTTATCTCCCATATAAACCAAAACGTAAAACAAGAGCATCAGAAGCTCGTAAAAAAGGTTTGGAGC
>NZ_CAMLHF010000043.1 GCF_946479715.1 uncultured Pedobacter sp. | reverse complement strand
TTTATGCAATGCACAGTACAGGCTTGCGACAAGTTTCCAATCCTTCCGAAATTCTGCTATCACAACGTGACGAAGAAATGAGTGGAATCGCAATTTCGGCCACCTTAGAAGGCGCAAGACCGATGCTAATCGAAACGCAGGCATTGGTTAGCGCAGCAGCTTACGGAACGCCACAGCGATCTGCAAATGGCTTTGATACCAAAAGAATGAACATGCTCCTTGCCGTACTGGAAAAAAGATGTGGCTTTAGACTAAGTACTCGTGATGTTTTCTTAAACATCGCCGGCGGAATTAAAGTTGAAGACCCAGCAATTGACCTGGCCATCATGGTTGCAATAATCTCCTCACATGAAGATATTGCCATATCCTCTAAAATCTGTTTTGCAGCAGAGGTTGGCCTATCAGGAGAGATCAGAGCAGTTAACCGAATCGAACAACGCATCCTCGAAGCGGAGAAGCTTGGATTTGAAAGAATCTTTATTTCTAATTATAATTTAAAAGGTCTCATTCTTGATCGATTTAAAATTGAACTGACCCCTGTAAGGAAGATTGAAGACGTATTTTCACTCTTATTTGGATAACCAATCACGCAACTGCCGTGTATATTTGCCATTTAGTTTCTACACATTGGGGATATTATTTCCCTCTCAAAAGTTTGGCACATTTCACATAAAAATACGCATAACGCTATATATAAGGTAGTTACCACTAAAAAAGAAGGAGCACAACTGATTGGCCTGCTAATTGCAATTACCTACATGTTATCAGTCATTTATGAATGGTAATAAACAATAGGGATGATTATCCTCGTTATCGTAAGATAGCGAGGATTTTTTCATTTTAAGCCAAAGGAATTGTACTTTTAGAATAATTAAAAAGGTTCTCCTTTTTAATATTGATTGATTAAGCCCTGTCTTCTCCGAGACAGGGTTATTTATTCCATTTATATTTCATAAAATAATTTTAGCTTGAGAATGTTAAATTTTAATATATTTAAATATTAATTAACCTCTTAACCCTTATAATAATGATTATTGCCGCTATTATCATCGCTGTGCTACTAATTTTTGGGATCGGCATATATAATTCGCTGATCGGCAAAAAGAATCAGGTTGCCAATGCCTTTTCTGCAATTGATGCCATGCTTAAAAAGCGATTTGATTTGCTTCCCAACTTAATTGAAACTGTAAAAAAGTATATGCAGTACGAAGGAGATCTGTTAACCAAAGTGGTAGAATTGCGTGCCAAAGCTGCGAGTCCAAACTTAACCAACGAGGAAAGATTAGACTTGGATAAGCAACTAGGCTCAAGTGTTAAGGGTTTAATGGTAAACGTAGAGAATTATCCGGATCTAAAAGCAAACCAGAATTTCCTGAATCTACAAAGCACATGGACAGAAAGCGAAGAGCAAATTGCGGCCGCAAGAAGAGCCTATAATTCATCTGTTACCGATTATAACAATGCCATTATGATGTTCCCTGGAAGTATTTTTGCCGGAATGATGAACTATCAACCTATTGCTGTATTGGCAAACACAGAAGAAGAGCGTAAAAATATAAGTGCAAAAGATCTTTTTAATAACTAATGGCAGAAGAAACTGCAACAGGAGCCTCTTTACAAAGCATACTTAATGAACTCGAAATACAAAGAAAAAAGGTTTCCGATATAAAAACAAAGGCCTACCTGTTTCTTGCTGCGGGAGTAGTCCTTATAGCAATCGGTGTTTTATCAGGCAGCTTAATGATCGCGGGAGCTATAAGTGGTGGTGCGTCCATAATTACATCCATCGTTCTTTTCAGTAATTCAAGCCAAAAGTTTAATGACTACAGGCATGAATTTAAACAAAGAGTAGTCGCTACGGTATTGAAATCTATAGATCCAAGTTTAGAGATTGAATATAAGTACGGGTTGCCAGAAAGCGATTTCATTAATTCTCAGCTATTCACTCAACGCCCGGATAGATACAGGAGTCAGGACCAAATTTATGGCAATGCAGGAAAAACAAGGTTCTCCTTTTCTGAAGTCCATGCAGAATACAAAACCGAGACACAAACAAAAAACGGCCGACAAGAGCATTGGCACACCATCTTAAAGGGGATCGTATTTTGCGCTGATTTCAACAAACATTTTAATGGCCTAACAGTAGTTAAGCCAAAGGACATAGGAAGTGCGCTGGGTGCCTGGATATCGGATAAAATGCCAATCTTCTCTTCGTCAAGCAAACAGCTTGTAAAGCTGGAGAACATTGAATTTAATAAGGCCTTTGTTACCTACTCAACTGATCAGGTCGAAGCCAGGTACATCCTTACACCCGCAATGATGGAACGGCTATGCGAGCTAAACGACAAAAGCAAAGCCACAATCTCAGTGTCTTTTATTGGTTCTTACGTTTACATAGCTTTCCCCTTAGAGAAAGACTACTTTGAGCCCCCTGTATTTAAAAGTCTTCTTACCACCAAATCATTAGATGAAGACCTAAGCATCATTCGCTTTATGTATGCAATTATTAGCGAACTGGATCTTAACACCAGAATCTGGGGAAAAGAATAAAAAGCAGTTAATAAAAAAAGTCCCTTTCGGGACTTTATATTATTTAGATAAATACATTGATTTTTCTTTAACAAGCTGTCTGAAGTAAGGATCTTCAGTGTCTTTGATAAATCTGATGGATTCCCCTGTTGACTTCATTTCCGGGCCCAATTCTTTAGTTACCTCAGGGAATTTGTAGAAAGAGAAAACAGGCTCTTTAATCGCATAACCTTCCAGTTTACGCTCGATGGTAAAATCTTTCAGTTTATTGACACCCAGCATCACTTTAGCGGCAATGTTAATGTAAGGAACATCATAAGCCTTAGCAATGAAAGGAACAGTTCTTGAGGCTCTTGGATTGGCTTCAATTACATATACTTTTTCGTCTTTAACTGCAAACTGAATGTTTAACAAACCGATTACATTTAAGGCTCTCGCAATCTTTTTAGAGTAAGTCTCCATGTCGTTCATTACCTTTTCAGACAAACTGAAAGGAGGCAATACAGCACTAGAGTCTCCAGAGTGAATACCAGCCGGCTCGATATGCTCCATCAATCCCACAATATGAACGTCTTCACCATCACTGATCGAATCCGATTCGGTTTCTTCAGCTCTGTCCAGGAAGTGGTCAATCAGTACGCGGTTACCTGGAAGGTCACCTAATAATTTAACAACAGCCTTTTCAAGATCTTCATCGTTGATCACAATGCTCATCCCCTGTCCACCCAATACATAACTTGGTCTAACCAATACCGGATACCCCACTTCATTTGCCACAACAATTGCTTCTTCAGCATTTTCTGCAACACCATATTTTGGATAAGGAATGTCCAATTCTTTAAGCAAGTCAGAGAAACGTCCCCTGTCTTCAGCAACATCCATATCGTTATAAGAAGTACCGATGATCTTTATACCGTTCTCCTGGAGCTTCTCAGCCATTTTTAAGGCCGTCTGACCACCCAGTTGAACAATAACACCTACTGGATCCTCCAACTCGATGATTTCACGTACATGCTCCCAGAATACCGGCTCAAAATATAGCTTATCAGCCATATTAAAGTCTGTAGACACCGTTTCAGGATTACAATTGATCATGATTGCTTCAAAGCCACTCTCTTTAGCTGCGAGCAAACCATGGACACAAGAGTAATCGAATTCTATCCCCTGACCAATACGGTTAGGCCCAGATCCCAATACAATTACTTTCTTTTTATCTGAACGAAGGGATTCATTCTCCTCTTCAAAGGTAGAGTAGTAATAAGGCGTTTGTGCAGCAAACTCAGCAGCACAAGTATCCACCATTTTATAAACACGTTTGATGCCTAATGACTTTCTGCGCTCATAAACCTCATCTTCAGTTACATTTCCTAGCAGATAAGCAATCTGAATATCAGAGAAACCTTTCTGCTTTAAGGTAAAGAAGAAATCTTTAGGAATATTATTTAGTGAATAACGTTTCAATTCTGTTTCCAGCTGAACCAATTCATGAATTTGCGATAAGAACCATTTATCGATACGAGTAACTTTACGGATCGACTCCAATGGTACACCCATGCTCATGGCATCTTTAATCAGGAATAAACGATTCCAGCTTGGATGCTCAAGACCATGCATGATTTCTTCGATGCTACGGTTATGTTTACCATCAGCACCTAAACCAGCTCTGCCAATTTCCAAACTCTGACAAGCTTTTTGTATTGCTTCAATAAAAGTACGTCCAATGGCCATTACCTCACCTACAGATTTCATCTGTAAGCCCAATTCTATATTAGCGCCTTTAAATTTATCGAAGTTCCAGCGAGGAACTTTCACAATGACATAGTCAAGTGTTGGCTCAAAATATGCAGATGTAGTTTTTGTAATCTGGTTTTCCAGCTCATCCAGGTTATAGCCTATAGCCAGTTTAGCGGCAATTTTAGCAATTGGATAACCGGTAGCCTTACTGGCCAATGCTGACGAGCGAGATACCCTTGGGTTAATCTCAATTGCGATAATTTCATCGTTATCCGGATTTACGGAGAACTGTACATTACAACCACCTGCGAAGTTTCCAATCGCGCGCATCATTTTGATCGCTTGGTTACGCATATTCTGGTAGCAACGATCAGACAATGTCATGGCAGGCGCCACAGTGATCGAGTCGCCTGTGTGAATACCCATTGGATCGAAATTTTCAATAGAACAGATGATGATTACATTGTCATTACTGTCCCTCAACAACTCCAATTCGTATTCTTTCCAGCCTAAAACCGCTTGTTCTACCAATACCTCATGTGTTGGAGAAGCTTCAAGTCCGCGTTTTAAAGCCTGGTCAAATTCTTCTTTCTTGTGTACAAAACCACCACCAAAGCCACCTAGGGTATAAGAAGGACGAATTACCAAAGGATAACCAATCTCCTGAGCAGCTTCCTTACCTTCTAAGAAAGAGTTGGCAATTTTTGAAGTTGCAACCCCTACGCCTATATCAACCATTAACTGGCGGAAGGCTTCACGGTTTTCCGTTTTTTCGATTGCAGCAACATCAACACCAATCACCCGCACGCCATATTTCTCCCAAATTCCACGTTCAGAGGCCTCAATACAAAGATTCAAAGCCGTTTGACCACCCATGGTAGGCAATACAGCATCTATTTTACGTTCTTGTAAGATCTGCTCGATAGAATCTACCGTCAATGGCCACAGGTAAACATGATCACCGATTACTTTATCGGTCATAATGGTTGCAGGATTGGAGTTGATGATCGAAACTTCGATTCCCTCTTCTTTTAAAGATAAGGCGGCTTGAGATCCTGAGTAGTCAAATTCACAAGCTTGACCGATGATGATAGGACCCGATCCGATGATGAGTACCGAGCGTATGGAGGTGTCTTTAGGCATAAGGCTTTAAAAAGTCTAAAGTTATAAGAGTAAAAAATGCAATTATTGTAGACTGGAATCGTCTTAGAGATTTCTTTGATATCATTAAAGATCCCCGACTCTTCTGTCGGGATGCAAAGTTACGCTTTTGAACGTTAAAAATCAGGTATTTTTTCAAAAACCCTTATAAACCGAAAAAGGGGCTAAATGGCCCCCTTTCCAGCGTTTAATCTATAGAATTATTGTTCAAGTTTTATTTCTCCAACATCGGTTACAGTGCTATCAACCACAGCAACGTTCTCAACTGATTTGTCTTTATAAGGTGGTTTAGCTTTAACCCACACGGTGTAGGTACCTGGTTTTGCATTATTAATGGTAAAACTACCACTGCTAAGATCTCCTTTTAATGTATCTGTTCCAGACACGGCAACTACTTGCACCGCACCACTATCAGGAGATACTTTACCCTTGATTCCGCCATCCTTAATGGTAACGAAAGCCAATAATAACAACGAAAACGTTGCAATTAATAAAAAATTAACACTTAACTTTTTCATAGGAATTTGAATTTGCTGACTAATGAAGTCTCCACAACCTACATTAGTCAATATTATTTAACCATCAATTAGTTAGTATCATTGTTCCATATCACATTTTAGCTAGTGCTTTTTAACTACAAACTGATTAAACAAATTGTTTTTATAAATTTTAAAAACAGCTACAAAGACCTACAGTTATTTCAAATATCTGTATATAATTAACTACAAAATCACCCAGCACAAAACATAAACACGCTTTTTTGGTGATGGAATAACATTTGCATATTCTCACATATGAAAAAGATATTACCATTTTTATTCGCAATCACAGTAATTCTGGCTGGTTGCGGAACAGTTCAATCTATTATTAAATCTACATTTCCTTACACCGCAACAATAGTTATCCCCGCCTCAAGCAAAAGCGGTACGCCTATATCTGCAAAATCTGCGGCAACAAGTTTTGATGATGTTTTTGGAAATAAAAACGGGACCAATTATATAAAAGAAATTAGAATTGCCTCTGCAAAAATGATCGCCAGCAATCCTAGCAATAAAAGTTTGGGTATGTTTAAGTCTGTAAAACTTTTTGTATCAAACGAAAACGGTGGTGAGGTCATGGTTGCGTCAAGAAGTGATATACAGGAGAACATTGGTTCTGAACTTGCGTTAGATATAGATAATTCAAAGTTTTTGGATGATTACATAAAAGGAACCAGTCTCCGTGTAAGAGTTGAATATGTGTTAAGGAATAACACAAGCGCTGATGTAAGCATAAGAACTTCAATAGGCTTCACATCGTCGCCAAAAGCGCAATAAAAGATAAATAGTTTGTTTGGTTTACTATCCGGTATGGAATTCTTCCTGCCGGATTTTTTTTTACTTTTGGTAAATGTTTGATGTTCTAAAAGATAGTTTCAGTCAGTTATTTTTACAAACAGGTTTACTGGAATGGCTAGGTGTTTTCACCGGTATACTTTGTGTGTGGCTTGCCGCCAAAAACAATATATACAACTGGCCCATTGCAATAGTAAGTGTTGTTATCTATATTTTCATCTTCTTCGAATCAAAGCTGTATGCCGATATGGGTCTGCAGTTTTATTTTTTTGCGATGAATGTTTACGGCTGGTACTTCTGGAGCAAGAACAGAAATAACCCAGAAGCATCAAGACCAATTACCATCATTACCAAAAAAGAAATTATGCTTTCTATTTTAGGCGTAATTGTTTTTACATTACTACTGGGCTTTGTGCTTAAAAAGAATACAGACGCTTCTTTTCCGTTTTTAGATAGCTTTTGTACCGCCTGTAGTTTAATAGCCCAGATATTTCTTGCAAGGAAGGTATTACAGAACTGGCTGATCTGGATTTTTGTTGATATCATATATGTTGGCATGTATATTTCAAAAGACCTGTACGCAACAGCAGTTATGTATGCATTGTATGTTTATATTGCCTCTGTAGGCTATTTAGATTGGAGGAGAACTTACCGTGAACACACACATTAAAAAGATAGCCATTGTTGGGCCGGAGAGTACCGGCAAATCAACAATTACCCAGCAGCTTGCAAAACACTTCAATACTTTATGGGTGCCTGAATATGCAAGGTATTACTGTGCCGCATTAACCGAACCGTGCAATTTACAAGACGAGGTAAACATGTTTCATGGGCAATTGGCACTCGAAGATTCTATACTTGCCATAGCAGAAAAAGAGCTTATTTTCTGCGATACAACCTTTATCACTGTAAAAATATGGAGCGACGAAGTTTTTGGGGAAACTCCTCAGATTGTTCTTGATGCACTCCCTAAATACAACTACAATCTATACTTGCTGATGGATATTGACCTGCCCTGGCAAGAAGACCCTCTTCGCGATTTTCCACATAAAAGAGAGCATTTTATGCAAGTATGGCATCAGGAACTTAAAGCCTTGAACGCAGTATACGTTAAAGTTGGCGGCCAGGGAGAGGATAGATTAAATAACGCAATTACAGCTGTTCAAACATTTTTACTCTGATAAAAAAATCAATACCTTTGTACCATCAAAAAGGGGTGCCTTGTTTTGTAAAAAACACGAAAACAGGCTGAGAGCATACCCATTATATCTATAAACAGATATATGCACCTGATCCGGATAATGCCGGCGGAGGGATTGGAGTTATGGAGTTTAACTGGGCTGTAAGTACCCCTTACTTACAGTGGTTTAACTAAAAGAAACAATAAAAGTGAAAAAATTAATGATCACAGCATTTGCTGTGTTGCTATTGCCGGTACTGGTAAAGGCGCAATTCACCATTTCGGGTAGCGTATCCGAAAAATCAAATACTACTTTACCTGGCGCTACTATTAAGCTAAAAAATAAATCTGCCGGAACAACTGCCGATAAACAGGGTAAATATCAATTAACCAATTTAAAAGCAGGTAATTATACTTTATTAGTAAGCTACCTTGGCTATCAAACAATAGAAAAGAACATTACAATTAATGCCGATCAAACACTTGATTTTGTATTAGTTCAATCTGCTTTCCTTGCCGATGAGGTTATCGTAAACGCAACCAGAGCAAATGAAAGGTCTGCAACCACTTATAAAAACATTAGCAAAGCAGACATTGAAGAAAACAACTTCGGACAAGATCTTCCTTTCATACTAAACAACACACCCGGTGTGGTTGTTACTTCTGATGCTGGTGCAGGTGTAGGTTATACAGGCATTAGAATAAGAGGCAGTGATGCGAGTAGGATAAATGTAACTGTAAATGGAATCCCATATAATGATAGTGAAAGCCAGGGTACCTTCTGGGTAAACATGCCTGATTTTGCTTCCTCTGTCGACAACATTCAAATCCAACGCGGGGTTGGTACCTCAACAAACGGAGCTGGTGCATTCGGCGGAAGTTTAAACATCCAGACCTCATCAAGCTCAGAAATCCCTTATGCAGAAATAAACAATACTTACGGAAGCTTTAACACCCTTAAAAACACTGTTAAAGTGGGTACCGGTCTTTTAGATGGCAAGTGGAGCTTTGACGGTCGTTTATCAAGAATCAAATCTGATGGATTTATCGACCGTGCAGCATCCAATCTTAAATCATACTTCTTATCAGGCGCATATCATGGAAAAACCGACATACTACGTGTAAACGTATTTTCAGGAACTGAAGAAACTTACCAGGCATGGAATGGTGTTCCTGAAGCAAAACTTAGGGGAGACATTGAAGGCTTAAAAGAACATTACAACAATAACCTTGGCTATCTGTACAATACCAAAGCAGATTCTTTAAACCTGTTCAATTCGGATAACAGAAAATACAATCAGTTCCTTTATAAGGATCAAAACGATAATTACAAACAAAACCACTATCAAGCTTTATACGCAAAACAGTTCAACGAACAGTTCTCGTTCAACGGGGCATTACACCTAACCCAAGGCGAAGGATATTTTGAAGAATATAAAAACAATCAGAAACTTAAAAACTATGGTTTGCCAAATGTTATAGCAGGCGGTACAACTATTGAAAGAACAGATCTTGTTCGTCGTCGATGGTTAGATAACAACTTTTATGGCCTTACTTATGCCTTTAATTACCAACCAGAGTCAAATTTAAATTTCACACTTGGCGGTGCCTATAACCAGTACAGAGGTAAACATTTTGGACAAGTAATATGGGCTCAATATGCATCAACCTCAACCAACGACTACCATTACTATGATGGCAAAGGAGATAAGGACGACTTCAATAGCTACTTCAAAGTAAATTATAATCCGGTAACTCAGTTAAGCTTGTTCGCAGATTTACAGTATAGAAATGTGAAATATGATATTTCAGGAACTGACAAAAATCGCAAGAGCTTAGATTACAATAACAACTACAACTTCTTCAATCCTAAAGTTGGGGCAACTTATTTCTTAAATGAGTTAAGTAACTTCTACGCCTCATTTAGTGTTGCAAATAAAGAACCGAACCGCGATGATTTCACCAATTTAAAAGAGGGTCTGGCTGTCCCTAAACCAGAACGCTTAAACAATGTAGAGGCAGGCTACCGTTTTAAAAACACTGATTTTAATGTTGGCGTAAATGCGTACGGCATGTTTTACAAAGATCAACTGATCTTTACAGGCGAAATCAACGAATATTCTGATGCTTATCGCCAAAATGTAGACAAAAGTTATAGGATTGGACTGGAGTTAGACGCTTCTTATATTATCAGTTCTCATTTTGCAGTTAATGCAAACGCAGCATTCAGCAGAAATAAGATCAAGAATTATGTAGACTATGTATCAGAATATGATAATGATTTTAACCTGATTAATGTACAAGCTACAAACTATGCTAATCCAGATATATCCTTCTCGCCAAACTCAGTGATATTTGGAGAACTGGTTTACAAACCAGTAGCTGGCTTTGCCATTGCGTTACAAAGCAAATACGTAAGTAAGCAATACATGGACAATACTCAAAATGAAAGCCGTAAACTGGATGCTTATTGGGTAAACAATGCAAGGCTTGGTTACGACTTTAGCTTAAAAGGGATCAAAAACATAAACATAGGCCTGCTTGCCAATAACATTCTAAACAAAAAATACGAAAGTAATGGCTATACCTACAGTTCAATTTACCCGTGGGGAACCACAACAGAGAACTTTTACTTCCCTCAGGCCGGAACTAATTTCTTACTTTCGCTAAATTTGAAATTTTAATCCTATGAAGAAGTTCATCGAAAGACTACATTTTATTACGCACGACATTGATCAGTTAACCCATATTGAGCAGGCACAAATAGCTTGCGAGGCCGGGGCTAAGTGGATTCAATATCGCTGTTTAACTAAAAATGACGATGGGCTTTTAGAAGATATCAATGTGATTGCTGAAATCTGTGACGATTGGGGAGCTACCTTAATCGTTACAGATCACATTCACCTTAATGGCAAAGCCGATATACAAGGTTTCCACATTGAAGATATGGATGCTGATTTCACAAAACTAAGAGAACAATTAGGAGAAGCAGTAACCATCGGAGGTTCGTCAAACACCCTTGAAGGTCTAATCAGACTTGCTAAAGAAGGAGCAGACTATGCCGGATTTGGCCCCTTCCGCGATACGACAACCAAACCCAACAATGCCCCTCACATTGGCATAGAAGGATATAAAAAAGCAATGGCAACCCTAAATCAAAATGGCATTGTCTTACCTGTTTTAGCCGTAGGAGGTGTTAACTCTGATGATATAGATGCACTTATGGAAACCGGCGTTTTTGGAATAGCAGCATCAGCAGCAATTAATCAGGCTGAAGATATGAGAGAAGCATATCTTACATTTTATGACAAGATTATGTAATCTATCAACTACATTTGTTCAAAATATTTTTCCTTTTGGACAATACCGAAATCATAGAAAAACCAGATCCCTTTTACGCAGTTCTGCTATATAGGGAATTCCGATCTTACCTGGGCATGCGTTTCTTTTTTACATTCGCATACCAAATGCAAGCTGTTATTATCGGCTTCCACGTCTATCATTTAACAAAAGACCCCCTTGCCTTGGGTCTTGTAGGCCTTTGCGAAGCAATCCCAGCAATCGGTATTGCATTATATGGAGGTTACATTGCGGATAAATCAGAGAAAAGAGGCCTTTTACTCAAAGTGTTTTTTGGTGTATTTCTATGCTCTTTAGTAATGCTTATTGTTACTACAAAGCAAATGCATGCCTATATCCCCACAAGTTATATTGTTCCAATTATGTATCTGATGGTATTTGGGATAGGTATTGCAAGAGGCTTTTTCAGCCCCGCAACATTCTCTTTAATGGCGCAGATTATCCCTAAAAGATTATATCCAAAATCCAGTACATGGAATAGTACAAGCTGGCAGCTTGCGTCCATACTTGGCCCCATGACAGGCGGACTAATTTATGGCTTCTATGGTATAACTGTAACTTACTATGTAATTATCACCTTCATATCCATCTCATTAGTTTGTATTTTCTTTTTAAAGTCGCATCCACCAACCTTTATTCCAAAAGAAAGTATTGTAAAAAGTTTAACTGAAGGCGTACAATTTGTATTTAAAAACAAAATGATGCTTGGTGCAATGAGTCTCGACCTGTTTTCCGTATTTTTTGGAGGAGCAGTAGCCTTGCTACCAGTGTTTGCTAATGATATCCTCAAAGTAGGCCCAGAGGGATTAGGTATCATGCGGGCAGCCGCATCTACAGGTGCTGTACTCACAATGCTTATCATGACCGTTTACTCTCCTATGAATAAGCCATGGAGAAATCTTTTAATTGCCGTAACAGGGTTTGGAACCAGCATCATCTGCTACGGCTTATCTAAAAACTTCTACTTAACCCTTGTACTTCTATTTGCAGAAGGCGCATTTGATAGTGTTAGCGTAATCATCAGGTCTACCATTATGCAATTGCTGACCCCGGATGATATGCGTGGTCGTGTATCTGCTGTAAACAGCATGTTTATTGGCTCTTCAAACGAAATCGGCGCTTTTGAGTCAGGCTTAACCGCAAAACTAATGAGAACAGTCCCTGCCGTAGTATTTGGAGGCAGCATGACCATTCTTGTTGCAGGCGTTACTTACCTGAAAACAAAAAACTTAACCAAGCTAACTTTAAACGAAATAAACGAGCAGAATACTTAAGCAATAGAGAATCTTTCACCCACTTGTTGTCTCCACATCGCATAGTACAACCCATTTTGAAGCACCAGTTCATCGTGAGTTCCTTGTTCTATCACATTCCCTTTTTCCAATACATAGATCCTATCTGCGTGTTTAATTGTCGATAAGCGGTGGGCAATTAATATCGTCATGTGGTTATCTATATCAGAAACCTCTCTTATTGTTGCTGTAATTTCTTCTTCCGTTAAAGAATCCAACGATGAGGTTGCCTCATCAAAAACCAGGATATCTGGCTTGCGCAATAGAGCTCTGGCAATGGACAAACGTTGCTTTTCACCCCCCGAAACCTTTACTCCGCCTTCACCAATCATGGTATCCAGACCTTTATCCGCTCTGGCCAATAAATTCTGACAAGCTGCCTGATGCAATACCTTCATACACTCCTCATCGGTTGCCTCTGGCCTTACAAACTGCAAATTCTCTCTTATTGTTCCAGAAAACAATTGTGTATCCTGTGTTACAAAGCCTATTTTTTCTCGCAACTCATCAAGATCTATGTTGGTCGCGGTAACTCCATTATACTTAATAGCTCCTTCCTTAGGCTCGTATAACCCTACCAGAAGTTTAACAAGAGTAGTTTTACCAGAACCCGACGGCCCCACGAATGCAATTGTTTCTCCAACATTCGTTTCGAAATTGATGCCATTTAATGCATTAGTAGAAGCCGATTGGTGCTTAAAGCTAACCTCATCAAATTCTAACTTCTTGATTTTAGCAATTGATGTTGGATTATCAGGCTTCTTATCTTTTGGAATAGACATGATCCGTTCAAAGTTATTCAGCGACACCTCAGTTTCTCTGTAAATATTGATGATATTACCCAGTTCCTGCAAAGGGCCAAAAATAAAGAAGGAGTAAATAAATAACGAGAAGAATTCACCCACCGTGATTCTTCCTGCAAAGATCAGGTACATCATCAAAAAGAGTAGTCCATTACGTAGCAGGTTAACAAACGTTCCCTGGATAAAGCTTAAACTGCGGATGTATTTTACCTTTTTAAGCTCCAGCCCTAAAATCTTTGTGGTAGTAGTGTTTAACCTGTTTATTTCCTGTTTGGCAAGTCCCAGACTTTTTACCAGCTCAATATTACGTAATGATTCTGTGGTAGAACCTGCAAGTGATGTTGTTTCTGCTACAATATTCTTTTGAACTTTTTTAATCCGTTTACTTAAAAACGAACTTAAAAATCCAAGTAAAGGAATCGAAGAAAAATACACCACTGCAATAACCCAATATACAGAGATCGCATAAACGGTCACAAAAATGATCCCGATGATACTTGTAAACAAAACATTTATTACCGCCTGAACCAGCTTCTCAGTATCAATCCTAACTTTTTGTAAAATACCTAATGTTTCTCCGCTACGCTGATCTTCAAAAACCTGATAAGGCAGTTCCAAAGAATGGGCAAGACCATCGGAATATATTTTAGCTCCCAGTCTTTGCGTAATTACATTTACATAATAATCCTGAAAATTCTTGGCGATGCGGGATACCATTGCAGCTCCCATCGCCAATAAAATAAGTACGCCGGCACCTTTTATAAACTCGTCGGTACTATAGTGCTTATAGTTAGTAACGTATTTATCAATGATTAGGCGAAAAACGTAAGGATCAAGAAAAGAAAATATCTGATTAACTGCAGCCAGAAACAAGGCCAGAAATATCAGTCCTTTATAGTTTTTTAAGTAGCTGTATAAGATTTTCATAAATAAAATTTGTCAAAAATAAACAAAGGGAATGAAGCATTAAGCTCATTCCCTTTAATTTACCTATAGATTATAATCCCGACTTAAACAGTCATGATATCTTTTTCTTTTGCTTCTGCATGTTTATCGATTTTTACAATGTAAGCATCGGTAATTTTTTGAACTTCAGCCTCACCGGTTTTGATCTCATCATCAGAAACACTTTCGCCTTTCAATTTTTTAACCTTTTCATTAGCATCTTTACGGATGTTACGAACAGTAATACGGCCTCTTTCAGCTTCTTCTTTAACCTTTTTAACCAAATCCTTTCTACGTTCTTCAGTTAAAGGAGGAACTACCAAACGGATAATAATACCATCGTTTTGAGGATTAATACCTATGTTAGCTTCCATAATTGCACGTTCAATAGGAACTAGCAAAGCTTTTTCCCAAGGCTGTATAAGCAATGTACGAGCATCAGGAGTATTGATACTTGCAACCTGGCTTAAAGGAGTAGGATTTCCGTAATAATCAACCATAATACCATCCAGCATACCAGCAGAAGCCTTTCCTGCACGAATTTTCGTCAGTTCCGACTCGCAGTGCAAAATGGCTTTTTCCATGGTAGCCTGAGCATCTTGTAATTGTTTCTTTATGAGGTCATTCATGATGTGTAAAATTTAACCAAACTTATATAAAATATTGCTATTAGTTTTTAACAAGAGTACCAATACCATCGCCATTTGCAATTTTCATGAAATTACCTGTTTTGTTCATATCAAAAACAATAATTGGCAGTTTATTTTCTTCGCAAAGCGTAAAGGCAGTCATATCCATTACGTTTAGCCCATTAGCATAAACTTCTTTAAAAGTGATTTCAGAATATTTAGTAGCCGTAGGGTCTTTCTCGGGATCAGCGGTATAAATACCATCAACACGGGTTCCTTTTAAAACAACATCTGCTTTTATCTCAATTGCGCGTAAAGCAGCTGCAGAATCAGTAGTAAAATAAGGATTACCGGTACCTGCTCCAAAAATTACCACACGCCCTTTTTCAAGGTGGCGTACAGCTCTTCTGCGAATAAAAGGCTCGCAGATCTGTTCCATTTTTATTGCGGTAAGTAGTCTTGTTTTAAGACCTACTTTTTCAAGTGCATCTTGCAAAGCCATACTGTTAATTACTGTGGCCAGCATGCCCATATAATCGGCTTGAGCACGGTCCATCCCAGATTTTTCAGCACTTAAACCTCTAAAAATATTACCACCACCAATAACAATTGCTATTTCAAGGCCTTTGGCGTGTACCGCCTTAATGTCTTCAGCATATTGCCTTACAACCTCATTATCAATACCATACTGCTTATCGCCCATTAGCGATTCGCCACTTAATTTCAATAGGATCCGTTTATACTTCATGACTCCAAAAATAACTATTTGTTTTAATTAATAAGGCTCAAATGTTCAACTCCCTCTGCAAAAATTTTTAACAGGTCTAATTTTTCCGAAAGCAAGACCAAATTGGCCTTATTTCCAACCTTTAAATTCCCCATTTCAGTGTCCAACTTCATAAGCCTTGCCGGGTTTAGCGTAGCTAAATTCAAGGCTTCTGCCAATGGAATATCACAATACGTTACACAGTTTTGTACGGCTTGTAACATTGTTATGTTAGATCCAGATAAAGTTCCATCTGGAGTAATGAATTTCTCACCTGAAAGCTGATGCTGATAAGGGCCGATATTGCATGAAGTAACCGCATCAGTTATCAAAAACATTCTTTCTTTGAGCAGCTTGTAGCTCATTTTTACAATTTCAAAGTCAACATGATTCCCATCTGCAATAATGCTTGCCATTGCTGTAGGGTGACTAAATACTGCCGCAGGCAAATTCGGCGATCTATGGTGTATAGAAGGCATCGCATTAAACAAATGTGTTGTCGTTTTAAAGCCCATATCGTAGGCTGCGGTAGCTTGCTCAAAATTGGCATTACTGTGGCCTAGTGATAATACAATGTCGTTATCGAGCAGGTAACTTATCACCTCATCATCCTGAAGTTCAGCCGCTATAGTCATCATTTTCACCGTACCATCTGCGTATTCAAGTAATGTTTTTACCTCATCAAGGGTCGCTTTACAAATGTATTTCTCAATATGGGCACCTCTGCGTTTTGCGTTGATGTAAGGCCCTTCCAAATGCAGGCCCAGAAAACCTCTTGCTTCGCTACGATAAGCTTTTGCAGCAGCGATGGACTCATGAACAACCTCTGGAGTATTTGTGGCTACACAGGCTAAAAAACTTGTGGTTCCTTTACTTAGCAAATCCAAATCCATTTGTCTTAGGGTATCTGCTGTTGGATAAGCAGAAAAAAGATCCTTTCCGCTACCATAAATCTGAAGGTCAATAAAACCAGGACTTAGATAGCTTCCATTGGCATCTACAACTTCATATCCAACTGGAATCTCTTCGGTGCTGATTTTTATGATCTCAGGCCCCTCAATTAAAATATTCTGACCTGCAACTTGCTGTCCATTCGCAAAGAACTTACAATTTTTAATAGCTAACATACAAATACAATTATGCCCCAAACTTAGACAAAACTTTTTTAGATTATAAAAAGGTAATATTAAATGTTTATGGCACAAAAAAAGGTCCCTTGAAAACAAGGAACCTTTCTTATATCAAACTAAAAGCGATTAAGCTCCTAATTGTACACGTTTAAATGCAGTAACAGTTAAACCGTTAGCTGTATCATTTAAGAATTTACGAACATCTTTAGATGAATCTTTAACAAATTCCTGGTTCAATAAAGTACTGTCTTTGTAGAATTTATTCAATTTACCAGCAGCAATTTTTTCTACCATTTCTTCAGGTTTACCTTCAGCACGGATTTGTTCTTTAGCGATTTCAGTTTCACGCTCGATAGTAGTAGCATCAACATCAGCTTTATCTAAAGCAACCGGGTTCATTGCAGCAATTTGCATTGCAACATCTTTACCAGCTTCGTCAACACCAGCAACAGCTTGGTTTAAAGCAACCAAAACACCTAAACGGTAGTTACCGTGGATGTAAGGAACAACTTTCTCGCCTGATACTGTTTCGAATTTAGAAATACCGATTTTCTCACCGATTTTACCAGTGTTTTCGATAATGATATCAGAAACTTTCTGACCATCAACTTCTAAAGATAAAAGCTCTTCTAATGAAGCTGGGTTTTTGTCGATAGCTAAATCAGTAAATTTGTTAGCTAAAGCAACGAAATCAGCATTTTTAGCAACAAAGTCAGTTTCGCAGTTTAATTCAACAACAACACCACGTTTGCCATCAGCTGTAGCTTTAGCAATAACAACTCCTTCGTTAGAATCACGATCCTGACGTGAAGCTGCTACTTTAGCACCTTTTTTACGTAAGTAATCAACCGCAGCTTCGAAATCACCGTTAGCTTCGATTAATGCTTTTTTGCAGTCCATCATACCAGCACCGGTTTGTTGGCGCAATTTGTTTACATCTGCTGCAGAAATTTGTACTGTAGACATTTTATTTCCTTTTTAAGTTATTATCAAAAATTATGGGTTGTACGTGATTGTTGTAAGTAAACCTCCAACGCACAGCATACAACCCAAATTATATTATTAATTAAGCTTCTTCGCTTGTACCTTCTTCGGTTTCAGCTTCGCTACTTACTTTTTTTCTTCTTGCACCAGGAGCAGCAGCTTCAGGAGCATCAGCAGCAGCTTTAGCAGCTACGGCTTCTTTTTCAGTTTCCTCGTCTTTTTCACGTTTGCGCTCATCTAAACCTTCTTCAATTGCTTTGATGATAACATCAGTAATTAAAGAGATAGATTTAGTTGCATCATCATTCGCTGGGATTGGGAAATCGATGTTTGAAGGATCAGAGTTAGTATCAACCATTGCAAAAGTTGGAATGTTTAATTTCAACGCTTCGCTAACAGCGATGTGCTCTTTTTTAACGTCAATTAAAAAGATAGCAGCTGGTAAACGGTTTAAATCCGCGATACCACCTAATAAGCTTTCTAATTTGATACGCTCACGCTGAATCATTAAACGCTCCTTTTTAGAAAGGATTGAATAAGTACCGTCTTTAGTCATTTTATCGATGGTAACCATCTTTTTGATTGACTTGCGTACGGTAGCAAAGTTAGTTAACATACCACCTAACCAACGTTCAGTTACGAAAGGCATGTTTACTTTTTTTGCTTGCTCAGCAACAATTTCTTTAGCTTGTTTCTTAGTAGCTACGAAAAGAATCTTACGACCAGATTTAACGATCTGTTTGATTGCTGAAGCAGCTTCTTCAGTTTTAGTTAAAGTTTTATTTAAATCTATAATGTGGATACCATTGCGCTCCATGAAAATGTAAGGCGCCATTTTTGGGTTCCATTTACGGGTAAGGTGACCAAAGTGTACACCTGCATCCAATAAGTCTTGATATGTAGTTCTTGCCATTGTTTTGTCTCCTTAAGATTAACGTTTACTGAATTGGAATTTCTTACGTGCTTTTTTACGTCCTGGTTTCTTACGTTCAACCATACGCATATCACGGGTCATTAACCCTTTAGCACGTAATGCTGGTTTTTTCTCAGCATCTAATTCAACAATAGCTTTAGCGATAGCTAAACGAACTGCTTCTGCCTGACCTTTAACACCTCCACCAGCTACGTTTACAGTAACATCATATTGACCAACTAGTTCAGAAACTTCGAACGATTGGTTAACAATGTATTGTAATGGTAACGTTGGGAAATATACTTTATGGTCTTTACCATTTACGGTAATAGTGCCGTTGCCTTCTTTTAAATAGATACGTGCAACAGCTGTTTTTCTTCTTCCTGAAGTGTTTGTAACTGACATTTCTTTTTAATTAAAGTTTAATGGTTTTTGGTGATTGTGCCTCGTGCGGATGCTCTGAACCTGCGTAAACATATAAGTTGGTGTATAATTTAGCACCAAGTTTAGTTTTAGGTAACATACCACGAACAGCTTTCTCGATAACACGTTTTGGGTGTTTAGCCATTAACTCTTTTGGAGAAATGAAACGCTGACCACCTGGGTATCCGGTGTAAGAAGTATAAATTTTCTCTGAAAATTTATTTCCGGTCAACTTAACCTTGTCTGCATTAATAACGATAACGTTATCACCGCAGTCTACGTGTGGGGTATACTCAGGCTTGTTTTTACCACGGATGATCATTGCGATCTTCGATGACAAGCGCCCCAAAATCTCGCCTTGTGCGTCAACAACAACCCACTGTTTGTTAACAGTTTTTGCATTGGCAGAGACAGTTTTGTAACTTAACGTATTCACTTGCTTGTATTTAATTTGTTTAACAATTATTTATTCCCCCTAAATTTTAGGGACTGCAAAGATAGTGTAATATCTTTAATTGTCAAACAGTTGAAGAAATATTATTAGAATAATAACAACAAACGTCCACTATCAAAAAATTCCAGGCAATTTTCATGCAATGTTTACACAGGGTTTATACAATGATTATACAATCAAAAACTGTTTAAACACCGTTTTACAATTGTGCAATTAAAGCCTAGTCCCGCTTTATCTTACGGACCTGTATCCAAGTTCAGCACCGCCACTAACAGGCAAAATAGTTCCGGTAATAAACCTGGCCTTTTCCGAAAGCAAAAAAACACAGGCATCAGCAATTACATCTCCCTCCGGGCAATAGCCTAACGGATGTATATCGTCCAGATATTGTTCTATAGATGCCGGATTTGGCTGCTCTTTACTCCACTGCCGCAACATAGGGGTCCAAACTCCGGCAGGCAGCACGGCATTTACACGTATTTTGTATTGTGCATAATCCAGCGCCATCGATTTGGTGAGCGTATTCATTGCGCCTTTAGTAGCAGTGTAAGCCGCATGGTTTTCCTGACCTATTTCTCCAACAAGACTGCTTGTATTTAAAATACATCCTTTAGATTCTTTTAATGCTTCAAATCCATGTCGTGTTGTATAGAGTATACTTTTCAAATTCACATTCATCAAATTTTCCCATTCCTCATCGCTGGTCTCATGCAAAGGTTTAGACGGCGAGGCTACACCTGCATTATTGTGGATTGCATCTAATTTCCCATAAAGAGCTATTGCCTCTGCAATTGCTCTTTCAACATCACCAGCTTTAGATACATCGCATACAATACCAAGATGCCGGGACCCTAATTGCTTTACAGCTTCTTCAACAGGTTGAGGCGAAGATGCCGCAACAACCACATTTGCACCAGCTTCAGCATATGCTTTTGCACACTCAAAACCAATCCCTGCTGAACCTCCCGTGAGGAAAATAACTTTACCGGATAATAATTGCATATTCAATATTTTTCTATAAATCTTAATCTGTATGGAAAACCTGTTCCATATCTGTCCATATTTGCTTTTTAGCAGCTGCCTGAGGTAAGGGTTGCTGGCAAGGGTCGGTTTCTTTCCACCATCGCTGGGTTTCCGGATCATCAGCCATCTTCTTCATATCAGCATCAAAATTGGCACCTGTATATTCAAAATAGCTGAACAAATAATAGGCATCACCTATCTTCTGCAGATAGATCGAATAATTCCTGATGTTACATTCTTTTATTTTTTTTAAAACGGATGGCCAGGCATTAGCATGTAATTGCTTGTAGTAATCTAGCTTTTCGGGCTTTAATCCTGTTACAGAACCAAATCGCTTAACATCAACCTGTTTGGTTTCTTCTTTACAACCGGTCAGAAAAAGGCCGGCAATAAACACAATGAGAATACATTTTTTCATTTTATCTGAATATATAGTACAATACACCTGTCACCAACAAGAGCAAACCCGACAACACTTTGTAATTTCCTAATCCCTTCCAGGCAGTCCCCTGCAAAGGCTCCCAGGGCGATTTCCAATAAAGCTGTGCGCTCTCTTCGGTATGTTGCACAGGATAGATACAAGAGAAGCTTACCTGAATAACCACACAGGTGCAAAAAAGGTAAAACGCCATCATCATAAATGGTATATGGCCAATTAGGGTTTCAGGAAATATCTTATTGATAGCAAATACCACTACCCCCAGAACAGAACCGATCCATAAGGTTAATTTCGCAGATTGGGCAGATGCCCCTCTCCAAAATACACCCAGCAAAAACACGCAGGTTATTGGTGGTGCAATGTGAGCTATAATATCATTGATGCCACTAAATATGCTTTCGTACCTATTTAATAAAGGCAACAACCCTAATGAAAATACAAGGGCAATACCAGCTGCTATTTTCCCTATCCTGATCAATTGTTTATCTGATGCCTCGGGACGATAACGTTGGTACATATCGTAACTCACCATTGTTGAAATGGAATTTAATGCTCCTGAAACCTGACTCATTAAGCCCGATAAAAGGGCTGCTACTAAAACACCAATCAATCCCGAAGGGAGTAGTTGAGTGATCATCAGGGTATAAATGCCCTTTGAATTTACATTCCCCTTATCATCAAGACCTAAACTAGTTACATCTAAATGTCCTGTCTGCACTAAGGTATAAGCAAACAAACCTGGCAGCACGAAAATAAAAACAGGTAAAATTTTTATAAATCCACAAAATAAAGGGCCTACTCTTGCATGATTTTCATCTTTAGCACCAAGCACGCGCTGCACAATGGTCTGGTCTGCGCACCAGTACCAAATACCCAAAATAGGATAACCTAAAAACACCGTATACCAGGGCATACCGCTGCTATCGCCATGCGGGCGCAGCATCGAAAGCTTATCCATCTCGCCTTTGTTTTTTAATACATCGGTCATTGGCTCCCATCCGCCCATTTTATTAAAGGCAGCGTAACTGATAATAAAGGCCCCTGTTAGCAAAACAACCGTTTGGATAGATTCCGTTACAACTACGGCTTTCAGCCCGCCTATAATGGTATAAATAGCTGTAATTATACAAATTACAATCACGCTTACGTACATGTTAAGTCCAAACAGGGTTTTTAATACGATACCGCCTGCCAGCATGGAGAATGCAATATGGATAATTATTGCAGATACTACTGAAATGACAGCTAGCCAGTCGCGACTGGAACGGTCGTAGCGTTTTTCCAGAAAATCGGGTAGTGTAGCAACGCCCGACTTAATGTAAAATGGAACAAAAAACAGCGACAACAGGATAAGTGTAAACGCGGCCATCCATTCAAAATTACCATTAAGCAAACCACTGTCAAAGCCGCTTTGTGCCAGGCTAACCAAATGGACTGTAGAAATATTTGTGGCAAATAGAGCCAGCCCTATTGCTGGCCACTTTAAAGTTTTACCAGCCAGAAAATACTCTCCGGCAGCATTCGCTTTACTTTTACGGCGGTGACTGATCCCCGCCCATAAGCCTATGGCCAAAATACCGAGTATATACAGGATACTAATACTTAAGTCTAGTGATTTTAACATTGCTTATATTTTTCTCTGGTTTAGTTTAAAGGTTTTAAATCGCAACTACTACCAGGTTCCATTGGCGTTTTATAAACTCCACCTTCTATAACTACCGGATGTACAAAGTGCTTTTGCAAATGAGGGATATGCTCCAGAAACAATGCTTCGTGCCCCACAGTAATGTGATTAAATAACACCAAATGCTGATGAAGCTGCCCCATATCGCCTACATGCGGCACTACTGGTATGCCATATTTACGACAAAGCATACTTACGGTTATAAATTCACTTACACCGCCTACCCTTACTGCATCAACCTGCATAAAACCCGCAGATCCGGTTTGCAAATAGTTCTTAAAGATAATCCGGTTTGGCACATGCTCTCCTAATGCAAGTTTGGTTGGGGCAATAGCATCCGCCAGTGTTTTATGTGCAAGTATATCATCCGGATGAGTTGGCTCTTCTATCCAGTAAGGATTCATGCCCTGCAGCTCTTTACATATTTTTAGTGCTTGCGGTAATGTCCACTGCTGATTTGCATCCAGCATCACTTTTACATCATCTCCGGCTACTTCACGCACAATGTGCGATCTGCGGATATCTCTTTGTGGTTCTGTGCTCCCCACTTTCAGTTTCATCGCTGTAAAGCCTTCAGCGATCGCTTTCTTACAGTTCTCCCGAACCTTCTCATCTGAATAGTTAAACCAGCCTATGGAAGTGTCATATCCGGGATAACCTTGTTCTATAATTCGCTTGCGAGCCTCTTTACCGGTCTCATTATCTTTTAATAATTGTAACGCCTGGCTGGCTGTAAGCTCATCCTCCAAATAAGACAGATCAAGCGTATTTACTATTTCCTGTGGTGATAAATCATTTAACAATTTCCAAAGCGGCACGGCTCTCTTTTTAGCCCAAAGATCATAACAGGCATTGGTGACAGAGGCAAGAGCCAAATGCACTATGCCCTTATGTGGCCCAAGCCAACGAAACTGCTGCTCATTGGATAGTTGATTAAACACGTTTCCAAAATCAGACATTAATTCTTCAATATCTCTTCCCTTTAGCTGATCTGCATAGAACCGCGCAGCCTTGCACACAAGGTCATTTCCCTCGCCAAGTGTAAATGCAAAACCCGTTCCCACTAAACCGCCGTCATCAACCAGGTTGGTTACTGCATAAGAATATATGGGATCACGATGGATGGCATCACTGCCTGCACCCTTAGCTAGCGGAAACCTTGCATCCTGTATATTTATACTTTTAATCATAAATCTAAATTAGTGTGTTACCTTGCTCCAAACAATGAATTATACTTCTGTTTTAATGAATTATTCTATTACTTGAAATAATTCTTCACTACATTGTTTATAACAAGTCTAAATAAGCTATATTTGCCCCGAATCACAAAACGCCAGGGCATTGTCAGACAGAAAAGCTACAGATTACTGCACCAATCCTCTCCGGATCGACGAACAAGCGTTCGAAACCGTGTATAATCTGTATTGGGAAAAAGTCTATGCCGTTTGCTACAACAATATCCGCGAAATAGAACCGGCAAAAGAGATGGTTCAGGATATCTTCAAGTCACTTTGGGAAAGACGCCACGAGCTTGAATTGGAAAAAGTAAGCAACTATCTGATCAGGTCTGCCAAGTTTAAAACTTTCGAATACATCAGAAATAAAGTTAGCAGACAAAAGCATGTAACCATAAAAATGCAATATGAATGTTCATCCAGTAACTGCACCGAAGAGCATGTTTTATTTAACAATCTTAAAGAAAAGGTAAATATCCTTGTAGATACGTTGCCGTGCCAATGCAAAAGAGTTTACAAGATGAGCCGCGAGCAAGGGCTTAGCAATAAAGAAATTGCCTCTGCTCTTTTAATCACAGAACGTGCGGTAGAATATCATATTACCAAAGCAATGAGCGTGCTTAAAATTAAACTTGCTCCCTATAATAATTAATTTTCAATAACGCTTACGGAAATTACGGTGTTATGCTACTTACATTTAAAGAGCTAATTTTATATAAGTTTATATTACTTTTACCAAAGAGACCTATAATTTAGGTAACTGTAGCCATTATGAATATCAATCAAGAACTGATAGAGAGATACCATAGAGATGAGTGCACCAAAGAGGAACGCAAAGCGGTAGAGGATTGGCTGTTTACAGATGATTTTGCAGAAGAGCTTGATCTTCCTATCGGTGAGAACAAGGTGGAACATAAGGCGTCTATTTGGAATGAAATAGCTCCTGTGCTTCCCAAAGAACGCACTACCAAAAGCCATTCGTTTTCATTTTGGAAAGGTGCAGTTGCTGCGTCATTTGTTTTAGGATTAATAGTTCTTGGTTTTTATCCATTTACATTAAAAACAAAAAATGATTCGCCTCAACTCGTATCAGTTGACAATACTTCTGCAATAAGCGTAAGACATCTTGATTCTAAAGGATATAATATTTCTGTTGGACCAAATACATTTGCCAAGATTAATTACGCAACAGGCTCAGTTGATCTTTCGGGAAGTATGCTGATCTCTCCTAAAAAGGATGTTGAGCTTAAATTTAAAGGAACTGACAAAAAGATATCTTTAAAAATGGGACAAACCTACATTATCCTAAATGGTAAAACAGATGAGGATAAGATCATTGTAGTTAGCGAAAGAAACCTGATGGACTTACCTCCTGTGCTACAAAAACAAATTATAAATCAGTTCAGCATCTAATAAACCCCCAGACCGTCCTTGCAAGAAAAAACAATATATAAATCTGTTAAAAAGGTTATTCTTTTATTAGCCGCAGCAATATTATCACTAAGCATTTATTCCTGCTCTCAAAAACCCGAGCACACAAATGTACTGGGCGGTAAGAATTACAGCATCTATATTCTTGGAAAAGATGGTAAAGAATATATTATTGAAACGAACACCCTAGATAGTGGTAAAATATTACCTGAAAAACAGGGTGCTATTTTGGATGCAAAAACAATGGACAGAGATATCATTGTTAAAGACGGCAGCTATTATCATTTAAACAGAAAGAAGGCCCAACTATCTAAATACAATATACAGAATGATTCCTTGCATACTATTGCATCTATCCCACTAAAAGATTTTTCGATAGAAAATTACTTCTGGGCAGGCAAAGATTCTTTGTTATTAACAGGCTTGGACATTAAAGACTTTAAGCAAACAAAGTATGTTCTGGTCGAAACCGGAAAGATGAGCCTGCTCTCTTCGGGCAATCTTGCCATTCCGCAGCCCTCTGGCAAGTTCACTTCTATGTCGATTGGTTTTGTTGAATTGCGTAAAAGTCATCTCTTTATTGGTTATACTTATCATCAGCAATTAAGTTCTTCTAATTACACAACGAGTGATACTACTTACATTGCCGAGTTGGGTTATCCCCAAATGAATCTTTTAAAGATTGATAAAGATACCCGTTCAACCTATCCGGGAGGCATAAACACCGTGCAGTCTTATTCTTTTAATGATGAGCACAACAATTATTACTTCATGTCGTGCCCGGGGATAGCACTTGGCAATCGCCCTGATCTGCCGACCGGAATATTCAGAATTAAGGCGGGAGAGGAAAGTCTGGATAAAGGCTACTTTATTAACATATCTTCATCGGTGATAAAAAACCATGCTTATGGCATGTGGTACCTTGGCAACAACAAGGCCATTATAAGAAGTGAAAGAAAGGATCTTTTTAAAGGGCTTGGTGATCATTACAGTACCGCTCATTTTGAATTTTACCTGATTGATCTTGCTGCCGCAAAGGTTCTAAGAAAACTAGACCTTCCTCTTGATAAAGGAACAAGAAGAGAGTGTGTTATTGTAAAAGACAACATAGCCTATATTGCTGTTAACTCAAGTACTAAAGGCAACTTTGTATGGATGTACAACATCGAAACAGGCAGTTTAAAAAAAGGCCTTGAACTGGCTGGCAATACTGATTTTATCATGCGTATTGATAAGCTAAATCCTTAACATAAATTATTTTAATATTTTTTGCTTTCTCACCTTCGGGAAAGTTGTGGTTATGCTACTTACAGTATAAATACACAATATTAAAATAATGCAAATTCATAAAATCCTCTTTACATTTATAGTTGCCACTTTCGCTCTTAAGTCTTTTGCACAAAACTCAACAGTCATTTCCGGAAACGTTAAAGACAGCACCGAAGTTATCTCAGGTGCATCTATACTTATAAAAGGAACGAAAACAGGAACATTAACAAATGCAGGTGGTTATTTTGAATTAACTGATATTAATCCGGGATCATATACAATTATAGTATCCTATTTGGGTTACATTTCCCAATCAAAACAAGTTTCAATAAAGGAAAACCAAAAGCTTTCAATTGATTTTGTATTAAAAAAAGACCTTCATCAACTCGTTAATGTTGATGTAATCGGAAAAACTAAATCACAGGAATTAAAGGAATCTGGTTTTTTGGTAAATACAATCGACACCCGCAAGCTGGCAAACACAACTGCCGATCTTAATCAGGTTCTAAACAGAAGCACAGGGGTAAAAATCAGGGAGCAAGGTGGCCTAGGTTCTGATTTTAAATTCTCCTTAAACGGGCTTTCTGGCAAACAGGTTCGTTTCTTTTTAGATGGCATTCCAATGGAAAACTTTGGCGGCTCTCTGTCTCTGAATAACATACCTGTAAACCTTGCAGAAAGGATCGAAATCTACAAGGGCGTAGTTCCCGTAGAGCTTGGGGCTGATGCCCTTGGTGGCGCAGTAAACATCATAACAGATCAGCATACTGCAAAATTCCTGGATGCCAGTTACAGTTATGGTTCTTTTAACACAAGCCGGGCGGCCCTAAATGGTCGTTTTACAGATCAGAAAACAGGAATAATCTTTAATGTTAGCGGATTCCACAATTATTCTGACAATGACTATATGATGCGTAATAATCCCAAATACGACGCTCCTATAAAAGTAAATGAAAACGGTCAGGTGGTAGAAAAAGATGCCAGACGCTTTCATGATGCCTATCGGTCTACAATGGGTCAATTCGATGCCGGATTAACTAACAAATCCTGGGCAGATCAAATAACATTGGGCCTTGTTTATTCTTCTTTATACAAGGAAATACAAACAGGTGCCAGTCAGAACAAAGTTTTTGGGGGAGTTAACAATCGTGAGAACTTTTTGATGCCTACCCTGAAATACAAGAAAACGGATTTTCTGTTAAAAGGCCTAACAATGAACACAACGGCTTCAATTTCTATTAACAAGTCTCAGGTTACCGATACGGCTAATAACATTTATGGCTGGGGTGGAAAAGGGCGTGAAGATCTGATTGCGGGAGAACTAAATGGGGTGAAATCTATTTTTCATTACAAGAATAATGCGTCGAGCATCAGAACCAACTTCAGCTATGCTATTGATGATCAGCAAAGCCTTAATCTGAACTATACATTTAATCATTTTGGCCGCACGGGCCGGGAAGAATTAGGCAAGGTACAAAGCAATACTTTTGATATCCCCAATACCATAACTAAAAACATTGTTGGACTAGCTTACCAGGCAAATCTTCTTGATAATCGTTTATCTACCTCTGTATTTGCAAAATATTATGCCTTCAGCTCTTTTGTCAGAGATGCGGTTTATTACAGTTCAGAAAACAGCTGGGTGAAGAATGACACCCGTTCCAGCAAAGATTATTTTGGCTATGGGATGGCAACAAGATTTAAGTTCATTCCAAACGCAGGTGTAAAAGTTTCTTATGAACATGCTTACAGACTTCAGGAATCTGAAGAACTTTTTGGTAACGGAATCGATGTTTCCTCAAATATCGATTTAAGACCTGAACAAAGTGATAACATAAATGCAGGTCTATATTATGATCAGATTTTTAACAAGCATCACTTTGCTGTTGAGGCGAGCTACTTTTTCAGAAATGCAAAGGACTTTATTTACTTCATTCCTACAGGAGGTATTTACTCTTATTATGATAATATTGGCAAAGCGAAAATTAATGGTGTTGAAGCCGAAGTCCGTTACTCCTATAACCAACTATTGGATGCTTCAGTAAATGCAAGTTATCAAACTGCAAAAAACAATCAGCAATATGAACCTGGAACCACAATTCCGGATCAGACTTTTGGAGATAGAATACCAAATCAACCATGGTTATATGGCAACGCCAATATAGGAATAGGAAAAAACGACTTGTTCCAAAAAGGCACCAGAATACAATTTAACTGGTCTACCCAATACGTTCATTGGTTTTATCTGAACTGGGAAAGTCGCGGCAGCCAGGAATCCAAAAATAAGATTCCGCAACAGCTTGTACATAATGCAGCCCTCTCTTACTCTTTCAATAAAGGAAAATACAACATATCTGCAGAGTGCATGAACCTTACTGATGAGTTAACGTACGATAATTTCAGACTTCAAAAACCCGGAAGATCATTCTTTATGAAACTCCGATACTTCATTAAATAACTCAAAGAAAATAAAAGTTTAAAATCAATATTATGTCGACACTATTTAAGAAATCAATGGCAGTATTATGTCTAGCCTCATTGATAACAGGATTCAGTTCTTGCAAAAAAGATGATAAAGCACCATCAGGAGAAGAACCGGTAACAGAAAGCACCTATAGCTTAAGAGTAACATCAGGAACCCCTGCCGCCACATATATTTTACAAACTGGCTCTTTAACATCGGGAACAATAAACACCGCAGGAAATGGCGTAGAAACAAAATTAACGACCTT
Source organism: uncultured Pedobacter sp. (assembly GCF_946479715.1). Next base: position 1,869 of record NZ_CAMLHF010000043.1, on the reverse strand, counting down.
AACCACAAAGGATGGTTTTTACTATGGGATTGATAACGATTCTGGTAACCTAGTTAAATATACTTCGAATAATAAAACGAATACCCTCATTAAGGAGATTCCATTTACCCAGATCAGTTGGGCATATTACTCAAGTTTCTACAAATGGAAAGATGATAAAACCCTGGTATTGTTCAGTAGTAATTCAGCTATACAATTTGAGTACGCAATTCTGAATGTTGAAACCATGGCAATTACAGCCAGTGGAAAAATTAATGTTCCAGGATTAAAAGCCGATCATTATTTCTGGGGTTACAATGCCGCCTTTATTGGTGAGAAGTTCTACCTAACTTATACCCAAAACAGAAACAGCGACGACATCTCTGAAGGAGTAACTTATCTGGCAACAATGGATTACCCTGCAATGAACAACATTACGGTTACTCAGGATTCTCGCTTTACCCTACCTCAGCATTATACAATGAATATGTCTGCCTCATTTACAGAAAATGGAGTAGCATACTTCTTAGCTTCTCCAAACATCTGGACATCGGCTAACAAAAATGCACCTTTTGGTATTTACAGAGTAAAAGGTGGTGCTACTCAAATAGATCCTGATTACTTCTATGAACTTACAGATAGAAACAAAGAAGAAGCGCTTGGCTTATTTTACATTGGGAACGGGAAAGCAATTACCAAAATCCTTGACAAAACACAGATCACAGGCTCAGCATCATATGGTAGTGCATACATGACTGATTATTATGTTATTGATGTTGCTAACCAAACTAAAACAAAGATCAATATTCCAAAAAGTCTTAGTGGCTCTTTCTCAGAAAATGTGCTTGTAGAAAACGGTATCGTATCCATTGCGGCTAATACAGTTGATGGTTTCTATATCTATCAATATAACATAGGTACTGGGTCTGTAACCCGTGGTGCTAAATTAGAAGGTGTTAGTGGATTGACCCGTCTTGAGAAAATAAAATAATTTCTACTTTATACTCTCAGATTCAAGAGCTCTGGGAGTATAATTTCATTTACATTAAAACTAAACTCTGGCTTAATAAATGACGTTCAAAAAAATCAATGCATGGTTTCATTTATGGTTGGGACTAGCTTCGGGAATCGTAGTATTTGTACTAAGTATTACAGGTTGCGTATTAGTATTTAAACAGGAAATTAAGAGCTTGAGCTCTCCTTGGTTTCATACTGAAAAATCAAACGAAAGCGATGAGTTTCTACCTCCATCTGTACTTTATAAGTCGGTTCAAAAACTGTTGCCTGCCAAACAGCCAGAATCAATTTGGTATTATGGAGAAAACCGCACTGCGCAGATCACTATACATGAGTCAGACTCTATTGTGTACGTAAATCCATATACCTCGGAGGTGGTTGCCATGGTTGATCATGAAGATATTTTTCATTTTTTTGAAGAGGGCCATTTTAATTTCTGGTTACCTGAAAAAATAGGGCATCAGGTTGTTGGATGGGGTACTTTTATCTTCTTTCTTCTTCTAATAAGCGGACTCATATTATGGTGGCCAAAGAAATGGACTAAAAAAACACGCGAGCAGAGCTTTAAAATAAAATGGCAGGCAAAATTTAAACGGGTAAACTATGACCTTCATAATGTACTCGGCTTTTATTCCATCATTATAGCAATCATCATGGCATTTACTGCATTAATGATGAGTTTTACCTGGTTTAACAAAGGTGTATACTGGATGGCCGGCGGAGAAAACAAGCCACGCATACAGGCATTGTCTGACACAACAAGCAATCCGCAATCAAATATGCTTACACAGGTTGATAAGGCCTGGCGTAAAGGGATAAACGAAATTGCTGAACATGAACGTCAAGATATTCTGATGCATTTCCCCGAGCAAG
>NZ_CAMLHF010000042.1 GCF_946479715.1 uncultured Pedobacter sp. | reverse complement strand
GAAGCAGCGTTTAGCCATACTTTGGTGCCATCCGGCAATGTGATTTGGTATTGCCCGCCACGAGGGGTGGCAAGGCTCGTCATCTCACCTGTGCTATTCAAGAGATCTCTCTCTTCTTTCGAGATGACGGCAGTATTATCGTTGTATCGTAAACCAGAAGCACCAACCACTACCCCTGTTTTAGCTTCGCTTAAACTGATCGTTTTACCATTAGCTAAAGTTAAGATCGCTGTGTTTTTACCTGGGGCAATATCCAGAGATCCTGAAACAAGTTCTGGGTGACGAGCTTTTTCAGCATAGTGGGCTTTGTAAAGGAGCAGGCCTGCTCCTACCACCAACAAAATTGCTGCCGCAGCAGCTATACGAGGCCATAACCTAACCGGTTCTTTAACCCTGTTTAGTTTAACATGGTCTTGTATGCGACCAAGCATTTTATTTTCTATTTCTTCTTTTACACCCAATACCTTTTCATCCCATGCCCTGGTATGTTGAAAGCTGCCATAGTAGTTAAGCAACATCTGCTCTTCTTCTATTGAAGCCCGGCCTTCAAGGTATTTATCTATAAGTGCTAAAAATTGTTGCTTGTCCATTTTGCCTAAGGTATAAGTACTGCCTTTTAACCCTTAGAGTAAAAAAGCAACCCTATCCCCTAGTCACGTAGAAAATATTTTTTATAGTGGTTCAAATTCCACTATCCATTCAATACCATACTTGTCTCTGAACATTCCGGCGTAAGTACCCCAGGGGCTGTCGCCAATCGGTCCTTCAATATCTCCACCTGCCGATAGGCCATTAAATATTTGGTCTGCTTCTTCACGGCTTTCTGCACTAACTGATATTTTCGACCTGTTCTCGCTTTCGTTTACCCGTCCCATAAATTCGGGGACATCATTGGCTATCAACGTATTGTTTTTACCAATAGGCAAAGCAATGTGCATAATCTTATTTGCTTCGTGCTCAGCTACCGGAAACTCGGCGCTCGCAAGGTCTTTGAAACGAATGACCTTTGTAAACTCTCCGCCAAAAACTGATTTGTAAAAAGTGAATGCTTCCTCGGCATTGCCATTGAAATTGATCCAGGGATTTATTGATCTCATAATATTTATGTTGAATGTTTTAATTTTAAGTAATGAAGTGATACACATCCTGATTTAAGCACCTTCGAATCCACCAGCGTTAAATCCAACTGCACCTGAAATCCTGTACCATCGAACAATCGCCTTCCTTCGCCAACAATAGTAGGATGAACCAGAAAATAAAACTCATCAACCAAACCAAGTGATATCAGTTCCGAGGGCAAACTTACACCCCCAATTGAAATATTTTTGCCTGGTTCCTGTTTAAGTTTTAGAACTTCGTCTCCAAGGTTCTCACGAATAAGCTTTGTATTTCCTTCAACCTTATCTAATGTTCGGGAAAAAACAACTTTGTCAATTGCGTCAAATGTTTGCGCAAATTCATTCACTGATTTCGTCCCCGACTGTTTTTTTGCTACATCAGGCCAGTAAGGAACCATCAGTTCATAGGTTTTGCGCCCATAAATAATCAGGTCAACATCCCGCATGAGGTCCGTAAAATACTCATGGGTTTCTCCTCCGCCACCGAATTTAGTATGGTCGCAGCAGCCATCTGCACTCAGATTGATACCATAGATTATCTTTCTCATTGGTTAAAGATAAAAAGAATGTACCACTCTCTTCAAGGGCAAGCCGGACAAAATAAAGGGGCATTTACGCCATCCTTCATCATCTAAATAAAAAACTCCAACCAGTGGTTGGAGTTTTGATTAATAGCTTCAATAAACTTATATTTATGTAAGTAAACTTCAAAATCATGGCATCACGTATATCAGGCATTGGCGGTATTTTCTTTCGCTCTAAAAACCAGGAAGCACTTGCAGATTGGTACGAAAAACACTTCGGCATCAACTCCATGAAAACCGGGTACATCTGGGATCAGGAAGCCGGCCCCACCGTATTTTCTCCTTTTGCCCAAAACACAGATTATTTCGGCAACGATCAGCAACAGTTCATGCTCAACTTCCGCGTAAACAACCTCGATGAATTGCTTGCTCTACTTAGAGAAGAAGGCGTCAAAATCGACGAGAAAACCCAGAACGAAAGCTATGGCAAATTCGCCTGGGTTTATGATCCGGAAGGCAACAAAATTGAATTGTGGGAGCCAATGGATCCAGAAGGCTAAATTCTGTTTACTGCCAAAGTTCCTCCTGCCTTTACCCACACCGCTGCCTTAGCAACCACCTCTCCTTTGTCATTCAAAAACTTAGGCTGCCACAGTATTTTCTTTTTCCCGCTATTAGTCAACACAGATCTTTTATTCCCCTCATGCTTTATCGTAACCAGCGTTTTCAATACCGGAACATTCTTCAGCTCCGAAGTCACATCACTTTCCCCACGATACAGCGTACTTATTTTACTGGAACGCGCATCAGCTTCTAAGCCCATTAATCCTTCTACGAAACCTTTAACTACCCCATAAGACACCTCAGGATACTCCCTTCTCTTCGTTTCAGGATTGGTCAGGTGCAGCATGTAGTTATAAGCCTTTTCTGCCTGCCCGTTCTGATACATGATCAATGGAAAGTACGACAGGTTTTCTACATTCCAATCTCTCGACAATAAATGCTGTATCGTCTTTTCCTTTCTCTCGCCTTCCTTCAATGCATCAAACCACAGCAAAAAGGTTTCACCCTCTTCCATTCCAAATTTATGATCTGTCGAATAATAGGTGTTATAAAGTGAAGCAGATTCGTTCCACCACAAATCATCAATACTTTTCTGATAAGCCGCAGCTTTTTCCCTGTACAATTTTGCCTCGTCGCGCTTACCCTTCACATCCAGTATCGAAGCGTACGACATCAGTCCTCTGTATATCGCTCCTACCAGATCTACCCCCATTTTAATGTTGGGCACACCCTCAGAATAAGAAGGTAAACCGCGACAGCGATGAAAAGAATCTTCATCGTTAAAAGGCACCGGTGCATTCGGATGAGTCGGCCTGCTCAAAAGAGAATCAGCCTGCAACACCCAACGGTCAATAAACGAAGTAACAGATTTTTCATGAAAATGATCAAAAGCAGCGCCTTTAATGTATTCTTCATCACCGGTCCACAAATACAATTTCCAGCTGGCTGTCAGAATATCAAAATTTGCATTCAGGTTATACCAGAACTCTTTGTCGTTACGGTAATCCTCAACCGCAGGTTTACCCAAATGGTTAATCTCCCAGTAAGAACACCAGTCTTTAGCATCAGATATATTGTTCACAAATAGCCTGAGCATATTTTTGTTCTCTTTATTTAATCCTAAAATCTCCCCGCCAATACTCTGATGCGATACATCGCGCATGCAAAATGCCGCTCGGGGTGGCAATGCCGATTCATACCATGGGCCCACCCGATCACCTAGCTTCCCTTTATAGCTTAAAGCCATTTCTTTAGCCCTGCCAAATGCAGTCTGCAATGCCGCGTCTGATGAAGTAAAAGTTACTCCGCCATTCTGGGCATACGCGCCACAGCAAAGGCTAAGTAATAAGTATAGAAAAAGGTTTCTTTTCATGTGTTTAATATAAGTTTATTTCTACGGCCTTTTGTCCGTCCCAGTTAATTTCCTGTTTTTTACTACCGGCTTGCTCTACAATAATTTTTAGCTTCTGACCGGCCCTTGCAACCGTAATGTTAAAGTCCTTATTAAAGGCCCTGATGTGATTAAGCGACATCTCTTTCCAGCCTGCCGGAAGATAAGGCAGCAGCAAAAACGACTTAAAGCTTTTAGGCTGCATGCCAAATAATCCCTCCGTTATGGCCCTGCAATACAAGCCGCTTTCGGCCGCTAAATGGCGCTGATCTCCCTCTGGCCACGCTTCTACCGCATAAGGCACATGCTCGCCAAGCAAACGCTTTGACGTATAATATTTCAGGTATTTAAGTGTAGTATCGGTGATACCTGCATTAAACAATCCGCGAACGGCATATAAAAGTGAGCGGTCCCAAAAAGTCTTTGATCCTGATTCAGTAAGCATTCCATCTTTAGTCCACAAATGGTTTGATAAAAGTGCCTTTGCAGTTTCTTCTTTTCTATTATATATCCCCATTACCAATGGCATACCTATCCATGACCGTAGTTTATCGTTTCCGTCAAAATAGCGATAGGTATTATATCCCTGCACTTTTGCACCAAAATATTTCTCAATGGCTGTTCTCAGTTCTGCGGCTTCTTTAGCTAGCTTTTCTGACAGAGCTTTATCGCCTAAAGTAGCTGCAAGATCTGAAGCACTGATCAACGCACCGTAGGCAAGTGTATTGGTCGACAAGTTTATTTTTCCTGCCGGAAACCTACCCTCGAGCTCATCAGAATCTGACGCAATTACACCATCAGCACTTTTCTTCCTTCTCGAAAACTCCAGACACCATTCTATCAGCGGCCACAATTTCCGCGCTTCAGCAGTATCGGCATAAGCAAGCGCAAATCTCGACGCTCCATAGGCAATCATGGCCATATCCCCACGGTCTCCAGCCCCGTTCCACATTCCTTCGCCCTCTGCAATAATGGAACTTGGAATTGGTTTGTACTGGTCATTCATGTATTTCGCAAACATCCGAAAGCTGTTCATAGCACTTTCATTTCCCGCGGTATTGCCTAAAAAAGGAAAAAGCGGGTTCATGTATTCGGCCTGGTCATTTGCCCAGATTCCTGCATAATAAGATCCGCCACCCGGACTGTGCATTAGCCCACCCTTGGTATCAAAAATACTTTCCGAAGCCCTGATCTTTGCAAACGAGAACATCTGGTTCAGGGTATCATCCGGAGTTTTCAAAACCAGCTCTTTGGTAATTTCAGTGATGAATTTTTTGCGTTTTAAAGATTCGTATTCAGAAGAGAAATCATAGGTCTGATCGGCAGTTTTTCTGGCGGTATGAACAATGGCATAAGCCTGCTCTTCGCCCGGTTTTAAGGTGAACTTACCTGATCCGTAGATTTTAGTATTTAACAGGTAAGTTCCGTAAACGCCTTCGCTCTTCTTTGTACTGTCTGTCCTGTCTAATTCCGGAATGGTAATTTCAACAGGTGTTGTCCCCTTGTTTTTAAAGGTGTATTGCTCAATAAATGCAGGCTTATCAACAGATGGAAAAAGCTCGCGCGACAGGCTTACCGTTCCAATAGCCGACCTCACTTTTAGAGAGCCGTTAAATGAAATAGCATCAGGCTGTTCTTCTATAGTTTTCCCATTTATGGATGCTGCCGCTATAGGCTGATCAAAATCCCTGATCAGACTTCCCCGTGTGTCATTAGGAATAATGCGCAGCATAGGGAACACCAGTTTCCTTTTTACTATGAAATTGCCCTTATCATCTACACCATAAGTAATTATTGCCGAGATCTGTTTCCCGCTCATTTCAATCTGGTCGGTATGGGCAGCGCCTTTTTTCACGGCCCATTCTATACCACCGTTTTTTACCAAATGCCATCGCAGGTTTTGCGCGTTTACATCAGAAACACTATACAGCAGAAACAGGAAAAATAATAAACTTTTTATAGGGAAATATTTCATATTAAAATTGGGGTTTTGGCATTAAAAATGGCGTCATGTTATAGCACTTACCGTCATCTCGACGATAGGAGAGATCTCTTGAACCTGCATAACCAAGAGATCTCTCCTATCGTCGAGATGACGGTAAGTGCATCAAATTTAATTGTAATTCGGGTTCTGTACTATACCAGGATTTTTCTGTATTTCAGTTCTCGGTATCGGGTAATAGTAAAAACTTGGTACCCAGGTCCGTTCCTGAACCGTCATTACCTCATACGTAAACGTGCCATTGCTCTGCTTTCTGATAATCACACCTTTCGCATCCTCTGAACCAACCTCAGCAATTCCCCATCTTCTGATGTCAAAATAACGATGCCCTTCAAAACACAATTCAATCCTGCGCTCATGTCTTATTTTCTCCATCAATGCTGTTCCAGTACCACTAACCGCAGGCAAACCTGCCTTCTCTGTTCTTATTTTGTTCAGGTAAGTCAATGCCTCTCCATCCTCACCCAATGCTGAACAAGCCTCTGCATAGTTCAGATAAATTTCCGACAATCTGAAAACTGCCCATTGCGTAGCATCATAATCCTGAACATTCCAGTCATGTGTTTCATCAACCATTTTCCTCACACAATACCTTGTTTTAGAAGCATTCCATGGCGAATAAGGACTTTGCGGAGAATCATCCCCTCCTTCAAAAAATCCGGTTAGTCTTCCTTTAAATTGCTGATTGTTTGCCAATATGGTCTCATAAAATCTGGGCTCTCTGTTCAGGTATGGATTTTTTGCCTGCTCCGGATTGCTCCAGCTGAATTTTGTACCGTCGGCCATCTCAAAATCATCTACCATCTGCTGCACAACATTGTACGCACTGTAGCCATTATAGCCATTCGGACTCAAATCTCTGCTCACCGTATTGTACCTGTCGGCTTTTACCAAACCGCTATATACCCTTCCAAAAATAATCTCCGGATTAAAGAAATCAAGAAAGGTTTTATTATAAGTACCATTGGCGGCATTGCCATACAGAGCATATTTAACACCTGTAAAATCAATCACTGCTTTTGCTGCCAGCTTAGCATCTTCCCACAATTTCCTGTCATTGCTTTTATTAAAATACGGACTTGCAGCATACAATAACAGTCTGGATTTTAAAGCCAGTGCCGCACCTGCTGTTGCGCGTCCTTTATCGTTGTCGTTCGGATAAACCGCAGGCAAGGTTTTTAAAGCTTCAGTAATATCTGCCAGTATAAAATCTTTAGTCTCTAGCCAGGTAGCTCTTTTTTCATCAAAGCTTCTGTCGTTCACATCGTAAACCTTTACAATAAGCGGCACCCCTCCAAATCTTTTCAGCAGCTCAAAATAAGCCAGGGCCCTTAAAAAGTATACCTCTCCCTTCATGGTACTAACCGCCTCATCTGCTCCGGTTATCTTCCCAATATTTGCGAAGAAAATATTGCTGGAACGGATGGATGCATACATTTTATTCCAATGGTTCAGGGAACCTGAAGTCTGGTTATCAGGTGTAGCCTCTCCGCGCACATAAAGGTTTTCATTTGTCCAGTTAAAGTTTCCGTAAAGCTCATCGGTTTGCGCTGCCCATCCAAAACCACCGTCCTGGTAGGCCAGCACCGTTTCGTTGTAAATATTGTTTACAAAAACCTGGGCCAGTTTCGGGTCCGACCACACATCCTTTTCAGAATAAGAGTCAAGAGGTTGCAGGTCTAATGCCTTTTTGCATCCTCCAAATATCAACGCAGTGCAAACAAGTAAAGCAGCGCTGTTGATTTTAAAATTATTTATGTTCAATTTCATGATATGCTTTATAAGTTTTTAAAAAGTGATGTTTGCGCCAATATTGATCAAACGCTGTTGCGGATAGTATTGCCCTGAGTTGGTCGGCACTTCCGGATCAAAGGATGGCCCGAACTTGTCGATTGAAAACAGGTTGGTACCGCTGATATAGATCCTTGCACTTTGCATTTTTAACCTTTCAGATACTGATTTTGGCAAAGTATATCCTAACTCTACATTTTTGAGCCTTACAAATGAAGCATCTCTTAACCACAGATCAGATTCAAGTGTATTTACCCCAAAAGTTCTTCCGGTTGGGCCACTAAAGTTTCTTGGATACTTAGTATCACCCGGTTTTTGCCATCTTTCGTCAAAAAATTCGGTCACCATGTTTAAGCCTGCAGGTGCCAGGTATGATTTTGCCCTTGCCTGCCCCTGGAAGAAAACCGAAGCATCTATGTTTTTCCATGATCCGCCCAAGGCCAAACCAAACATGATCTCTGGTGTGCGTACCAATGGCATTCTCACTTTGTCAAGGTCATTTATCGCCCCATCATTGTTTACATCTTTATACCTGATGTCGCCTACGCCCGTTCCTGCCGGATGTGGACTGTTATCAATTTCCTGCTGGTTCTGGTAAATACCGTCTGATTGATACAGGAACCAGGAATCGATAGGGATATTGGTTTTGCGCTGGTACGACGGAATATTTGCCGCCTCATCCATAAAGATCACCTTGTTTCTGGCAAAAGTGATGTTACCCCTGATGTTATAGGTAAAGGAATTGCCGATAGCATTATTATGCGTAGCTTCAAGCTCAATACCGCGGCTCAATACCTTTCCTAAGTTTTCATTTGGCAGGGTTAGCCCGGTATACCCCGGAACGGATTCGCTTCTGGTGATCAGGATATTGGAACGCATAGACCTGAATACATCAACATTAACACCCAGTTTACCATTAAAGAATTGTGATTCTAAACCAATATCGGTAGTAGTAGCAAGCTCCCAGGTGATATTAGGGTTGGGTGTTGGTCCAAGTACCAGTGACGAAACCTGCGAAGCTCCAGATCCCAGTGAGTAACCATAACCTGTGCCCAGAAGATAGGTTTGAAGGTAATTGAAGTCGCTCACCCTGTCATTACCTGTTCTGCCCCATGAGCCCCTCAGCTTTAACTCATTGATCACTTCCGATTTAAAGAAGTCTTCCTGAGAAATGCGCCATCCCGCAGAAACTCCTGGAAAAAACCCATAGCGTTTACCTTCGGGAAAGTTCTGTGAACCATCGTAACGCATCGTATAATCAATCAGGTACTTACTCTTATAGTTGTAAGATAAACGACTGATGTAATTGATACGGGCAGCTTCTGCAGCGTCAGAAAAATTTTGCTGACCAATAAGGCTTCCTGCCGACAATTGATCCAGACTGTTGCTCAGGAAATTCGACCTTGAAGCATTAATGATATCGGTATTTCCTTTAAAGCTCTCGAAGGCTACAAAGGCGTCAAATGTATGATCGCTGATGGTTTTTGAATATCCCAACTTTAAATTGATTAACCGCTCACCAATGTCGCCTCTTTGTTCTATAAGCGATGGTGCTATTGACGAGCTTACCTTTACATAGTCTTTTGTAGCAGGATCATACCTGTATGCCGGTGGTGGCGTTTTGGTAAAGGCCTTTAGTTTAGACACGGTTTTGTCATAAGCATAATAACCATCTACAAATAACCCTTGTGTAACCTTGTCCAGCTTCCAGCTAAATGAAGCCTTGGTTTGCAGATAATCTGTTGTAAACCGCTGGTATCCTGCTTCGCCAGAAGTAACATACAGCATGCTGTTATCCGGACCGCCGCCAATACCTACGCCAACAAGTCCATTGCTATAAACAGGGGTCAGGTAAGGATAGGCTAACCACAATTCTCTAAAAATACTACCCGCATCATAACCGGTTTTTGCTGCATTACGAAACTCATTGCGGTACGATACATCAACTCCTATTTTAAAATTATCAGTCACGTTCACATCCACGTTTGCCCTCGCCTGATCTTGCTTGTAGTAAGCAGCATCCTGCTTGTAAATTCCGTCTTGTTTCTGGTGCTGTCCCGAGAAAAAGTAACTTACTTTATCTGTTCCTCCACTTAGCGACATGATATGGTTTTGCTGTAATGCACGTGTTTTCATCACTGCATCCCACCAATTCGTATTTGGAAAAGCAAGCGGATCTGATCCATTGCGGAACTTCTCAATAGCTTCGGCCGGCCATGTAAGCTGCTGCCCCACTAGGGCATCATATTCATTTGTTGCCTGCGCATACTGGTATGAACTAAGCATTTGAGGAACACGTGTTGGCTGGGTGCTGGCCCAGTTGGTTCCAAGTGTAAGTACCGGCTTGCCCGACTTACCTCTTTTTGTGGTAATGAGAATAACGCCATTGGCTGATCTTGCACCATAAATAGCAGCACTTGCATCTTTTATTACAGTAAATGATTCTATATCTGCCGGATTTAACCTCGCAAAGCCACCTGCCCTGTCCGGAATTCCATCAATAACCACCAAAGCACCTGAATTACCAAGCGTACCCTTTCCACGAACAAATATATCGGCATTGTCGTTACCCGGCTCGCCGCTTCTGGCGTTTACAATAAGGCCGGGAACCTGACCTGCAATGGAGTTGGTAAGATTGGTTGATGGTGACTTGGCCAATTCCGCACCACTAATGGTCGCTACAGCTCCCGTCAGGTTTGCACGTTTCTTTGTACCATAGCCCACCACCACAATTTCATTCAGTCCGGAGCCTGCTGCTTCTGCAAGTTGCACTTCAATATGCTTCCTGCCGTTCACTGCAATCTCCTGATCCGTAAATCCGATATAACTGAAAATTAGTACTGCATTATCCGGGACACTCAGTTTAAATTTCCCTTCGCCATCGGTTTTAGTACCAAGCTGGGTTCCCTTTACGCGTACCGTGGCATTTGGTAAGCCAATATTATTGTCCGTTACCCTTCCCGTGATCTGCTGCTGAGCAAATGCCTGGGCATAAAAAACAAAAAAGAGCAGTAATAGAATAAGCTTTTTCCGGAGCAAATCAGGATAGCCTAACTTTTGGATAGTAAGTTTCACGTTCATATTTGGTTTTGTTTTGGTTAGAAAATAGTACAGCATATCTACTAGTCTAGTCTATGCTGTTCTATTATTACGTAAATATAAAGGAAGTTTTTTTATAATTGCAAATTTTAGTTTCATAAGTATCTTATTTTGTGTTTAATGATTAAACAAAAATTATTACCTTGTGAAAAAAACGAGATAAACATCATTTATTATACCTATAGACTAGTGTAGCCCAACCTACCAATATGATAACCATTTTTGAAAAAATACAGGAACTTGAAGAAGTACCTTCTTATTCCAAACACGAGCAATTTGTACAGGGTATAATTAATGCTATCGACGAAAGGATCATTTCTAAGGGAGAGGCACTACCCTCTATAAACGTCCTGATCAAAGAGCTTGGCTTTGCAAGGGAAACTGTAATGAAAGGTTACAGGGAACTCATCAGCCGCGGAATAGTAGAATCAAAAAACAGACTTGGTTATTTTGTGGCAAACGACGATACTGAGCAAACCTTAAAGGTTGCGCTGCTTATGTACCTGATCGACTCCTTTCAGGAGCAATTTTACCGGAACTTCAGAAATGAATTGGGGCCAAATGTGCATATCGATGTTTTTTTCCATCATGGCAACATCACCATGTTCGAAACCATGCTGGATATGATTAAAGGCAAATATGGCGTGTATGTGATTTCGCCGATACCTCACCCCAAAACCAAACACCTGCTGGATATGCTGCCCAGCAACAAGTTCATCATGTTCGACCGTTATGAACCGCTTAAAGGCGAGTTTAACTACATTACCCAGGAATTTGAACAATCTACCTACAGGGTATTGGCGGAGCTGGCAGAAACCATAAAGAAATTTGATGAAATGATCTTTTTCCATGTACCCGGCTCTCTGGATCCGGTTGAGATCATTAAATCCTTTAAAAAGTTCACTAAAGATTTTAAGGTAAACACAAGGATCTTAAACGAATATGAGCCCGGCAGCGTAGAAAAGGGAAAGGTTTATTTTACCCTTAACAATTCCGAAATATGGAAAATACTTAAAGACTGCGAAGTAAAACAGTTACAGCCTGGCAAAGACATAGGCATCTTGTCGCATAACGATGAGGTGGTTAAAGAAATCATTGGCGGCGGCATTACCACCTATTCTGCCGATTTCTCTTTAATGGGTATAAAAGTCGCGCAGGCGGTATTGAAAAAGGAAAAAGTACAGGAGACCATTCCTACTGTGCTGATCAGAAGAAAATCCTTATAATCTGCAGAAATGAATGCAACGGCCTTTATCACCTTTATTGTGGTTACCTTCCTGGTAGGGGTGATTTCCTGGTTCAAAACCAGAAGGCATAAAATAACCACCTCGGCAGGTCTTTTTCTGGCCAACCGAACCTTAAGCTTTACCGCTGTAGGAAGCGCATTATTTTTCACGAACATCAGCGCCGCAGAATTTGTTGGCAGCAGTGAATCGGTTTACGTGAACAACATGACGGTAATGGCCTGGGGAATAAGCTCAGTATTTGCCATGCTGGTTGTCTCTGAATTTGTGATCCCGGTTTATTTAAAAGGCGCCATGTCTACCACTCCTGATTTTCTGGAAAACAGGTATGATCCCGGAACCAAGAAATTGGTATCCTTCCTGTTCCTGATCAGTTACATGGTAAACCTGCTCCCTATTGTACTATACAGTGGTGCAGTAGCACTGAATGGTTTGTTCCATTTTTCGGATATATGGAACATCAGCTATACAGGCAGCATCTGGATTTTGGTTTGGTGCATAGGTCTTGTGGGCAGTTTATATTCTATTTTGGGCGGCTTAAAAGCCATTGTGATCTCGGACCTGGTTTTAGGGATCTGCATGTTTACCGGAGCATTGTTACTTGCTTACTTCGGATTGAGTCATGTGGGCAATGGCAACCTTCAGCAAGGTATACACACCATCCTTACCTCGAAAACAGAACATTTTAATTCCATAGGTACATCTGCAGATGCCGTTCCCTTTTCTACCATCTTTACAGGCATGATCCTGATGAACCTCTTTTACTGGGGTACTGAACAGGTTATTGTGCAGCAGGCATTGGCATCATCCGATCTTAAAACCAGTCAGAAAGGTATTGCCCTTGCCTGCGCCGGAAAACTGCTTGGCCCACTGCTATTCATTTTACCCGGAATTATTGCGGTTCATATGTATAGCAGCATGCAAAACACTACCGAGGTATTCTCCCGAGTGGTAAGTGATGTATCTCCGCCCATATTAAGCGGCTTTATTGCAGCAGTTATCTTTGGCGCAGCAATTACTTCCTTCTCGCCCGGACTAAACAGTGCCAGTACGCTGTTCACCTTAAATTTGTACAAACCTTTTAAAGAAAAGAAAGGAGAAACTGTTACGGAAGCTGATCTGCTGAGGAACTCCAAAAGATTTGAGATGTTCGCCTCTCTAATGGCAATGTTTATCGCACCGCTGATCATTTTCTCCAGCGACACCTTCTACACCTTTATGCAGAAGATTAATGCCGCTTTCAGCATTCCCATCTTTACCATTATGTTTGTGGGTTTTGTAACCAAAAAAGTTCCTCCAATTGCTGCTAAAATAGGGCTCGCGTTCTGTTTTATCGGCTACATACTTACGCAAATTGTATTTGACACAGGCATCCACTTTCTGCATATCCTGGCCATCCTTTTCTTGCTCACAACTGCTATCATGCTAATCATCGGAAAATTGTTCCCTATGCAAACCGCTTATGTTGCACAGAATAAACAGGTAGTAGATTTAAAACCATGGAAGAACCGCCACTGGGTAAATGGACTGCTGTTACTGATCATGATTATTCTATTTGTGCTGTTCTCAAAATCTGGAATAGCAACTTAAGCTCAGTGGTTCTTCATTAACCACGTAACCAATTCAATGGTAAGCAACCCACCAAGAGATGCCCGCAACTGACTTAGCGCTCTGGTCATATGGTTCTCAACAGTCTTTGTAGAAATGTTCAGCTTTTCAGCGATTTCTTTATGACTAAGATTTTCTTCTCTGCTGAGTTTGTAAACTTCCCTGCATTTCTCAGGCAAAGTTGCCACAATTGAGTTGATCTGCTGAAGCAATTCTTTATGCTCTAAACTCCCATAAGCCGAAGGCGCATACAAGCGCTCTTCCAACCCATCGAATATACCGACATGAACTTTTTGCGTTTTAATTTGCCTGAATACTTCGTATCTGCAGCTTGCAAACAAGTATGCCTTTAAGGAAATACTGATCTCCAGATTTTCTCTTTTATCCCAAAGTTTAATAAAGATCTCCTGAATAATATCCTCACAGGCTTGCTGGTCTTTTAAGATATTGTGAACAGATACAAAAAGTCCTTCCCAGTATTTATTGTAAATATGGGCAAGCGCCTGCTCATCGCCTGCTTTCATCAAAGCAAGGATGTCAGCATCCGTGTAGTTGCTATAGTCAGTCATCAACAATAAGTCTCTAACTATAAAGCTATACAATATTAAGGGAATGTTAACAAATTAAACTGAAAATAATTAAGTATCCCTACAACAACAGGATTAGAGATTTATGTATATTTAACATACCAATGACTAAACCAATGAACCACAAGCTATTAACCAAAACCATTCAAAAGATCTTTATAGTTCTGTTTTTGCTTGCTCCTTGCCTCTCTTTTAGCCAGCAAACGGACTCAGCCGGTCTTGATCAGTTTATTGCCAAACAGATAGCCGACTACAAAATCCCCGGTCTTGCCATTGGCATCATCAAAAACAATAAAGTGATCTTTAAAAAAGGCTATGGTGTAACCAGCACAGTAAAAGGGTTTCCGGTAAACACCCAAACCATTTTTCCTATATCATCCTGCACAAAAGCCTTTACCGCAGCTGCACTGGGCATACTTGTAGATGATGGAAAAATCTACTGGGATGACAAAGTCATTAAATACCTGCCCAATTTTAAACTGAGTGACCCATGGATTACCAAAGAACTTACCATTACAGATATTTTAAGTCACAAGTCTGGCTTAAAAACATTTGATGGCGACCTGCTTTGGTACGGTACAAAAAACACCAGAGAAGATATCGCAAAATTAATCCGTTACTCACCAATCCGAACCAATTTCCGTACTGATTTTGCTTACCAGAACATCATGTACCTTGTTGCCGGACTTGTTGTTGAGTCTGTTACCGGCAAAACATGGGATGAGTTTTTAAAAGAACGAATTTTCAGTCCCCTCAAAATGACAGGCACCGCCACCAATAGGGATTCAATAACCAGTGAAAGCAATTTTGCCCTGCCACACATCCAGAATAAACCAATAAAACCGCTCAACATGCACAACATTAGCCCTGCAGGCGGTGTAGATTCAAATATCGACGACATGCTAACCTGGATGCAAATGTTGCTTGCACATGGCCGCATCAATGACACCACCATATTAAAAGATGGTACTATTTACACCCTAACCAGTGTTAAAACACTGTTCTCAAACAATAAAGACGATGGTTATGGGCTAGGCTGGTACATTAGACACACCAAAAATGGCAAAGTAATTAACCACAACGGTGGGATGCCGGGGTATATATCCAGCGTTGTCCTGTTTCCCGACAGCAGTTCTGGCATAGTGATCCTTACCAACAAAATATCTCAGGTCAACGATGAACTGGTTAAAGCAATTACAGGCTACATGGCCCAAAAAGATACATTTAACTGGAAGGAAGTCGACAAAAATATGTCTGGAAAGAGCACTGTTTTCGATTGGGACAAGAAAAGAAAACCTCAGCCTAAAAAGAGTGCTGTAATACCCAATTTTAACCGCTATGAAGGCGAATATGAAGATACGGCTTACGGTAAAGCGGTGATCAGAAGAGAAAAAGGGAAACCTTTTCTTGAATTGCTTCCCACAAAGGATTTCTTTTCCGGATTTTTATATAACATTGATGAGGATAAATGTAAAATTGTCTTCAATGATCTCTTTGTACCAGAGGGAGAAGTAATTTTTGTAAGGGATACTAATAAAAAGATAACGGGATTCAAGCTAAATATCGACTCCGATGACTTCTTATTTAACGATCTCGCCTTTGATAAAATCCCTTAAAGATTAAGGTTAAGAACTAAAAAAATACTTGTCAGGTTTTCGGTTGTACACTGCGCCCAACTAATCTAATTTTGAAGAAAAGAAACAGAAATGCTGACCAACGAAATCATGTACAACGCGATCCTTAAAAAGGACATCACTTTTGAGGGGACTTTCATAACAGCAGTTAAAACTACAGGCATATTTTGCAGACCAACCTGTACCGCAAGAAAACCCAAGGCAGAAAATGTGGAGTTTTTTAAAACAACCAGCGAAGCCATACGCAAAGGCTACAGACCCTGCAAAGTATGCAACCCACTTGAAAAAATTGGAGAAACACCTGATTTTATTAAATCGATCCTCGAGGAATTAAATGCAGATCCTTCTCTAAAATTTAAAGACTGGGACTTAATTCAAAAAGGAATTGAGCCCAGCAAGATCAGAAGATGGTTTCTTAAAAATCATGGCATTACCTTTCATGCCTACCAAAGGATGTTTCGGATCAATTCTGCATTTAAAAGAATTCAGGATGGCGAAGCCGTTACTACCGCCGCGTTTGATGCAGGGTACGAATCTTTAAGTGGTTTTGGTGATTCTTTTAAATCCATTTTTGGCGTTTCTCCTGTAAACAGCAAAGACAAACAGGTCATTAACATCACCCGACTCGAAACACCACTCGGAACCATGTTTGCCTGTGCCGCTAAGCAAGGCATTTGCCTTTTAGAATTTACCGATCGAAAAATGCTGGAGACGGAATTTAAAACACTGGCAAAACAATTAAATGCCACTATCATCCAAGGCAACAACCCACATTTTGAGCTGCTAAAGCAACAGCTTGATGAATATTTTGCTGGCAAAAGAAAACAATTTACAGTGCCCTTGTTTTCGCCCGGAACAGAATTTCAGCAATCTGTATGGCAAATTCTGCAGGAAATCCCATATGGTGCAACACGTAACTATAAACAACAGGCCCTGGCATTGAATAAATCTGATGCTGTTCGCGCAGTGGCAAATGCCAATGGGATGAATCGAATTTCCATTTTAATTCCATGCCACAGGGTAATTGGTACAGACGGAAGCATGACCGGCTACGGCGGCGGACTAGTCAGAAAAAAATGGCTGCTCGATCTCGAAAAATCAAACTCCTGATTTCTTAATTAAAAACACATTTCACTCATTCATGAGATGAATGAGAAGGATTTCCTGTGCCCAAAAAACAGACTAAACTATCATGAAAAAGAAAAAAAACAACTCAAAATGGCTTGCATTAGTAATCGTTTTAACCGCACCCATGCTCTATGTAATAGACATTTTCATCATCAACATGGCAATACCGGGCATTAAAGCAGGTGTTAACGCTACCGACGGAGAAGTACAGCTCGTGATAGCAGGGTATTTACTGGGAAGTGCCGCTTTTCTGATCATTGGCGGCCGCGCCGGAGATTACCTTGGCAAAAAGAAAGTGCTGTTCTGGGGCCTTTTCCTCTTCACCTTAACCTCATGTATCTGCGGCATTACGCAAACGGCCTTACAACTTAACATTGCCCGCTTCTTTCAGGGTATCAGCTCATCTATCATGGTTCCTCAATCCATTGCCTTTATACAAGTGCTGTTTACCGATCCACAAGAGCGGGCAAAAGCAATAGGCTGGTATGGTGTTACCCTAAGTATTGCCGCTATTATAGGTCAGATATTGGGCGGATACCTGGTTGACAAATCATTTTTAGGAATTGAGGGCTGGCGCTTGATCTTTTTAATAAACCTGCCGGTAGGAATTGCAGCGCTGTGGGCAATATGGAAGTATTTAAACGAGACCGTTAAAGACACCACACAAAGCTTCGATTATTCCGGTGCAACGATTTTAACGGCAGGACTATTTTGCCTGATCTACCCCCTTGCAGAAGGCCGCGAAGCGGGATGGCCGATATGGAGCATAATCATGATACTATCGTCGGCCCCTATCTTTGCCTGCTTCATCCGCAATCAGAAGAAAAAGCTGCTGTTGAACAGCGCTCCTTTAATAGATGTGTCGCTTTTTAAATTAAGGGAATTTAACATCGGACTACTCGCTGTATTGTTCCATTTTATGATGCATACGGCTTTTCTGTTAATGAGTGCGGTGTATCTTCAGAATGGCCTTGGCTTGTCTGCACTGGATTGTGGTCTGTATTTCGTACTACATGCCATTCTTTTTATGATATCGGCAATGCTGGCGTCTAAGCTGATCGTTAAATTTGGAAAACTCGTATTGCAATTGGGTGTGGCCATTATCATGGTATCCTTTATGCTCCAGATTCTGCTTTTTAAACCACAGGTAAGCGGGTTATGTGTCATTTTACTCATTGGACTGTATGGCCTGGGCAACGGACTTGTCCTTCCGTCTCTGCTTACCATTGCATTAGGTAGCATTCCAACAAAGTTTGCCGGTGTTGCCGCCGGTATCTTTTCTACCTTCCAGCAAACGGCTTCAGCATTGGGGATCAGCATTTTGGGAGGTGTATTTTATTACGAGATTAGCATAAACAAGACCAACCCCGATTACCTTAAAGCTTTTGATTATGGTATTGCGGCCAACATGGCCTGCCTTTGTTTAGTAGTATACATGCTTTACCTCATCCCCAAACCCGTTAAAGCAAAATAACATTGTCATCGTGCTTTACGTCGTCATACTTTATACTGTACGTCATCTCTCGCATGCGTTCGAGATGACGTACAGTGCTAACCACCACCTTTAAACTAATGCCCGTGCCCGGCCTCTTCGCTGTTTTTCAATTTAGACAGCAAATCATAAGCGCCCTTTAAAACCACCTTTCCATTTACATTCACACCTTCCGGAACCTGCACCTCTAAATATCCCCCATCACTTACCCCAACACTTACCTCTACCATTTTAAAATAATACATCTCCTTTTTCTCCGAAACCTCCGAAACAAAGATGTATTTCTTACCTCCAAAATCTACTACAGCGCTATTCGGTAATGCCTGCAAGTTACTGGTGCCTGTTTCAATATAAGCTTTTAGATATGCTCCCGGAATAAAGCTGGTGCTTCCTTTTGAAATGGCATGAACGGTAATCGTTTTATCGGCATTAATTTCCCGGCCAACTAAATCTACTACCGCAATCTGCTCTTCTGCATCATTAGCCATAGAAAAACGAACCCTTTGACCTGCCTTAACTTTCGAAGCATCTCTTTCAAACACGTTCAACTCAACATGCAGATTAGCACTGTTTACAATCTCAAACATCGCGTCATTCGGATTCACAAACTTCCCGGTATTTACATTTACTTTGGTTACATAACCCGTAATTGGCGAATAAATATTGATCTGGCTCCTGATATTGGCGGCCGATAAACTTGCAGGATTAATATTGATCAGCTGTAGCCTTTGTTTCAATGCGCTTTCTCTTGCCAGCATGGTCTGGAACTGTGCGCGTGCCTGCTGCAACGTTTTCTTTGCATTAACATTCTGCTCTGCCAGCGTTTGCTGTCTTTTATATTCTGAATCGGCAAGTTCCAGCTGACTTTTGCTTTCCAGATAATCTTGCTGTA
Source organism: uncultured Pedobacter sp. (assembly GCF_946479715.1). The sequence continues at coordinate 12,303 of NZ_CAMLHF010000042.1, read as the reverse complement.
ACAATACATATTCCTGATTTTGTAAAACCGCGATCACTTGCCCCTTGCTTACGGTACTGCCCTGCAGCAAAGGAGTCGATTTAACAATCCCACCCATCTGAGTGGTAACACTGACCAGATTTTGTGGTGGCACATCAATAAAGCCATTAACTTTTAACAGCCCACTTAAATCTTTCATTTCCGGTGAGCCTAGTGTAATGCCTGCGGTTTTATATTGCGCTCCGGTAAATTCCACGGTATTTTCGTCCTCATGACTAGCGCTTTCTTCTTTAACTGTTGTTGTTTCTTCTGATTTCGGAGTGTTCCCTCCGCATGAGGTTAAGACCGCAGCGACCAGGGAAACATAGATGATCAATTGAATAGTTCTTTTCATTTTCTTAATTATAAACCACTGAGGTATTGAAGTGTATAAACTGATTGATTGTATTGATTAATAGCCTGCAGATAGCTAAAATGGGTTTCCGAATACGTCCTTAATCCCTGAAGATATTCTACATAACCGATCTCTCCGTTTTGAAACGCGATCTGCGATTGCTTTAAAATCAGGTTGGCATTTGGCAGGGCGCTTTTTTTGTAATAATCGATGCTCCGTGAGTTTTTAAGCATGCCTTGATTGGCCTTATTGTATTCGCCCTGCAAATTGGTCTGGAAAAGTTCATACTGACTTTCCGTTACCTGCTTTTCTATTCTGGCTGCTTTTATACGAGCCGAAAAAGGCTTAAAGAATAAAGGAATGGCTACTCCTGCCTGTACGCCCTGAAATCTTTTACCACCATTAAAATACTGATCCTTCCCATTAACCGTTTGTGTGCCGATAATGGACTGGTTAAAATAACCAACAGTAAAATCAGGTCCTGAACGGGCTTTCTCTACACCCAGCGCTTTATCGGCAATCTCAATCTGTTGTTTTTGCAGGGCAAGTTGTGGGTTTGCACCAACGCTATTGCCAGCTGCAGCATTCCATTCGGCTTGTATAAACTGATCCTTCACAATTTCAACAGGTTCTTGTGTATTGAGCAGTCGCTGCAGTTCAGAGGTATAAGCAAGAATATCAGATTCATTTTCGCTCATCTGATTCCGTACTTCATTATACTGCGTTTCGGCTGTAGTTTTCTCCAGCAGGTTGGTCTCCCCTGTTTCATACCTTAGAGAGGCCGCTTTTAAGAAATTGCTATACACCGAATCCTGACTTTTATACAGGTCTTTTAAAGCGATAAAATAAGCAAGGTGCATATAAGTGCTTTTAACCTGATAAGTCAGTTCGTTTTGTGTAACCGCCACATTAATTTCGGCACCCTTGATCTGCGCATCATACAGGTTACGCTGGTTTCTAAATAGTCCAGGATTCGGAATACTTTGGGAAACACTAAAATTATTATCTTTTTTAATTCCGTTAATTTGTCCGTACTGCACATCAAGATTTGTTTTCCCTAAGTCGGTCGAACTGCCTCTTAATGCCTGCTGCTGATTAACCTGAAGGCCTGAAGATTTTATGGACTGGTTGTTTTTGAGAGCAGTTTGCACAACTTGTTCCATAGTAAGCGGGCTTCCTTTTAAAGATGTTTGCTGTGCATTTGCCACAACGGGTACGGTAAAAGTGAACAAAGCAATAATGGCAATTATTGCTGCCGGAACACTTGTTTTAGGCTTACGTTTATAGCCTTCAAAATAAGTATATAACACGGGTAATACAATTAAAGTTAAAATAGTAGAGGTAATGAGCCCGCCGATTACAACGGTAGCAAGTGGTTTTTGAACCTCTGCCCCTGCGGCTGTAGAAATGGCCATGGGCAAAAAACCTAATGAAGCCACTGTTGCGGTCATCAGCACCGGTCTTAAACGGATGGCTGTACCTTTAAGCACAATTTCGTCCAAGCCGTATTTATCAAGTTTACGGAGCCTGTTAAACTCGGTGATCAGTACAATCCCATTTAATACCGCAACACCAAAGAGCGCAATAAAACCAACACCTGCAGATATACTGAAAGGCATTCCACGAAGTAGTAATGCAAAAATTCCACCTATGGCTGCCATTGGAATGGCAGAAAATATAAGTACCGATTGCTTAACGGATCCAAAAGAGAAATACAACAACAGCAGGATGAGTGCCAGGGCAACAGGAACGGCAATAGAAAGCCTTTGGGTAGCTTCCTTCAGGTTTTCAAACTGACCACCATAAGTGATGTAATAACCGGCAGGCAGTTTGATCTGCGCGTTGATCTTTTCTTCAATCTCGGTTACCACACTGGCAATATCACGACCCCTTACGTTCAGCCCAACAATGATCCTTCGTTTGGTATCTTCACGCTGGATCTGATTTGGTCCTATCTTAAATTCTACATCCGCAAGCTGATCAAGCGGAACCTGATTGCCGTTAGGTGCAGATACATAAACATTTTTTACATCACTGATGTCCTGACGGTTCTGCTGCGACAAGCGCACCACCATATCGTAACGCTGCTCACCCTCGTAAACCACTCCGGCAGATTGACCCGCAAAGGCAGTATTAAGGGCCTGATTTACTTTATCAACGGTTAAACCATATTGGGCAATCCTATCGCGGTTGATCTTCACTACGATCTGTGGAAGACCTGTGGCCTGCTCCAGATAAAGGTCTTTTGCACCCTCAACTGTTGATACAATTTTCCCGATCTTTTGCGAAATATCGGTTAACGCAGTCAGGTCATCTCCAAAGATCTTAATTCCGATATCCTGTCTTACTCCCGAGATCAGCTCATTAGAGCGAAGCTGAATAGGCTGAGAAAAACCAAAGCTTACGCCCGGCACATCCTCAAGCGCTTTACCCATAAGCTCTGCCAGTTCTACCCTGTCATTAGTGGTTGTCCAGTCTTTTTTATCTTTTAAAATAATGGTAAGATCACATGCTTCCATAGGCATAGGATCGGTCGGGATCTCGGCTGCTCCAATCTTCCCGATCACCTCTTTTACTTCGGGAAACCGCTTAACCAGGATATCAGATGCCTGATTTACTTTATCTATGGTTTGCGAAAGCGAGCTTCCGGTAAGCAAACGGGTTTCTACAGCAAAATCACCTTCTTCAAGGGTTGGAATAAACTCTCCTCCCATTCTCAAAAACAGCAATATACTGATCGCTAGAAGCACTACCGACGACACCACCACTACCATGCGTTTACGCAAAGCGGCATGTATGATAGGTGTGTACTTACTTTGAAAGAAATCCATCATCCGATCTGAAAAATTCCTTTTATGCACTGCTTTTTTACTTAATACCAGCGAGGATACCATTGGCACATAGGTAAGCGAAAGCAGGAAGGCACCAAGAATAGCAAATGAAACAGTTTGTGCCATTGGGCCAAACATTTTCCCTTCTATACCTACCAGTGCAAGGATGGGTAGGTACACAATCAGAATAATGATCTGACCAAAGGCAGCGGCACTCATCATACGCACTGAAGATTTCTCTACCTCTGCATCCATTTCACGTTGGGTATAGGCCCTGCCTAATTTATTACCTGCCAGGATGTGCATGGTGGCCTCCACGATAATTACAGCCCCATCTACGATCAGACCAAAGTCGATAGCCCCCAGACTCATCAGGTTTCCTGATACCCCGAAAAGGTTCATTAACGAAATGGCAAAAAGCATGGATAGCGGAATAACCGAGGCAACTACCAATCCGGCCCGCAAATTCCCTAAAAAGAGCACCAATACAAAGATCACAATTAGCGCACCCTCAATAAGGTTTTTAGCTACCGTACCCATGGCTCGGTCTACCAATGCACTTCTGTCCAGAAAAGGTTCAACAACAACCCCTTCAGGTAGCGTTTTATTGATCCGCTCTATTTTAGTTTTAACCTTTTTAACCACATCATTGGCATTTGCACCTTTAAGCATCATTACAATACCGCCAACGGCCTCGCCATGGCCTTTGGTTGTTGCCCGGGTAAGCGCTCCATAACGGATGGAGCTACCCAGCTGAACAGCAGCAATATCGCGGATAAGTACCGGAATTCCGTTGGCATTGTTCTTAACCACTATTTTATTGATGTCGTCCAGACTACCAATTAAGCCCTCACTGCGGATAAAATAAGCAGTTGGTTTTTTATCAATATAAGCACCTCCTGTATTTTGGTTACTGGATTCCAAAGCAGTGAAAACATCAGCAATACTTAAATTAAGGCCCCTTAACTTATCCGGATCAAGCGCAATTTCGTATTGCTTTAATAACCCACCGAAACTGTTTACTTCTGCAATACCTGGAGTTCCCAGCAATTGCTTCCTCACAATCCAGTCCTGAATACTGCGCAGTTCACGGGCATTGTATTTCTCTTCAAAGCCCGGTTTTGCATGGATTACATACTGGTATATTTCGCCCAGACCTGTTGATATAGGAGATATTTCAGGATTTCCCAATCCTGCAGGGATGTTGTTCTTTGCTTCGGCAAGCTTTTCATTAACCTGCTGCCGTGCCCAGTAAATGTCCACATCATCATGAAAAACGATGGTCACTACCGACAAACCGAATCTTGAAATAGAGCGTACCTGTTCAATTTCGGGTATGGTAGACATGGTTTGTTCCACGGGGTAAGAGATTAACCTTTCTACCTCCTGTGTGGCCAAAGAAGGGCTAAGTGTGATGACCTGTACCTGGTTATTTGTAATATCGGGTACGGCATCTATTGGTAATTGTTTTAGCGAATATACACCCCAGGCAATAAGTGCGAGGGTAAATAATCCGATAACTAATTTGTTCTGTATAGAAAACTGAATGATTTTTTTCAGCATTGAATTTTAAATTATGTTAAAGAAAAAAACAAGGCAATGCATAACAGAATCATTCCATAAGGATAGATCCGGTGCAATAAAACCTGAAATTTAAATTAACCTAACTTAGGCGGCTGCCAGACTGAAGGATCATTAGAAGCGATATGGCCGGGAGCGATATCTGAATACTCTTTATTAATAATTAAGGAAACCGTACTGGTTAATAATGTTTGTGTTACAACTGTTGGGGTACTGCAGCAGCAGCAAACGCAAAACGGAGAGCAGTCGTCATTTGCCTGGCTGTTGTGGTCATCAACATGGCCTGCTTTTGACACACTGATTTGCTCAGAAACCTTGGCATTAGCGAAATCCTTGCAAGGCGTAAAGCTCACAACAATAATGATCAAACAAATAAGCCAACTGAAAAATTTCACAGCAAACAATTTTTCCAAAAGTATGAAAAATTCTAATATTCCGTATCTTATCCACAAATTCAAACCTATTACTTTTTAAGAAGATATGATAAGATCAGTCATTTTTTGGAGTGTTGCCTGCATACTTGCAATATTGGGAAGCATAAAATTTATGGGATCAAAAACCAAAGCTGCCCCACAGTCATCAGATCAACCCAATATCATTGTAATTATTTCCGACGATCATGCTTATCAGGCAATTGGGGCCTATGGTAATAAAATAGCGCATACACCAAATATTGACCGACTTGCCAAAGAAGGTGCATTGTTAACAAACCAACTGGTTACCAATTCCATATGCGGACCAAGCCGGGCCTGCTTTTTAACAGGAAAGTACAGCCACATAAACGGCTACAAGGCAAACGACGGCAAGTTTAATGTGGATCAACAATTGCTACCAGGACTATTAAGTAGTGCAGGCTATCAGACCGCATGGATTGGCAAATGGCATTTAGGTACTTTGCCGGGTAAGGCATTTGACCATTGGGAAATTATGCCCGATCAGGGATTTTATTACAATCCTGATTTTATCAATAAAAACAACGATACCCTCAGAACTGAGGGCTATATGACCAATATCATTACCGATAAAGCAACTCAATGGCTCGAGTCCCGTGATAAAAGCAAGCCTTTCTTTTTGGTTGTGGGCGAAAAGGCTACCCACAGGGAGTGGTTACCCGATATCCAGGACCTTGGTGCTTATGACAACATAGATTTCCCGCTGCCTGCAACATTTTTTGATGAATATGAAGGAAGACCAGCAGCCAAACAGCAGTACATGACCATTGCAAATGCCATGCAGCTTGACCGCGACCTAAAGGTCAATGCAGACTTTAACAATTTCAATCTGTACAAAAGGATGAACGCCACACAGCGCAAAGCTTTTGCAGATTATTACCAGCAAAAGGTAACCAAAGATTTTGAACAGAAAAAGCCATCGGGCAAGGACCTGGCCATCTGGAAATACCAGCGTTACATGAAAGATTATTATGCCACGGCAAATTCGCTGGACAGAAATATTGGCCAGATACTGAATTACCTTGACAAGGAACAACTAAGCAAAAATACGATTGTAATTTATGCCTCAGATCAGGGCTTTTACTTAGGCGAGCATGGCTGGTTCGACAAGCGCTTTATGTACGAAGAGTCTTTAAAAACCCCATTCATAGTAAGGTATCCAGGCAAAGTAAAAGCAGGAAGTAAGATAAACGATATAGTGGCCAACATAGACTGGGCACCTACCCTACTGGATATTGCAGGTGCAAAAGTACCTACCGACATACAGGGGAAATCTTTCTGGCCGTTGTTGAAAGGCAACAAAACCGGAAAACCAGATAAGCCTGTTTATTACCACTACTATGAATACCCTGGCCCACATTTAGTAAACCCTCATTTCGGCATCAGAACAAATCAATATACCCTGATCCGTTTTTATGGAAAACTAAATTATTGGGAGCTTTATGATGTAAAAAAAGACCCCAGCGAATTAAAGAATCTGGCTGAGCTTAAGCAATATGCACCTGTTATGGCCGACCTGAAGAAAAAGCTAAACGCAGCTACCCTCGAATACAAGGATGAGGAGGCCGAACAAATTATAAAAAATTTATAATTTGACATTTATTTGATAATATTCCTTATATTCCGTTATTAAAGGGGGAAATTATGAGGTTATTATTCATGTTTACATTTTGCCTGTTTGCTATAACTGCAGTAGGCCAAACCAGTCCGGTATCTGATAAAGTAAATGTTGTTTATGAAAAGGATGCTAAGAAGCTGCCAGCAGGTATCCAGCCTAAGTATTTTCTGGATAGTGTGCTGATAGGTTCTTGCCTTCCGCTCTTTAGTCAGGAAGAAATTAAAAACATTAATGTAAGTACTGATAGTAAAATCGGAGAAGTTTATGTGATGACTAAAAATCCTGGTGTATTCAGGTTCATGACATTAGATGAGATCAAAAACAAATATGTTAAATCTCCATCGCCTGCTACCTTGTATATGATAGATAATGACCTGGTAAAAGGAAATATAGCCAACCTCAAAATTGATGAGAACTATATTTTAAACATCAACATATTGTCTGAAAGTGATTTTGGCTCTTTAAAAGGAGCTATAAAAGATATCGACATCATCAAGATCACCACTAAAAGTAAAGAAAACCTGGAGAGAGCAGACCAGGTTTACATCAGAGGGACTGAGTTTCAGGCAGGATTATAAAGCTGGATTACCAGCTATCCGTTCTGAAAGGTTCAGCAGGTAATCCTTCTACATTATACAGATTTCCTTCGGCTCTGTCTTTAAAGGCATATCTAACAGCGACCGGGCTTTTAACCGATTCACTCTGTACCACAACCGTTTTACCTTTTATCAATGCTTCGGCAGGATAAAACACTTTGTCACCACCTGCGATCTCGAAAGAAATCAGCTTCTTATCATAAGCGGTCAGCCCGTTTGGAATCTCATCAAAGCTCAAAAAGGCTTTATCATCCGTTATTTCTAAAGATTTATAAACCGGACCTCTAAATGCGATTCCTTGCTTGCCATAGGTATTGCTGAGTGCCCAATAGGCTAGCCTTTTACTGATAATGGTCTTATCAGGCGGATGGATGGTAGTCATGCTGCCCACATCAACACTAACCACCATTCCGGAGTTGGGGATCAGTTTCATTGCTCTTGATTGCGCTTCATACAAAAGTGGAATCTGATCGGCATGGTCCTTATATACGTTTGGTGCAATCTGCACATAATAAAACGGCCATTCTCCCGAATTCCATAACTGCCGCCATTCCTTAACCATGGCCGCCATTTTTTTATCGTAAGTAAGCGGGTTCATACGGTTATTCTCTCCTTGATACCATAATGTGCCTTTAATGGAATAACCAATAATCGGATTGATCATAGCATTAAACAATACACCCGGATTGTTCTTCATAATTTTAGCAGTATCGGCCGGGACCTTAAAATCATTGAATCCCTGCAGACTGCTTGTGGTCATCCATGCTTCTATATCTGTACCACCAAATGCTGATTGGATAATTCCCACAGGAACTTTTAGTCTTTTCTGGAGTATACGGGCGAACTGATAACCAACTGCACTAAACTCTTTAACTGAGGCTGCATCGGCACTTTGCCATTTGGCATCCAGTTGTGTTTGCGGAGTTTTAGACATTTTCTTTTCTACCCTGAATAACCTGATGCCCGGCTCATCGGCATCCATTAATATATCGTTGGAATTCAGGATTGGCTGATTGGCATATCCCTTTACCGGCATTTCCATATTTGACTGGCCGGAGCACAACCATACTTCTCCAATAAAAACATCATCCACTACCAGTTTACTGCCATCGTTAAATGTAATCTTATAGGGCCCACCGGCTTTAGGAGTGGTTACAGCCAACCTCCATGTTCCTTCTTTTGTGGTGTTTACGCTATATACTTTTTGGTTCCAGGAGGTAATTACGGTTACTTTTGCACCAGATTTGGCTGTACCCCATAAGGTAGCATTGCTTTGCTGCTGTAATACCATGCCGTTGGAAATGATGGCCGGCAATGATACATTTGCTTTGAGGACTGTGGTATTCCATAAAAGCATTACAGATACCAGGACAATAAAATGTTTTTTCATACCACTAAATTTATACATTATTCTTTTTTAGTTTGACCGCCAGTAATGACCATGTAGCCAGGAGCATTGCAACTGCTGAAACCTGATAAACAATAGAAAGATCAACCTGAGCATCTTTTAACGCGCCACCAACATACACCATTAAGCCTCCTATAATTGTACTTAGGAAATTAAGAAAGCCATAACCTGTAGCGATGTATCTTCCATCGGCCACTTGTCGTAGTATAGGCATTAGGTTCGCGTCATTAAATCCTCTGGCCAAACCAAAGACAAGCATGGCAATAATGGCGATGCTAAAGACATTTGTAGAGGCCATAAGAAACAAGAAAGGTGCACCAAGTGTAAAACCAATGACGAGCATGTACAAACGGCCCCTGTCATTTTTACGGGTCCATCTATCAGCCAAAATCCCCCCCACAATTACACCCACAAAGGAACCGATCTGGATATAACCTGTTGCCGAAATACCGGCTTCGCCAAGATTGAGATTAAAATGGTCTTTAAGAAAAGTGGGCAGCCAGCCATAAACCAGCCAGTTTACGATACCCAATATGGCAAAGTAGAACAACAGGATAAAGAAAGAAGCTTCGCTAAAAAGCACTTTTAAAGCTCCTGTAAGACTAATTTTAGAAATTTCTTCATCTGCGGGGCTTTCTGTCGAATCAGCTTTATGGTCTTTCAATACATACAAAAGGATCAGGGAATAAACGATACCTACAATTCCAAAAACATGGAATCCGGAACGCCAGCCCCATAGTTCTGCAATGTACCCGCCTAAACCCCCAAGTGCCAGACCTGCGTATAAACCACTCATGTGTAAACCCGTTGCAAGCGAACGGGTTTTTCCTTTATGATAATCGGTAATTAAAGCCAGTGCCGCAGGAATATAACAAGCCTCGCTTACGCCCATTAAAAAACGGGCGGCCAGCATTTCGTGAAATGAGGTGGTAAAGCCGGTCCATAAAGTAACCACGGACCAAACCATTACACTAAAAACGATTACCTTTTTTCTGCTGTACCTATCGGCAAAGTAACCGCCAAAAGGACTTAAAAAGCCATATGACCATAAGAACACAGAGGTAAGCAATCCAAACTGCGCATCAGTTAAATTGAAATCTGTAACGATAGGATCGCGCATGGAGGTAATTAAAATACGGTCCAGATAGTTTAAAAAAGCCACTATCCATAGCATGGCTACAATGATCCAGGGGTAGAATTTTTTCATTTGTAAGTTGCGATTAATACGTTAGGGGTTCTCACTGCTGGTCTGATTTCGCCACCGGGAATAATTACATTTCCGTTCCAAACAGTTAAGGTTGTGGTTACAGGTGGTTGGGTAGTAAATGCTTTTCTATCAGACGTCCAGGTATTGGTAAGCGTATTATAATTTAAGATTCGATTTGAAAAGCCTGGGTGTTTTTCTTTTAACACTGCAGCGCTGGCCGCTAGTTTACCATCATCGCCGCCAAATATTTGTAAAGACGATTGTCCGGAGGCATAAGCTGGTGTTGGAGCTGCCGCTACCGAAGCGGGAAGGTCCGCTATTTTTTTCCATCCTTTTTCGGGATAGTACCGATAAGCATCTTTTAAATACTCGCGGTTGCCATTGATCAGTGCTACCCCGCTGAACAAGTAAAATGCGCCACCTTGTGCACCGGCAACACTAAGCATTCTTGGGGCACCCGGCCAGGTTGGTAACACTTTCCAGCCCTTTTCAATAGTGTTAAGATCTAGTGCCCAGAAATTATCTGCAGCAACTTTATCATCCGGTTTCTCAATTCCACCCGCAACATAAATTACATTTCCAACCAATGTGGCCGAGGTATTTGCAATTGCATGAGGTAGGCTTGGCAAATTGACTGTTTCAATTTTCCCGTTCTTATAATTCAACATAAATACTTCTGCACGGTGGCCTTTTTCATTGCTGCCCCCAAGTATAATTAAAGCATTTTTCCAGTTTACAGAAGCCCCATAACCTAGCGGATAGGGTAATTTACCTGCCTCTTTCCATTTTCCACCCGGACTTTCTAGAACAAAAATATGATCGTGCCAGGCCTTGGTAGCGCCTGTCCACGGTGCACCGCCATCGGGGAAATTTGCACCGCCGGCAACCAGTAATGCACCATTTGAAACACCTGCAAAAGAACCTGCAAAACCTACGCGATCAGGAACAGGCGGCAGGTTGCCCCATAATAAGCCAGATCTGGAGACCTGCTGCGCCAGTCCTTTATTTAAGAGTATAGTCATAAACAAAATAAGAAGAAGATTAAAAGACCTGTTCATCATCAGGATTTTTTAACGATATCGAAAAATCCGATCTCATCAAGGGAGGTTTTAAATTGTGTTGCCTGTGCGTCTGAAAGCGGTTCAAGAGGTAATCGGCAATCTCCTAACTCCAATCCTCCCATTTGCATGATGGCCCGTTGTGCAGGAATTGGTGGATACTTTACCAAAGCGCGAACCATATTTACCGAATGCAGCTGCATGGCTGCTGCTTCTTCCTGCTTCCCTTCATTATAAAGCTTTATTACTTTTAAATACAGCGGAGCTGCGAAAGTATAAGTACTGCCGATAGCCCCCTTGGCCCCTACTGCAAGTGCCGGAAGCAACATTTCATCGTAACCAAAAAGGATATCAAATTTACCGTTCTTATAATTCAGGCAAGCCTGGTATTCATGCAAGGTAGAGGCAGTATACTTAATCCCTGCAAGATTGGGGATTACCTTTTCTGCCTGTTCCAGAAAGGTGATCATATCCATACCCACGCCGGTAAGGGTTGGGATGCTGTAATAATAAAAAGGTGTATTAGGTGCTGCTGATGCAATCTGTGACATGCTTTTAACCAGATTATCAACACTTGTCGGTTTAAAATAAAAAGCGGCAACAGAAGAAATGGCATCAGCCCCAATCTGCTCTGCATGAGCTGCAAGCTTGCGGCATTCCTGAATAGAACTATGCCCTACGTGCACCAGTACAAGGATACGTTTGGCCGCAGCTTTAACATAAGCTTCGGCAATGGCCATCCGCTCTTCAATTGTAAGGTTTGGCCCTTCGCCATTGGTGCCGCAAATAAAAACGCCAGATAATCCATCAGCTATCATTTTGTCGACTATCGTTGGGATAATGTCTAAATTAATTGTTCCATCTTCACGATAAGCCGCAAAAGTGGCGGCTATTAATCCGGTTATTTTGTTCATATATATTAAATTGTTTATTGATTATTTATTTTTCGTTAGCAGTTGTAAGCCATTTGGTGTTAAACCTTTTAAGCACCATGGAGTAGTTAAAATCGTTGCTGGTATTGGTTTCGTACAGGCAATAAATGGTTCCATCGGATGTAACCGCCACATCAGAATAACCGGATGAACCTGCATTGATCACCTTCTTTACCGTCCAGCTTTGTCCTTCATCGTAACTGACTCTGGCAGTAAGGTTTTTACGTGGAGGTTTAGGCACCTCTTT
>NZ_CAMLHF010000041.1 GCF_946479715.1 uncultured Pedobacter sp. | reverse complement strand
TATCCAATCAGTGTAAATCAGGCTCTTCTCCGGCATGTGTAGTAGCAGCGCTTGAGAACTATGTTCATAATTACCTGAATTATTATGCTTATGTAGAGCACTATGTGTGCCCTTCTGTTTTTCTGTATGAGAAATTTAAATCCTTTAATTTCTTTGAAGAGAAGCTGGTGCAGCTTTACCATGGTTATGATTACGAAGAGATTGAAGCGGCAAAAGCTTCGATTACTGCAGCTTCAAATGAACGCTATATTGTGTTTGTAGGCCGGCTGGAAAAAATAAAAGGAGCGCATACGGTATTAGCAGCAATGAAAGATCATCCGGAGATCCGTTTAAAGGTTATTGGAACCGGGACACAGCAGGCAGAACTTATGGACTTTGCCGCTAAAAACAACCTGGAAAACGTAGAATTTATGGGTAAAAAAAGTAAAAAAGAAACCCTGGAGCTGATTGGAAGCGCCGACTTTTTAATCTGTCCGTCGGAATGGTATGAAGTGCTTGGCTTTACCATTGTGGAAGCCATGGCCATGGGCAAACCTGTAATTGGCTCGAAAATTGGTGCGATCCCTGAAATGGTGATTGATGGGCATACCGGATTCTTATTTGAACCGGGTAATTATTCGCAACTTTCTGAAAAGATAAATGAGCTTTACAACAATAAGAACCTGTTATTGCAAATGGGAGCAAATGCAGAAAAACACATTCGCGGTCTTATCAACACCGAAAAACATTTTTCAGGATTACAAACGCTTATCCCTTCTCTATAATCATATTTACATTTATATCTTTCATAAAACTATCATCTAAAAATGAATAGCTTACATCTCAAGAAAAACTTAGCCCTCTTTTCTGTCCTTATTATTGGATTTTCCTTTATCGCTTTGAAGAGTAATGCTCAGGTTGTATACGAAAACCCAACAAACCCTGTTTATAAATACCTTTCGCGTCAGGCCCAAAAAGGGAATGTCGAGTTTAACGACCTGATCCAACCGGTGAGCAGGAAACAAATTGCTTCATTATTGACCAGTTTACAGGATTCATCGGCTAAACTGACCACAACCGAGCAAAAAGAACTTGATTTTTATTTACAGGAGTTCAGTGAATTTAGCACCAATGCTAAAGATACCACTACTTTTTTTAAAAAGGACCCCGCCGGAAGATGGCGGTTCCTGTCTGTTACCAAAGACGATTTTCTATTAAGAGGAGACCCGGCCCTGACTTTTGAAACCTTTCAGGGAAAGAACAAAAGCGTAGCCCGCGTAGGAACCGGCTTAACTTTTTGGGGCCATGCCGGAAAGCACATTAGCTTTCAGTTTTATTTTCAAGACATTACCGACCGCGGAAAAGGAATTGACAGCACCCGAATATTTACTCCTGAAACCGGGATCATCAGAACGGCAAACATAAATCCAAATGCAAAGACTGTAAATTACAGCGATTTCAGGGGAAACATTACTTACGCCTGGGAAAAGGGGGCAATCAGCTTTGGGAAAGACCAAATGCTGTGGGGCTACGGACAAGGTGGCCGATTGGTCTTATCTGACAAATCACCTGCTTACCCGAACATCAGGATTGATTACCAACCACTTAAATGGCTTCGCTTTAATTACATCCATGCCTGGTTAAATTCAGCATTGGTTGATTCGGCCAGATCTTATGATAAGGGCAATCCGCATTTCGGCAACAACAGGGAAATTTACATCCCTAAATTCCTGGCTTCACATACCCTAAGTTTTATCCCGGTTAAAGGCTTAGACCTTAGTGTGGGTGAATCGGTAGTTTATAGCGATAATCTGGACGTAGGATACCTGATCCCGGTAATGTTCTTTAAGGCATATGATCAATACCAAAGTCGCTATAAGCTTTCGACCGGAGCAAACAGCCAGTTCTTCTTTTCTGTAAGTTCCAGAAATCATTTACCAAAAACACATTTATACGGATCCCTTTTTATTGACGAGATCAGAACAGGAGCAATTTTTAACGCCTCAAAAAGCAGAAATCAGATTGGCTACAGTGTTGGAGCCTCCGTTACAGACGTACTGGTGCCGTATTTAACATTGGGAGGAGAATACAGTCGCATAAACCCTTATGCCTACAACAACCTGATACCGGCACAAACCTATACCAACCAGAGTTATTTAATGGGCGACTGGATTGGACAAAATGCTGACAGGGTTACTGCATGGGTTAATTACACACCTATCCCCCGTATGGTTGCGAGTTTCCAGTTCACAGCCATTAGAAAAGGTCAGGAAGGAAACCTTTATGATCAATACTTTGCTGAGCCACAACCAAAGTTCTTAAGTGAAGGGCCTGTAGAAACTCAAAAACAATATTTACTTGAGGTAAATTACCAATTGCTGAATAAATTATATGTTAAAACTTCTTTCATGCACCAGGATGGAGTAATAAGACCTGATCTGCAAACATCCGCTGTTCCAAACGAGTTTAAGTTCGGCGTATCTTATGGCTTTTAACCCTGAATACTTATATTTGTCATTTATCATAATATCTACATGAACAATAAATTACCCTTTTATATTCTTTTCATTTTCTTCCTGACTACTTCTTTCCGAAGTAACGCGCAGTCTATATCCATGAGTGATATTCAGAATGTAAAAGTAAGCCAGTTGTCGGATGAGCAAATTGGACAAGCCTGGAAAAAGTTACAGGAAACAGGGGTTCCGGAAAGCGAAGCCTATAAGCTGATGATCCAAAAAGGAATGCCTGCCACAGAAGTAGAAGAGTTTAAGAACAGGGTAACCTTACTTGGTTTGAACAAGAAAGGGGTAAAAGTGAGTTCATCTCCTCAAAAAGAAAATATAGATTTCACAAGAGATACGGCCCAGACGGTGATAAAACCTTATGTGGCTCCAAAACCTGCACCTGTGCCTGAAGCGCCACTAAATGTTTATGGGATGGAGTTCTTTAACCAGACGACCATAAAATTTGAGCCGAATTTCAGTATGGCTACTCCTAAGAGCTATGTATTGGGGCCAGGCGATGAGCTGATTGTGCTGGTTACGGGATTAAATGAAAGCAGTGTACGTACCAGGATCACTCCTGAAGGAAATGTACAGATCCCATATGCAGGTATTGTTTACCTGAATGGGTTTACGATAGAACAGGCAACAAGTCTGATCCGTAATAAAATGACTAAGGTATACCCTGCCCTGCGTAACGGACAAACACAGCTGGCCGTAAACCTGGGCAGTACCCGCAGCATTAAGGTTACGCTTGTTGGAGAGGTAAAAACCCCGGGTTCTTACACTTTATCTTCTTTATCGACTTTATTTAATGCACTATACAATTCAGGTGGTCCAAATAACAATGGTTCCTTAAGAAATATTGAATTACTAAGAAATAATAAAGTTTATAAAACAGTCGACTTTTACAGTTTTTTGCAAAACGGCTTAATGGACGGAAACATCAGGTTGGAAGATCAGGATGTGATCCGTATTCCGGTTTACAAAAAGAGAGTTGGGATTAAAGGTGAGGTTAAAAGACCCGCCATTTACGAACTTAAAGAAAATGAGCAACTGGAAGACCTGATTAAATATGCAGGCGGATTTACAGATGTGGCTTATCGTGGCATCGCTAAGGTAGATCAGGTAAATGAACTGCAAAGAGAGGTAAAGGATGTGCCTTCTTCTTTATACAAAAATTTTACACCTAATAATGGTGACCTGGTACAAATTGGCGCGATTACCGAAAGGTATACCAATAGAGTTGTCCTGGAAGGCGCAGTATACAGACCGGGCACTTATGAGCTTACAGCAGGATTAAGCCTTTCTGAGTTGTTAAAAACAGCCCAGGGATTAAAACCCGAAGCCTATATGGAGCGTGGATACATCAAAAGAACATTGACCAACCTGGAGAAAGAGCTGATCTCTTTTAATCCTGCAGATGTGGTGAATGGAAAAAATGATATCCCCTTAATGCGGGAAGACTCGATTATGGTTCAGGACAGGACCGTTTTCACTTCAGCTCAGAATGTAACCGTTGCCGGGTTTGTTAAGCTTCCTGCTGCATTTACATATAGAAAAGGTATGAAACTGGCGGATGTAATTGCAATGGCGGGTGGTTTTCAGGATGAAGCGGCAGAGCATCATGTAGAGATTTCAAGAATTATTAAAAACAGCTCAGATAGC
Organism: uncultured Pedobacter sp.; assembly: GCF_946479715.1. Next base: position 27,267 of record NZ_CAMLHF010000041.1, on the reverse strand, counting down.
GTTGCCAATCAATTGGTGAAGACCTTTACCATAAATATGAATCAAACCTCAGGTGAGGCGCAGGAACTGGAGCTGGAACCTATGGATTATATTTATGTTCCAAGACTGGTAAACTATCGCGCACTTGGCAATATCAGTGTGAAAGGTGAGGTGTTGTTCCCTGGCGATTATGCCGTGCAAAGAAGGGATGAAACGGCATTAGATCTTTTACAAAGAGCCGGAGGACTGAGCCCGTATGGTGCTTTAGAGAATGCCCAGGTGTTTAGAAAAGGTGTACGTGTGAACCTGGACCTGACCAATAAAAGCCAGGATCCAAAAGTAAAGACCAGCATGATCCTTTTACCGGGCGACAGTATCTATATCCCTCGTCAGATCTCTTTTGTAGAAGTTGCAGGGGCAGTGAATAACCCTCAGTTTGTAGATTATAATGGCCGTAGCTTTAAGTATTATATCAATGCGGCTGCAGGAACAAAAGAAAATGCACGACTAAAAGGTGCTTATGTAAAATATCCTGATGGATTAAACAAACCTGTAAGGCGTTTCTTGTTTTTCCGTAATTACCCATCTGTGAAGCCTGGGAGTAAGATCATAGTACCGGAAAAAGATCCAAATAACAGGTTTAAACTTGGCTTTGCTGAGATCACCGGAATTACATCTGCCCTGACCGCATTGATCAGTTTAATCGCTATTTTAAACAAATAACATGGCCCCGGAAAATCCATATCCATACGAGCCCGAGTTCTCTTTAAGCAAAGTAATCGGAAACCGCATAAATGACCTTAAATACGTTTTCAGTTTTAAAAAACTGCTGGCCGCTACAGTAATTACAGGAGCACTGCTTGGTGCATTAAGCGCCTGGCTGTGGACGCCTTCTTATACGGCAAGGTTAACTTTTGTGATTGATGACGCTAAATCATCAGGAGCCGGTGGACTTGCTGCCTTAGCAGGGCAGTTTGGCTTTAGTATGGACGGAATTGGTGGTGGTAGTGGCGTACTGGCCGGCGACAATGTGCAAGAGCTGGTAAAAAGTCAGAAATTAATTAAGGCCACCTTGCTTTCGGCTTATGATACCAAGCAAACCAGATCCCTGGCCGATCGTTATGCCGAGGTAAATAAGCTGAACAAAAAATGGCTTAAATACAGTACTGATGGAAAGATCATCACTTTTCCGGTTAATGGCAAACAATATACCCGAATTCAGGACAGTCTTTTACATGTGATGACTGAACAGATCCTTGGCGGTGAGTTTGGCATTGCGAAAACGGATAAAAAGCTTGGCTTTTTTGAGGTAAATACCACCATGAAAGATGAAAGGCTGGCACAGCTATTTTGTACCCGCATCATTAAACAAGCTACGGATTTCTATATTCGTACTAAAACCAGCAGGTTAAGAAGTAATGTAAATCGTTTACAGCACCGTGCAGACAGTATTGGGATGATCTTAAACCGTAAGACTTATGCGGCATCTTCTGCCAGTCAGGCTTTGTTAGACCTAAATCCGGCTTATGCCTCAGCTAATGCTACTGCAGAAGTAAAGGAACGTGACAAGATTGTTTTAAGCACTATCTTTACTGAAACTGTCAAGAACCTGGAGGTCAGCAAAACTATGCTGGCTCAGGAAACTCCAACTGTACAAATTGTAGATGAGCCTGAACTGCCATTAAAGAAAAACCGGTTAAAATACTCAATGGGTATATTAACCGGTATGCTTATAGGAGGAATTGCTTGTGGTTTCTACATCCTTCTATTTAGAAGCGATAAGAAACGCCCAACTCCCCATGAAAGTTAAATACGCCGTTATGTGGAATGTAATACCTATCGGAAGCGGGATAATAATCCTTTAACCTCCATTGGTAATTCATAGACCTGATTCCTTGCAGTTTTGCACTGAAGAGTAGATTTCCATAATTCCACTCCCCCTCTGCAGCCAACGCAAAATCTACCCATCTTCTGCTTTGTCCTTTAAAATCGCCCAGGTACTCATTATAGAAGTCCATATTGTGTTCATAGCGTTCAAATGAAAGGCCTAATTTCTTTAAACCCTTAATCCAGCTTACATCCAGTGATTGAAGATTACCGCCTGGACCCGTACCCGCTCCCAACAACTGCCCTTCATTGGTGTATCCATCCTTTACTTCACTATGATAATACCACCCTCCCGCATCTCTTACTAAACGATCCGGTGACTGTGACATCTGCGTAACCTCAGCATTCAAAGAAATGAATTCATCTTGATGACTTTTCAAAGGGACTAGTTTCCTTATGCCAAAAAGGTAAGCACGGGAATGATCCGGAGAACCGATAAAATCTCTAAAATTATAAGAATTATCATTCAACCCGTACTCAAAATAAACCTCTGCCTTAGCTTTGGTAAAAATCCAGCGTGCATATAAGGAAGTCAATTGATCACGACCAAAAGGATCCCCATCATTTGTTTTAACCTTCTGAAAAGGAGTAAAGAAAGGTACGTAATCTTTAAATCCACTCAAGTCTGAGTGGTAAGCATGAAATGCTCTTGTAAAACCAAGGAACAATCCTGGTATCCATTTGGGTTGATAGCTGATGTTAAAAGCAGAAAGATAACGCCAATCGTCTCTTTTTCTGATAAATAAATCCTGTCCGTTAGTTGTATTTTGCACTTCCAGCGGAGAGAGACCAGTTGCATTTAATCGACCACCGATAATTTGTGCTTCAAATGATCCTATATAAGTATGAATTGGACGTACCGTGTTCAAGGTGATATGCTTAAACCCTGCAGCAGTATTACTCATTAATAAAGAGTTTCTCATCCCGGGGCCCCACCACATATTTTCATTAGAGACGCCTATAGAGGCAGGACCGAAAGTTAAACGGATACTACTTTGTCCCCATAAGACCTTATTGTAAACACGACTGCTAAGACGCTCTGGTAAATCAATATTATTATACCATGCATAATACCTCCCAAGTTCGCCATTAGAACGACCAACCGCAAAACCATCAAAGCTTTTATTTGTTGCATAAACAAATTCAGGCTGTAACTGAATACTTAAAGGACCAATTTTTGCAAAGAAGCCTCCTGTGATCAAAGATTGGTATCCCCGAGCAGGAATCATTGCCCCATCGTTCCAACCATAAGGATGATGGGAATTGTATTGTTGCTGCCAGCTAAAGGGCAGGATCTGGAACTTTCCCTTTCCATTAGCAAAGGAAAGTGGTCCGTCAAATTTCAGCCATCCTTCTTCCCGCAATGAACTATCCGGATCAAATGCATTGTGCACTTTAAATGCTTCGGTAGGAAATAATGGCCTGCTTGTAAAGGACACTGTTGAATCCAGCTCTCCTAGTAATTGCTTTCTACGATAATAGTCTTCCAAGACCGGTGTTCCAACAGGGAGTGATTGCGCCTGTGTCTGCGTTAAGTTTAAACCACTGCAAATAACAACAGTAAGGATTGAGTAATATATCTTCTTCATTGTAATGCCTGATTAAAAACGATAGGTAACACCTGCCTGAACCTGTAAGTTAAAGGCATCTCTTCCATTTACCCAAATCGGATCATCAGGTCCCTGAAACAAATACCATTGATAATTTAAGGACTTTATCCCCTGCAATTTCGCATTGAAAATGAAATTCTTATAATTCCATTCCCCATTTGCCGCGAGGCTCAGGTCAGTCCAATGCCTTCTGGGATCAACACTATCCTCATAGGCATAAAAATAAAAATCATTATTGTGAACGTAGCGTTCCAATTGCAATCCTATTCTTTTTAATCCCTTAAACCAGCTCACGTCTAATGACTGCAAGTTTCCGCCCGGCCCGATGCCTGCGCCAAGCACTTCTCCCCGATTGGTATAACCATGCCGGATACTTTTGCTAAGGTACCAGCTATTGGCTGTTCTGATCTTATCAGGTGAGGTTTCCTGCATCTGGGTAACTTCCACATTGATCATGATATTTTCATCCCTTGATTTGTTGAAGGGAAGAATTTTCCTAAGCCCAAAAAGATAGGCTCTGGATTGTTGTGGCTCAAGCAGTGCACCACGCAGGTCCTGCGTTGAATTACTGTGTCCATATTCGAAATAAATTTCGGCATGCTCTTCTGGCCATAGCCAACGCATAAATATGGAACTGTGCTCGTCACGTTCATTCAGAGATTCATCTCCTACTACTCTTTTAACCCTCGAGAAGAAAGGAAGATAATCGCCAAAGCTGTTCAAGTCATCACTATAAGTTTGAGCAGTTCTGGTTACCCCTAAAAATAACCCCGGAATCCACTTGGGTTGGTAGGTAACAACCAGTCCAGACAAATAACGCCAATCGTTTCTTTTTGGAACATACAATGGATTAAAAAAATATTCACGTTCAGGTTCAAGCACTCCAAAACCTGATGACTCCAGTCTCCCGGCAATTAATTGGCCTTCAAAAGATCCAATTGGTGTGGAGATCGGTTTCCTGGTATTTAAGGTTAAATGCTTAAAGCCCGGGGCTGTATTGCTCATCAGAAGAGAACTACGCATGCCGGGTCCCCACCAAAGGTTCTCTGTTGAAAGGCCGAATGATAGGGCTTTGTAATTTAACCTGATGCTACTTTGGCCCCAATAAGCTCTATTGTAGGCACTATTTCCGAACCTGGCTGGAAGGTCTATATTGTTATAAAAGTCGTAATACCTGGCGGCAATTACGTCATAATGATCTTTATCAAAGGTATCAAACCCAGTATTTGCGGCCAAGACCACCTCAGGTCTGAATTGAATGGTAAGGGGGCCGTATTCGGCATAAATCCCTGCACTTAAAACAGTTTGTAAGCCCTTTGCAGGAACCATCACCCCGTCGTTCCATCCATAAGGATGGTGAGTGTTTATTTGATTTTGAATACTTAAAGGCAAAAGCATGGCTTTAAACTTGCCCGAATCCAAACCCCAGGTATGATCAGCGTCGAGCAGATTATACCGTGTTTCATCTTCCAGGTAAAACACATCCTTTTTACCAAAAGCTGATTTAGGCATCACCGGCCTTACCATAAAGGAAACGCTGGAATCCAATTGTCCGAGGAGCTGACTACGTCTGTAATAATCCTCTACGCCAGCTGTTCCTACGGGTAAAGATTGAGCCGTTGATTTGAAATTAAAGCTCCCGGCTAATAAAATCAGGGCGGTTAGTTTTAAATATCTCATAACCTGATTGCTTTAATTTTAATATTATCAACCGACCAGCTTTCGTCGCACTTAGGATCAGGAGCATTACTTTGCTTTAACTGATCAATACATTTGAGGACTAATTGTTGATCGGAGTGTTTGATTTGCTTAACAATTTTATACAATGATGTTCCCCCCACTACGCCTGCCATATTACAAACTCCAGGAAGATTTCTATTAGCCGCACCGGTTTTAGGATTGTTATTGTTATTTGGATAATTATGCGGGTAAGACTGAGGCTCACAAAAAGTACCCGTTCCGCAAGGCACATTAGAGAACGTTGTTTTGATGTAACTCTTTCCATCGAGCATCATCTCCCACAAATCAGGCCCGTCGAGTATGCCGTCTTCGCCTTCTTTATTCCCATCCCAGGCATCATGGATATACAGATCAAAAGAAATCTCAACCATATCATGTTCGGGTAAATTGTTTAACGATAGCTCAAACCCGCTATTATTGTATCTACCCAATACTTTAGAGTTGTTGAACGTTTCAATTTCTCCACCAGAAATGCCGGTCAGGTTATTTTGTTCAAAATCATTACTGTAGACTTCAGCCTGGTTGCGATAGTCCTTTGCGCAGGATCCAAACAAGATCACACACAAAAAAAATAATAGACATTTATTCATTAAATAGCTTTTTCTTCATACAGGTATTCATCGGATTCTATGCACACAACTTTAATGCCGTGTTTTGCAAAACACAATAATCCCTGTTCTTGAACCGCAAACTTACCGTTTTAATAAAGAAGGAGTTTAATTTTCTGAGATTTTCTCAAGCACTCGTTCAGCAAAGCTTTTTTCAGATTTGGCCATTTTAACTACATCAACTGAAGTAGTTAACTGACGGGCTTTCTTTCTAACAATATTTATACATAAGCTTAAGATACCATTTAAGCTTAACATCAACAGCAGTATCAAAGAAATCAGCTGTGCATCACCTAGATTTTGCAATGAGAGAGCCGTAATAATAAAGACTACATTCACTGAACTCAAAACCAATGTAGCCTGTACATGGCTTAAACCCAATGAGAGTAAGCGATGGTGAATGTGATTGCTATCTGCAGTAAATGGAGATGTACCACGCATTATTCTTAGTGTAAAAACACGTAGTGTATCAAAAACAGGTATAATTAAAATTGCGGAGACCAATCCCATTCCCGAAGTAATTACAAATGGTCCAGCCATAACATTTTCGGAAAGACTTATCGTCATAAACTTGATGCTTAAAACAGCTGCAATAAATCCCAGTAACAAAGACCCAGAGTCTCCCATAAAAATCCTTGCTGGGGTTACATTAAAAAATAGAAAGCCTAATAATGCTCCAGCTAAACCAGTTGCCAGGTAAGCCCATCCCAAATCACCCGATTTATAAAAAAGCACTCCAAATGCTACGCTCAGAATTAACCCGATCGATCCAGCAAGCCCATCAATACCGTCAATTAGATTAAAAGCATTGACAATACCTACAATAAAAAAGACTGTTAAAGTTATACTTGCATAGTATGGCAAATCATAAACTCCAAACACTCCATGCAAGTCCGTTATCCTTATGTTTGCGACCATCGCTACAATAAAAGCACTTGCGAACTGTGCAACAAATTTGATACCCGGACCTAAACCTATAATATCATCTTTTAACCCGATCATAAATAGTACAAGTCCTGCACCCATTAAAACATTAGCTTCCGGTAATATGTTGGATGGTATGAATATTGAACAGGAAAAAAGAAATCCTGTAAAAATTGCCACACCACCAAAGTTTGGAATAATGCGTTTATGGATCTTTCTAGACTCATTTGGATCATCAAATAACCGTTTTCTTAGTGAAACAGTTATGATAGGTGGAATAGCAAAAGCTACGACCAAAAGACTTGTAAGATAAATAAGGGTGAAAAGCATAAATAGCGTTTATGTGAGAGCAAGAACTATAATTAGGCCAAATTTACATAAAATAATTTCAAATCAATTGAAACATAAATAATATTCTATTTTCTTAAAAAAATGGAGTAGATTTTTAGAACAATAATTGGAGGGAGTAGCCTAATAGGAATTCTTACACACAACGCTTTAATGTATTGAAGGGTATTAAAATGCCCAATACCATAGGCAAAACTAAGAAACCTAACCTCGCTCCTCATATATCCCCACCCACTTCTTCTTTTGATTGTTTCCATACCATTTCCTATTCGAAAATATAGCAATGGCTCTTGAATATTATAAAACTTAAATCCTTTTGTAATCATTCTGGCAAAAAGGCTATAATCCTCAAATAATCTAAAATCTCCATTATAGCCTCCAGAGGACAAAACAGCAGATTTCCTGAACATAATGGAAGGATGGTTAACTGGACTGCGCTGTTTAGAATAGATAACCAATTGATCACTGTCTTCTGGCAGTCTCTTAAGTACTCCCAAATCACCAGGGATTTCATTAAATTCCTCGATAACAGAGCCAACTACTGAAATTTGAGGATTATTTACCAAAAAGTCAACTTGCTTTTTAAATCTACAAAACAGAGAAATGTCATCCGTATCCATCCTTGCTATCAACTCATGAGAGCAATTATCCATACCTATTTTTAATGCATTTCCCAAACCAACATTTTTAGATAGTGTGATGACTTTCAAAGTATCACAATATTTACTTTCAAAATCCAAAATGATTTGCTCCAAATCTTCATTTAATGGGCCATCTTTAACCAATACTATTTCTGTTGGGGGTAAGCTCTGATCAATGATAGAATTTAATGCCTCTCTCAAAAAAACAGGATTCTCTCTATAATAGACTGACAATAAAACTGAGAATTTTATATCTAACATTTGTCGTTTATAATTGAATTATACAAGTCCAGATGCTTACCTCGAAGAGAATCCAAAGTAAAATTAGATTCAAATACCTTATTTGCATTAGAGACAATTTGATCCTTATTCTCTATTGCCTTTACCGCTGCCTTAATGAGAGAGTTAGAATTATCCAATTCAAAAAAACATATTTCATCATCCTTAAAAAACTCCTCATAATAAGGCAGCCTTGTAGAGATCACAGGCAAATTGAGATAAAAAGCTTCCAATGTAGCCAAAGAAAAACCTTCTGATCTTGAAGGCATAACGTAAGCATCAAAATACTTGTAATACTTATAAGAATTTTCCTTAAATCCTAATATAAAGAACCTGTCTTGAAGATTATTTTCATTTGCTAATTTCATCAAGTTTTCCCTCTCTTCTCCATCGCCAACAATTACCACAGCTAGATCTTTCTTCGATACCAATAAAGGTATTAACTGCTCCAGTCCCTTTCTCTTTATAAGAAGAGAAACATTCCCAAGAACGGAATACGATGATCTTAAATTTTCAAAAAAAGTAATTTCCTCATGGGTAATTAGGATGTCCTTCAAAGGATCTATACCATAAGGGATTTTGGAAATATTGTTAGTACCTAATTCCCTCTGATAATAGCTCCTCATATATTCAGTAGAAACGACAACCCGCTTCATCTTTTTTAATGCTGCATACCAAAGAGGAACAACAATTCTCGTAATAAATTTAGAATACAAGAACCCTAAGTCTTCCTTTATATAGCAATGAACAGATGTAATCGATTTGGTTTTCACTTTTGAATAATTTTTCAGCAAGTAAATATCCGGGCGAAGACCAGTAGAGTGTACTATATCAAATTCGTCAAAATTAATTTTTTCAAACAAAGATATTTTGCGGCTTTTAATAGGGCAAGATATATCCGGCTTTTCTTTAAAATAAAAAAGCTCTCCTTCAACGTCTTTATTTAGAGATTTAATTAATCGTATTGTAGCAACAGTGGGCCCAAGATTTGCCAGAGAAGTAACAAGAAAGGCTACTTTCATATATTATAATTTATCAAATTCAAATAGTATACTATCAAATCTTTTAGTCCAGGTATTTTCAAGAGTAAATTTACGCATTTCCGGTTTGTAGGTTTCAAAGTTAGTACTTAGAGATTTTTCAATACATTGGTTAAACTCATTCTTTGAGCTATAAATTAACAAAAACTCGAGATTGTTAAACCGCAATAAGTCTGGTAGAGGTGACGATACTACGGGGACATCGTTTATAATATATTCGAAAAATTTTGTTGGGAAAACCCCTGTTGTATATGGCTCAATTGTATACGGAATTAATCCAACGTCAAACAACCTATAGTATTCGCCCAAGACGGAGTGATCTTTTTGTCCGGTAAATATAACATTACTTAAGTTTAGTAATTGCTTTGCTCTTTGATCTAAAATATTTCCTACAAACATAAAAAGATGTTGAGGAAAATCTTTTATTACCTCAGTCATAAGATCATAATCGATGAATTTATGTAGTGTCCCACAATACCCAATAATCTTTTTCCCACTTTGCTTTAAGTGAATATACTCTTCCGCTAGATTATTCGCGACAAATACCTTTTCATCGACACCTTGTGGAAGATATATTATTTTCTTTGCATACTTTTCGTAGTCTAAATAGGTGTTATAATTGTCTACAAAAACTAGATCAGCAACCTTAACTCCTTCTATTTCGATTTTTTTTGCTTTCTCTGATATTTCATTGCTGACCTGACGTCGTGTTGCAAGATCCAATACTCTGAATTTTCCATTTTTAAACGCTTTTAATGTAAATCCATTTAAATAGGTTGCCCAAACTAAAGACTCCCTTGTATCAATTATATTTTTTAACAAACTATAATTAAAAGAATCAACTACTGAATTATAATGAAAAGGCACAAAATTTAGAGTATGAAAATGCATATTTTGCGTTTTCTTGTTATTATAGACCGAGCCAATCTCAGACCTTTCCACAAACCTCTTTCTAATCTTTTCTGTTAGGGAGATTAAATTGTGATTAATTAAGCCTAGAGGTTCAAAGATATGGATAGGGCTTTTATTATAATGAACGGCTAAGCGGCTAATCAATTCCTGTTGTCTTTCCCAATTATGGGACCATTCAATACTTGGAAAACAAACAATATTTTCGAATACCATTATCTATTTTTAAAAAATGCCCGAATAATTTCTATTACTTTACTTTGTTCATCTTCACTTAGGGAGTAATATAGCGGTAGGCGTAATAATCTTTCACTTTCAATAGTTGTGAATTTATCTTCACCAACAAATTCTCCAAATTTATGTCCTGCTTCAGCGCTATGCAAAGGAACATAGTGAAAGACCATCAGAACGCCATGTTCTTTACCAAAAGAAATTAACGCTGACCTTTCCTCTGCATTTTTCAATTTAATGTAAAACATATGAGCATTATGAATTACATTATCAGGTATATAAGGCAATTCTAAAAGCTCGTTATCACGAAGATCTATCAGTTCATTAAAATACCTATTCCAAATCCGCATTCTTTCTTCATATATAAGATCTCTTGCTTGAAGTTGGGCATACAAAAATGCGGCATTCATCTCGCTTGGCAAATAGCTTGAACCTACATCAACCCAGGAATACTTATCTACCTGCCCTCTCAAAAATCTTTTTCGGTTCGTACCCTTTTCTCTTATAATTTCCGCTCTTTCAATAAAATTTTCATTATTTATTAGGAGCGCCCCCCCTTCACCACAGTGGTAATTTTTAGTTTCATGAAAACTAAATGCGCCCAAATCTCCGATGCTTCCCAAGGGAATACCTTTATAGCTTGCCATGACACCTTGAGCTGCGTCTTCGATTACATTTAACTTTGCGGAATCTGCAATACCCATTATCTTGTCCATGTCACATGAAACACCTGCATAATGAACTGGTACAATTGCCCTAGTTTTAGATGTAATGGCCTCCTCAATTCTGTCTGCGTCAATATTCATCGTCAAAGGGTCTATATCGACAAACTTAACAACCGCACCTCTCAATACGAATGGATTTGCAGTAGAAACAAAAGTGTATGAAGGCATAATCACTTCATCACCGACGCTAATTTCAGCAAGTATAGAGGCCATCTCGATTGCATGTGTGCAGGAAGTGGTAATTAATACCTTCTGACTTAATGTCATTTGCTCTAAAAGCGAGTTACAGCTTAATGTAAAAGGCCCGTCGCCGCATAAGTGTCCATTTGCAAATGCTTCTTGAATATAATTAGTCTCAGTTCCTAGAACTGTGGGTTTGTTGAATTTTATCATATATTATATTATTGTCTCTGGATAATTTAATTATTATGGCGAATACTGTATATAAAAATGGGATAGCGTGACCGGCCAGAGACATTCCAGCCACCAAAAAAGGCAACATTACGTACAATACCTTTCCTTTAGAGCAATAAACAAGATAACCCCAAAAAAACATTAAAATTGTTAACCCTAAAAATCCCGTTTCTACTATGTAAGTGACAAAAAAATTATGGGCTCCTATACCAAGATATTTAACTGTATTTCCTATTCCAACACCAAAAACAATCTCATTAAGAGGTGCCTTCTCAATAAAACTAGCTGTACGCTCAATAATCATAAACTTACTTTGGAGACTACCGTCTTCTTCTACACTTTGAAGAAACAATAGTTTAAATAAGATGCCTATTAAACCAAAAATAAAAACTGTTCTATAAAACCCTATTCTTTTTGAAATAAAAAAAAATAAAAAAAAGACGACAGTGCTGGAAATAGCTGCCCTGGCTAATGTAAGAAGAATTAATATAAATAATAATAACATTATGTACACGTAAATCTTCCTTGCCTCTACATAGTTATAAATGTAATATGCGAGGAAAAATAAACAAATGATAAAAATACCCACAAAATTCGAGTCCTGATACATGATACTGCTGAATTTAAATGGATAAATACCTGCATCCTCAACTTCAACAGCGCTTCCACCAGTTGTATCTATTAAAAAAACAGGATGTGTAATTCTGTAAAAAGATTCTACCACTAACAATGGAATCGATACCCAAAACATAAAGTCCGCAACTCTAATTACTTGTTTTGTTTCCAATTTTGTAATTAGGGTAATTGCCATAATAAAATACAAAATTGACATCGAGGCATTTATAACTGTATGCACATCTGGCGACAAGAAAGATTGAGTTACAATTAAATAAACAAGCCATCCAAAAGCCGGAAAAATACTTGAGTTCAAAATTTTTACAGATTCTGTGTTTCTAATAACATGTAAAAGAAAGAAGACAAATGCAATAATAAACGTAAAATAAATCGGACTCACGGGCATTAGTCTTGTCAAATAAACACCCGAAAAAGGCATCAATATAGACAGTATTAATACAGGTATATTTATTTTAAACTCGTGCAGTCTGCTCATTTCTATTAAATAATAAAAATATAAATCAAAGTTTGTTGATTCCAGATATCAATTTCTTATTCAGCAATCTTCTAGAATACTTATTTATAATATCAAAATCGGGAGTAAAATAGTTTTTTCCTCTATTACTCAATATATACAATAATGTTTCTTTAATGTCTTCGATATTATTACCAAGAACAAATCCCGTTTGCGATTTCAAGATCAATTCTCCGGCAGAGGTTTCAGGTGTTATCCCAATACCTAATATTGGAACATTGCTCATAAAATATTCAAATAATTTCCCAGTTAACACGCCTTTACTTTTTTCATTGTTTCCTTCTAAGAACAACAATAAATCGCATTCTCTTTGTACTTGGAGTGACTTTTCATGGTCTACCTGCCCACCCAATGCAATCCAATTTTCGGCATCGCATTCTTGAATTATTTGATTAAGATCTCCCAATTTGTTGCCATAAAAGGTAATCCTAAAATCACTTTCCGTAATTTTACCTTCTTCCTTTAATTGGTTCAAAGCTAAAAACAAAGGGCTTGGATCACGATTCACAGGATAAATTGTACCAGTATGAACGATATTAATTGTCTCTTTAATAGGAGAAACCTTTTTATTTCCCAATATACTCATATCGTAATCTTCTTCGTCAAAGCCGTTCTCAACAACAATGATTTTTTTATTAGGAAACAAGGACTGCAAAGATTCTTTTAACGGATCAGAAACAACGGTAATAAGATCACCATACTGGCCTACTGTATTAATCTCTAATCTTCTTTCAATTTTATTAAAGAAACCTTTTGCAGCAGAAACATTATTGAGAGAACATAAATCACGATAATCGGCTACCCATTTTAGGTAACTGAACCTTTTTTTCAATCTAGCCCCAATAATAAATGATGATATTGGAGAAAATGAACTAATGACTATATCTATTTTTTTTTCAATAATAATCTCACTGCAAACCTTGGTTGCAGGACTCCTCCAAAAAAATTGAAAATCTAACAGGGAACCAAGTGCATAGACTTTATTTGCAAAAAACATCTTAATTTTTGATTTATTTGGTCTTTGCAGCAACTCCTCCTTGTCTACCACTTGCTTATTTGGCTGTTTTCCTTTAAACCTAGAATAAATGCTTGCAATTGATTTATATTTGACAACTTTTACAATTACACTATCAGGGAGTCTCTTAACTAAGCTCAAATCCCCATCGGCTATGTTTTTTTCAGATGTTACTACATATACATTATGTCCATCAACAGCCAAATACTTTGCAATGGCGTATAACCTTAATGAGGCGATCTCATTCAGAGGAGGGAAATAATGAGTTACTATTAAAAAATTCATAGACTTACGCGATTAGCTATTATCATTCTTGTTTTCTCCCCTATAGTTTACACCCCTAAGTTCAAATGTAAAATCAATCAAAAAACGATTAGACCCTATATAAAACCACTTATTAATGCTTTTCGAAAAATATTGCATTAATAAACTATCGAAGGTCGATCTTGTACGTGACTCATCCAAAACATACTTCATGAATTGGCATCTGAGACCTATTTTATAGAGAATTACCTTCATTAAGATTTGTGTTTAACAGATTGTAACACAATTTCAATCTTTTTTAAATTGAAACGATACAATATGAATATATAAGAAAAGAACACTAAAATTTTAATTGCAAAGAAGGTATAAAAATCATCAATAGGCAAAAATCTAACTCCAATACCGATAATTAGTGGCGTAATTAATAAACCAGCGACCGAGATAAAATCGTAATTTATATAATAAAGCTTTTGAGCATGATAAAAAACAAAAACCGGGACAATTAACTGGGCAACCACCGTAGCAATAGCCGATCCGTTTATGCCAAAACTAGGTATTAAAAGAATATCAAGAATAACAGTAAGAATTGCCCCTATAAAAATTGCTGTTGCATATGGCTTGTTGTTCTTTGCAATACCCGTTCCTATTGATGCAATATATGTAAATGCGATTAAAATAAGGTTTAGACTAAGTATAGATGCCACCCAATCTGCCTTATAGTAATCCTTAGTAGTAAAAAATCTAATAATTTCAGGAGTAAAAGAAAACATAAACAATATAATCACACTTGCTATAACCCCAAAAACATAAAACACATTCGCATAAGTTTTCTGTGCATCAGGTTCCTTATGAATGGAAAATGCAAATGGACCCCAGGCCTGTTGAAATGCACCTGTAACTAATGAAACGCAAGAAGCTATAGAAGCCCCAATTGCAAAAAGACCAACAGAAGCCTGGTCCTTGAAAATTAATAAAAAATATGAATCTGTCGTATTTAAAACCCAGTACGCTAATGTTGCAGGAACTAATGGCAATGCATACTTAAGCATTGATATTAGCTTTTCTTTTCTAAAGAATCTGAAACTAATCCAGGATTTCAGTATGATTATCGAGACTATACTAAATATAAAACTTGAAATTAATAATGCTAAAAAAACTCCTACGATACCAAGTTTTTCATACACCACAAAATAAAAAGTTAAGCCAACAGTAAATATAGACTGGGAAGCTGTAAATACTAAAGTTGATATTGGTCGTAACATATATCTGAACCAACTTGTGATAATTTTTGGTAAAATGTCAGTGACCAAGATTATACAAGGTATTAACCACAATAGTCTTATTTCGCTAGTTGGTTTTTCTAGCAAAAACTTCCCCGCAATCGGTGTTAATATAAAAAAACAAACCCCTAAGAAAACAGAAATAAAAAACTGAAACCAGAACCACGTTGAGATAGTAGATTTCTTGTCATTTTCATTTTCTGAATCATAAAACCATCTAGCTGCAGAACTATCAAGACCAAAAACACAAAACATTCCTACCAAAAAAAAGGTAGTATTAATTAGATTAATAACGCCGTAATCCTGAGGAGTAAAAATCCTTGTGTATATTGGGACTAGAAAGATGGTTATTGTTCGAGTGATAACACTTGAAAGACCATATATTACACTATCCTTTGCTAATGCTTTTACCCTGCTTATCGACATTATTTTGCTAACTCCGCTTTATACATTTCTAATAATCTTGGAGCAATAGTATCAGCATCATGATATTTTTCCATATATGCTCTACTTTTTTTCCCAATTTCATTCCTGAGGTCTCCATTTTCAATCAGTATCTCCAATTGATCCTTTATATTTGATGGATTAGAATTTACAATTGGGCATTCCAAGGGCAAACCTGATTGAAAAACCTCAGGCATAATATAACACATAACTGGTTTTCCAAAGCTCATCGCCTCCATAGCTGCAGATCCATAACTCCCAATTAATATTTGATCGATAAAAATATCGCATTCAGAAATAGACTTCAATGCTTCCACTCTAGATATATTATGTAAAAGTCTAAACTCAAAATCAAATTTTTCGGATAGTTCAGAGATAGCTGGAAGAATATATTCTGTACCTTTTATCGATTTATTTGAAGGTGAATGAACAATAAGTAATTTCTGTTTTGTCGCTAAAGGATAAGAGCATTGAAAATCCATTGTATTCATTCTTTGCATCAGTAATCTAGCTCCATCAGTAAAGATGGATCGATTTAGATAGATACTCATTTCAGGGCATAAAACAGGTATTGCTTTATAATTTAAGAATTTACATTGGTTCCTAAAGGAATTAGCAGATGTTTCTAATATTTCTTTTGGTGATTTTCCTGCGATAAATAAATTACTGAATTCATTATACTTTTCAAAAACAGTCAGATCTCTTATATCACTCCCCAACCATTCAATAAAAATGGTTTTCCCCAACCTTTTCGCCCATTTTAGATCAAAATCGTTTAATAATGCAGAATCCCATGTATAATGCAAAACATCAGCCCACTCAATCAGTTCTTTTACTTTTCGCCAATAGTTTATTTTAGTTATTACCCATTTAATGGGATTTTTGCTTGACGTATTTCCTTTTACATATAATACGCATTCATTTGTATCAAAATATTTATCCAACACTGTTGTCATACACAAGGCATTTACCCCAGCCAATTTATTCAAACTCAATGCTGTTATCCCAGGCTGAGAAGCTGTATTAATCGGCAGAAATAAAATATTCATAACTTCTATCTTATCTATTTTCTTCAAATCTAATTGGCAAATAAAACGACAACTACTTTCTAATTTTTAAAATCCGATATGGAGTGCCTACGACAACAGCATTCTGAGGTATCTCTGCATCTTTGATCAAGGTATCCGCTCCAATAACTACTCCATCCCCAATTTTACTATTCCCAAATACTTTACAATCAAAACCAAACCAAACATTATTTCCAATTTCTATAGGCTGAAAAGTTAGTCCTTGATCAAATATTGGAATATCAAGATTCTCAATATTATGGGCTGATGTTATAATTTTACAGCCTGCACCTAATAAAAAATTATTTCCAATTTTTAGCCCCCCCTTACCAACCAAATAAGTGTATTCTCCAATTTTACAGTTACTACCTAACTCTATTTCGGAAGGATATTTAATTGTCACTCCATCTTTGATTTGGATATTCTTTCCAAATTTTTTAAAAAAAGGTTTGTATAGAAAGGACCGAAGCTTAATACCCCAATCAAAACTGTTGTATTTCAAACAAGATTGGATTACAAAAAACAATTTATCATTGCGCATATCTACCTATTATTTTAAGCAATGCTTTTTCTAAATCTGTATCTCTTTCCTCTTTGTATCGAGTTATTTGACTGACCGGCTCATCGTCCACCGGTTGTCCTTTTTCAACATTGTAATACTCTTTCTTTTTTGTCAGCTTATAAATCTTTTTTAGAAGATCTTCAAGCCTAATTGGCGACATCGGCAGATAATTAATTTCTTTATTTAGGTCTTCAAGCAGCTCCGAAAAGTCATTTATCAATAAATCTATGGGAGTCAAGAATAATTCAAGATCCTTAATTGCAACAAGCTCTCCATTTAAAACCTTGTTTACTAATCGACTGACTAGCCTATTTTTATTTTCAGCCGGACCGAATGGATACGATAGTCTAATGATTTTATGATTTTCCATATTATCTTTAAGATAACATTCAGCATCATATTTAGATTTAACATAGATATTTTCTTGAATTACCTTTATGTTTAGCGTAGACAGTGTCGATAAATAAACATAATGAACATTCGAGAAATTAATCTTTAAAAATTTTATGAACTCAGTAAAACACCAATAGTTATTCTGATAGATTTCAACTGGATCTCCGTCAATTTTTGCGATTGCATCAATAATCATAGAATCTTCAAAATCCCACCCCTCATATGTTGATTTATTTGTCAGATCCAATAATTTCCGATTTAAGAAAAAGACATTCCCCCTCTTACTTAATTCATCAGAGACTGCTTTTCCTATGAAACCTTCGGAACCTATTAAGTATATATTTTTAATCATCATTGAGCCCATCTTAGAGTATTCCTACAATTAATTCAAAATCGACTTTCCTAAATCAGTGTTTTAAAATACTCAGCGGTTTTCTCTATGCCTTCATCTAGGTCAACTTTTGCTTCAAAGCCAAGAACTTCCTTAGTTTTTAAAACGCTTGGAATTCGCATTTCGATATCAGCGCTTAGCGCGTCTTTAAAAATGATTTTTGAATCGGATTTTAGGACTCTGCAAACAGCTTGCGCCAAACCTAATGTTGTTATTACAGTCCTTGCATTACCCAAATTAAAACTCTCACCAATTGCTTTAGGGTTTTCAAGACAGCTCATTAGACATTCTACAAAGTCATCTACATAACACCAAGCTCTTATTGCAGTTCCATCTCCGTAGATATAGATATCTTCGTTTTTCAGCGCCCTTTTGATAAAAATTTGAAGTGCTCCTTCTCCAGTCTGTCCTGGGCCATATATATTAAAAGGTCTAACAGTTACTACTGGTAAATTATGTTGTTTAAAATAAGCATGCGCTAAATGCTCTCCTGCAAGTTTACTAACTGCGTAAACCCATCTAGCTTCACCAACACTCCCAGATACAGCGGTATCAGTTTCTGTACTTTTGAATGCATGACTCCCGAAAATTTCAGAGGTTGAAAAATCAATAAACCTATCTGAAATCTGATTTACCTTTGCTGCTTCTAGAGCATTTGCGGTCCCAATCATATTAACCTGCATAGTTCTTACAGGATCCTTAATCACTGTTTCTATTCCGGCAATACCTGCAGCGTGTACCACAATATCTGCACCTTTCATTGCATTTGTTAATGCCGGAAGATCTAAAACATCCCCTTTAATTATTTGAATGTTCGGATGGTTAGCGTATGGGCTATTGGTTAAGGTATCACGATGAAAATTATCATAAACTGTAATCTTATTCTCTTCGACTAAGTTTTTAATAAGTGTGTTTGCTATGAATCCCGCACCTCCTGTTATAAAGATATTTTTATTAGTAATCATTTTTATTATTTATTTATGTTTTATATTATTATGAGCGATTAATCTATTCTCAATGGAGCTATATATCATTTATAGGATTCTCCTTAAACTCCTTATAGTTTTAAGAAGATTCAACTAGTCTTTAATTTAATTGTCATGGGATATTTTCCTGAAAATCAGTTTAAAGGAAATAAACAAAATTGCAATGAGGCCAGCAATAAACCCTCCTAAAATAACACCTTTAACTTTACCAAAACGTTCCTTTGTTAATGGAAATATTGGTTTATCAATAACCTGAATTAACGGGGTTTCCTTCAATAAAGCCATCTTGGATATTTCCAGATTCTTCACCATTTCCCCTAAAACCGCCTTATTTGTTTCCGCAGAAAATTGAGATCTTTGGGATGGAGCAGTGCGCTGTGCTTGGCGAGTGGGATTAATATTGGGAGTAGCATCAAGTACCGCGGCAGCAGTATTAATAGAGCCGTTCATCATTGATCTCACAGAATCTGCTTTATGTTGTAAAATTTGAACATTTTGCAGTGATTTTTGCGTCTTTGTTTGTATGTAAAAATCATTTACATTCTTTACGATCTGATCGTTAAAAGCCTTAGCAAAAAATTCATCTGGTGCTTTTACTTCTGCCCGAATTATGCTTAATTTCTTGTCCAATTTGGCTACGTTTAGGAAATGCTCATTGATGTCCTGAACTACTCCTCCTAAAACACTGTCTCGTAATCGATCAGCAGTGACTAAATCCTTGAATTGGATTTCTTTTAACCCATCATTACCATTCCATTTCTCCCTTAATCCTTTAAAATTAATGTAAAGATCTATTAATAAGACTTTCTCACCATTATACTCTACTTTTGACATTAAAGTTTTCTCTATCATGGTTCGAGACTTATAAAGCTCTAAAATATTATCTCCTTGAAATATTCCACCACCACCACCACCTAAATCTACCCCAACCATAGAAGCCAAGCCACCGAGATTACCTAGAGGAGAAGCATTACTCCCCCCATCTTCTAAAACAAATGTAGTTACAGCGCTATAGCTTGTTTTTTTACTATAAGCATAAGCATATCCAATCCCCCCCCCAATCAAACCACAAACAAAAATTATCCAAAATTTCGAAAGAAGAAAACGATACCAAGTCTTAACTTTCGAAATAAGATCTTTTAAAGAAATTTCATCTGAAGTATTCAAGTTCTCTTTAGTCTGTAAACTCATTTATCAAAATATCATATAGGTTTTAAAATAAAATGCTCTACTTTAGCAATGTTATAAAGATTGCCGCTAAAGAGGCTACTGCTGTTGATATACCAACTATACCCTGTATTCCTAATTTCTCTCTTTCCGCACGTTTCGGAACAAAGATCTCTGCTCCGGGTTTCACTTGAGGATAGTTGTTGAAGAATAAGAACTTTTTTGCCGCAGCAACTGATCCATTTGAATAAACAATATAAGCACCTCTTTTATAGGCATTATAGCTAAAACCTCCAGCTCCGTCAACATATCCCTTAAAGCTTCTGCCTTTTATATAAACTATACTATTAGGTTTCAAAACCTCTCCAGTCACTCTTATCGTCTGCAACTCCTTAGGAACCCTAATTACATCTCCATCTTCAACAATTAAATCATTTCTAGACAATGGTTTCTTTAAAATTCTCTCCAAATCAATTCCAACCAAGTCACTACGCAGAACTTGTAAATCTTTTTCTATGGTTGTAGTATCTTTAGCGCCAGATTGTTTTAAACGCTGCAAGTTCATCAACTTTTCCTTCTCTTCTTTTCTTCTCTCCAGACTATCAGCAGCTCTTGCCTCAGCGCCACCGGTACGCTTTAACGAAGCCCCTTCTACATAAGCTAAAGGACTTAGCCCGCCTGCTCTTTTAATAATATCAGAAATACGTTCATCTTTCTTGGTAATAGTATAAATTCCTGGGTAAAGTACTTCTCCTTCCACTTTAATCTGTCGCTGGACCTGATAGCTCTCAGAACTCCGGATGGAAACAATATCAAATGGTTTTAATGTAAAATCCTTCTCCTGAATTTTTAGATTCTGGTCTACATTTACAGTGAACACTTCTGCCGTCTGTGCAGATACAGAAGTTGCATCACTATTTTTGATCCTTCTCGATATCTCGATACGATTTGGGGTGGCACCTTCTTTAAAGCCACCCGCCATTTGGATCAGTGATTCCAGATTCATATTATCTCCATATTCGAAAATACCGGGCTCCCTAACCTCTCCCTGAATGGTTACTTTATATTCCTCTCTTAAATCAAATATTGAAGAGATGGTTACTTTATCCTCTCTCTGCAGCTTAATGTCGGCTTCAGTACCCGCCAATACTTTGGCCACATCGAATGATAAAAGTGATAAACTGTTGTCTGCATTTAACCTTGAAATATAACCCCTGTTTAAAAATGCATCTTCTTTTAAGCCATCAGCCTTAGCAATCAATTGCTTTAAGGTTAAGTTCTCGTCAAGCTCAAACTGCCCCGGGCGGAAAACAGCACCTGAAATCTCTACTCTGTTTTCGAAACGATCCAGAATAGCCTCAACCACATATTTGTCGCCATTTAATGGATTGTATTTATTGTAATCATCAGCCGGAACATCCGTGATTTTACGTTCCTTATTTGTTTTTTGAAGTACCTTGATCTGCGCAGTATAAGCATCGTTAGAGAAACCACCGGCAAAACGAACCATGTCTTCTAAAGTTTCTGTATTTAAAGCCTCGTATAATGCCGGGCGTTTAACCTCTCCGGCCATTTCAACTCTTGTTTGATACACCGGCACATTGATCACATCCTGATCCTGCAAGCGGATATTATTTAACTGGATTCCGTTTAACAGAAAATCATAAACATCTATAGTAGATACAACTTTATTGTTCCTAACCACCTGTATTTTACGGAAAGACCCGTTCCTGTTCGGCCCTCCTGATTCATATAAGGCATTAAATACGGTAAACAGGGAAGGAACAGTATATGATCCCGGTTTAACGACCTCTCCTATTACGGTTACTTTAATACTTCTGATATTTCCTAGTGTGATGGCGACACTCGTTCTGCCTGATCTTAAACTTGGGTAGGTACTTGCCATGCTTGAACGAATCTTTGAAGTGGTCTGTTCAATGGTTAATCCACCTACTGATATCAAACCTACATATTGTAAACGGATGGTGCCATCCGGACTTACCTTAAGTTTATAGTTGGCTTCATTGTCGCCACTTAAATCGATCAGCAGTTCATCATCAGGACCAACCACATAGCTTTTAGGGGTGGCCATACGAAGGTTTGGCTCAAAAGTCAGGTTCTCATTTTTAAACAGGTCCTCCCCAAAAATTTTGGGCTTAAGGCCTTCGAAAAGCTTTTTCATTTCCGCAAGCTTTTCCTCTTCCAATGCTTTTTTAGTTTTCAGATTGCCGCTGGAATCGGTTTTATTGTTATTTTTAGTGGTATCGCGTACGTTTTGCTTATCAAAGCCTCTGGTTCTGTCCAGCTCATTGCCATTTTGCTGATTTTTATTGGAACCGTTGCTGTCCGATTTATCATTACTTTGGCCACCTTCCTGTTTCCTGATCTTTTCTACCCTTAAACGGAGTTTCTGAATTTCAGTGGCATTCATGCCCTGAGCCGCAGCCATTTGCTCTAGCTGCGCATCATTATACCCTACCGATTCCGCTCTCTGCATTAATTGTCGGATCTGTGTATCAGTTAGGTCATCAACTTTTACATCCGCGTAATTGGTTTGCGAAAATGCCGATTGGGAAAGAATAATGGCAAAGAAGAAAAGGAATGCGGTAAGTATATTTTTAAACTTCATAGGTAATGGATAGTGTATGAAATAGCTTATTCGAAATAATTTAATGTTTTAAAGCCGCCTTGCTTTAAGTACTCATCCTTTTTCATCAAATGCAGATCGGAATGAACCATGTCTTTTACTAAAAGCGGAAGATCATATTTAGGTTTCCAACCCAGTTTGGTATTGGCTTTTGTTGGATCGCCCAATAGCAGATCAACTTCTGTTGGTCTGAAATACTTTTCATCAACCTGTACCACAATGGTACCCGGTTTTAAATACTCGTCATTTAGTCCTAGTTGAACAATCAGATCCTGATCAACATCAATGATTACGCCCCGTTCGTATTGGTCTTTTCCACTGAACTCAATTTCAATTCCCAATTCGGCAAAGCTCATTTTAACAAAATCTCTTACCGTAGTGGTAACGCCTGTAGCAATTACATAATCTTCCGGTTTTTCCTGTTGCAGAATTAACCACATGGCTTCGATGTAGTCTTTTGCGTGACCCCAGTCGCGTTGTGCCGAGAGGTTGCCAAGGTATAGACAGCTCTGCAAACCCAATGCTATTTTACATGCGGCACGGGTGATTTTGCGGGTAACAAAGGTTTCGCCCCTAACCGGACTTTCGTGATTAAACAAAATGCCGTTGCAGGCAAACATATCATAAGCCTCTCTGTAGTTAACCGTAATCCAGTAAGCATACATTTTTGCTGCTGCATAGGGTGACCGTGGATAGAAAGGTGTTGTTTCGCTTTGAGGAACAGCCTGAACCAATCCGTATAACTCGGACGTAGAGGCCTGATAAACTTTAGTTTTTTTGGTAAGACCCAAAATCCGAACAGCTTCTAATAACCTAAGTGTTCCGATTCCATCGGCATTTGCGGTATATTCAGGTGTTTCAAAACTCACCTTAACATGGCTCATTGCAGCCAGGTTATAAATCTCATCGGGTTGGGTTTCCTGAACGATACGAATTAAATTGGTTGAATCCGTTAGATCACCATAATGAAGTTTGAATTTTACATTATTTTCGTGTTGATCCTGATAAAGGTGATCGATACGCTCTGTATTAAAAGATGAAGACCTTCTTTTCAGTCCATGAACAAAATATCCCTTTTTTAACAAAAATTCAGCTAAATAGGCTCCATCCTGTCCCGTTACTCCCGTAATTAAGGCAATTTTCATCTGTGTATTTACGCTTTAGGTGTTATGAAGTTGCATGAGACTTGTTAAGTTAGATCATCTGAGCGGTAAGCTCATGCAGTTTCATTGATAAGTGTGTTCAATTTGTTCACGCAAACATACGGAATTATTTGATTTGTTAACAATAGGTAAACTCCAAATAAAGGCACATATGAAGTAGAAAGCTATTTATTGCTGCCTAAATGGATTTGAATCCCTACTGAAAAAGGATTCAAAAGAAATTCGGTTGTCCGATCGTTACTGACCGTGCGGGTGTTATTAATATCCTGCAAAATCGTTTTCTGCTTCTCGAAAGAGTACAAAAGATCCAGAGTGCCTTCAGCGAAAATAGAAATCTGAGGTATCGGGTTGATTTTAAACCCTACAACGGGGGATACCATAATTCCGTGCTTAGTGGATTCAATCTCCTGGCCTACGGCATCTGCACTTACGTCTCTCAATTGGTTTCTATTCTGCAGGCTACCTTTAAACCTGTTGTAACGATAGCCCAAATCAAAGCCGACATAGGGTTGAATACGGGAATAATTAAAGTTCTTTTCAAATCCTAATTTAAAGGAGTAATCGAGCAGTTTACCATCGGCTTCCTGGCATGTTTCGCACTCATTGAAAAACTTTTTGGATTTATTATAATAGGTTCCATTTAAACGATAGCTAAACTGGTTATCGTTAAATTTAACCATCACTCCGTTAAAATAAGCATCTGTAAACTTATCGGAGCTGGTTTCATTAAATACTTTAGGCATCTCTACCATACTATATCCTCTGATGGCAATACTATAATTATAGTCGCCATTCATTTGTGAAAATGCAGTAACAGTAGTGAGCAAGAATAGAACGAGTAGTAAAGCTTTTTTCATATATACTTAATTTTATCGAATGATTTTCTTAGCCAGCCTGACTAATATTGGTGGTGTTAAATCATATAATACGCTGCGCAAGGTGATAGGTTCTTTGGTAACATCATTTTTCGTTCCGGATCGGTTTACAAATAGCGTTCCATGCGGTTTGTGATTTACCTCGCTTTTTGGTCGGCCATTACTATAATAATATAATGCCAGAGATTTCCGACTCCTGTCTGGCGGGCAGGCCAGGGCATTAGGGTGACCATGGTATGAAAAATCTGTGGTTGAAAATATAGCTATCCGATTAAAAATCGGCAATACTTTTGTGCGCGCCTGCTTCATATCACGATCCCATAGTTCAAAATGTCCGCCGTAGCTTTCATCCCAGTCCTTATTAAGATAAACCAACAAGTTAATGCGACGATCCACCAAAGCTAATTCATGCTTATTGAAATCGGCATGCACTTTTAACAAACCACCTGATTTTATTTCATGATAGCCTCCGCCCAAAAAATAAGGGTCCGGCAGTAAAGTTTCCTTAATCCCCGTAAGCTCCTGCAAAAATTCCAATATTGGCTGTGAATTTAAAAAATGAGCCAGCAAACGGGCTGATTCACTGAAGTGTTTCTCGCCTAAAGCTTCCAGCTTCTTTTCATTATGGTTATCATATTTCTTTACATCCTTTTGTTTAGATAAGTCCGGAAATTCATCGGCCACTTTGCTTAAAAACTCCTCGTTAAAAAAATTATCTAATACAATGCTAGGGAAAGGATCAGCGCTTATATATTTCTGATGCATATCTTTTCCCAGTTGTTTTATATCTGTTATAGATGGATGTAAAATATTCATGTATGTAATTTATAGTGATGTAAATATAGTGTTTCCCCTTTTATAAACGAAGCAGCCCCGGTATGCCAGGGCTGCTTTACGATTATTAACTATTAAATCTCAGAGCGCTATATTCGTTTTGTTTTAACTTTAAAATGGAAAGTCCCCGTTACCAATCTCTTGTTACTTTCGTTAAGGGTTTCTCCCATACTCATGCTGTAACGGCATTTTATCTGAAATTGAGCATAATTCCCTTTAACACCTGTATACTTGATCTCTAAAACTTCATTATAAGAATCGGAGCTGTAGCCGGCCAGACTTACTAATTTTGTGGTGGAGTTTGCAATTATTGGAAGTGTTTGTGAAAACTCAAAGGGCTTTTTATTGGCCCCAACTCTTGTGATCCCATACTTTTTAATATTGGAAGACCTTACCATAACCGAGCTATCACGGGGAAATGAAAAGTAAAATGTTTCATTTGTAGAGGCTGATGTTGCCGATACATATGATGTGGAATCGTTTAAGCCGATAGGATCCAGATCAAGATGAGTACAGTCGATCTTTCGTTCCCAATCAGGTGTTTTGAAGGCCATATGCAGTGTATTATCCACCGCATCTCCATTACCGATTACAGGACCCTTATCGGGACCAGGGTTCTCATTTGAGGGACCATCACTGCTTTTTTCACAAGCCATAAAACTTGCAGAAAATAAGATAAGTACTATTAATTTGCTGAGTGTTTTCATGAGCGTTAATTTTAAAAAACTATTTCATCAGGTTAATTTCGACGACTTCTTTATGTACGATCCCTTTCTGGGTTTTAATATTCTCTTCATATACGGAAAGAGTGGAACCGGTTAATTCCTTTATATGATAAGTAGTGACATCATCACCATCGATATATTTTAAGACCAGGTTTTCTTTTGTGGCGGTATAAGTAAAAGCATCAACATCGCCTTCGCCATCATATATACTTCCTTTTTCTCCTTCTTTAAACTCCAGATAAGCACCAGAGAGCGCAAACATGTCTGCTCTGAATACTTCAGCCCCATCAACGTAGTCTATTTCAACCGCGTTTGCGACAACCCATTTGCCTACAACTCGACTTCCCATAATAATCTAATTAAATCCAGGTATCTTAACTGAATCGAAAATTCAGAAGATCTACTCAAAGGAAAAGGAAAACACTTAAGCAAGCAATACCCATAAATAGGTATTTTTAAATGGCTGCTATTTAGCCTCAGCTTTATCGCCTACCCACACATATCGGTTTGTAGTGCATTTTGGGCACCAGTAAATTCGTATAGGAAGAAATCCCAGCAAATGTTTTAACACAAATCCGCGTGGAACCTGATAATGAAAATCTGTACTGCACTTCCTGCACTTATAATCCTGATAGCTCATGTATAGAGAAATTGATGTAGTTTTTATAAAATCCCGCAAAGGTATGCAAAATCAATTATTAAAAATTATTTTACAGACTTATTACCCAAAAAAGGCAATAATTCGGCCATAGTTAAATTTGACCTTATTTCTGATCATTTAACGAAAAGCGAGGCTAATAATGAGGCAACTTTTTCTCTTTTATTCCCCGTTTTAGGACAATAAGCAATTAGTTACCAGGACAGCTGGTTAATAATCTTTCTTTGGGGGGATTGGGATAGAGGGTAATAAAGCGGCCGACCTAAGGCGGCCGCTTTAAGAGAGAACGACTGTTACTTTTTAAACCATTG
>NZ_CAMLHF010000040.1 GCF_946479715.1 uncultured Pedobacter sp. | reverse complement strand
CAGATAGCCGGTACCATCTTTATCCACAAAAGTATCATGATCACCATTGTTCAATCCAGCAGCAGGAGCGTCTGTGTTCACTGCCAATTTTGGCTCCGCAACTTCTGTAAACGGACCTGCAGGATTTTTACTGGTAAACACACGAAACCCGGAAACATTGTCGTAAACATTAATCCATAACACATATAAAGAAGTCTTTTTATTAAAAATCACATGCGGGCGAAAACAGCCATAAGTGCTTCCGTTACATCTCGACTGCCATAGAGGAGTCTTCGCATCAAATAAAAACCCTTTATCTGTCCAATGTACCATGTCTGTCGAAGAATAGGTTTTAAATCCACAAAAAGGTGCTTCTTTTTTGCCCCATTGAAAACCACATCCGTAACTTGTTCCATACAAATAATAAACACCTTCAAAAAATGCAATTTCTCCGTCATGAGCATCTATGGCTTCTCCAATTGTACTAAACCGTGTAACCTGTTCAGAAGCATCATTGAAATTCTGAAAAGTTGCCTTTGTTTGTCCTCGTGCGCTTACTGATAGCAAGACGATTATAGACAGGATTGGGACCGCTAAATTAGATTTTTTGAAGAAGTACTGCATATTACACATGAAACACAATTGTTTAACTATTATCTGGAGAAGAAACCAAATTTAAAGATTAAACACCTAAGCAACCTGTCCAATTTGATTAAAGAAATGTACTTTTTGATAAAAATCATCCAGAGGCTGCACTACTTTTTCTGAGTTTTATTCTATATTTAGCTAAACATGTAGCCCTATGAAAGATGAGATAGAACAGTATCTGGCAGCACCAGGAAAAAAAATATCACTTAAAAATTATGATACCCGTTACAGAGGGGATCTGGAAAAAGAAGAAGGAAAGGAGAGACTGGAGGAGATTAAGCTGAAGCTAAGTGCTGCTCAGGAAACGCTATATGCAGAAAATACACGCTCAGTGTTAATCATTTTTCAGGCAATGGATGCCGCAGGAAAAGATAGCGCCATACAACATGTGATGTCTGGCTTAAACCCACAGGGTTGCCAGGTCTACAGTTTTAAAGCTCCAAATTCCGAAGAATATGATCACGATTTTCTATGGCGCCATTATAAGGCCTTGCCGGAAAAGGGGAGGATAGGAATTCATAACCGCTCCCATTATGAAAACGTGCTCGTTTGTAAAGTACATCCCTAATACTTTCTTAATGAGAATATACCTGGATATCAGGATGTAAAAAAGATGGATAATGCTTTCTGGAAAAAGCGTTACAACAGCATCAGGAACTTTGAACAACACTTAAATGAAAACGGAACGGTTATCATAAAAATCTTCCTTTATGTTTCTAAGGAAGAGCAAAAGCAAAGGTTTCTGGATAGAATAAATGATCCGGCAAAGAATTGGAAATTTGCTTCGGGAGATATAGCAGAGCGTAAATTATGGAAGCAATACATGACTGCTTATGAGGAAGCAATAACAGCCACCTCAACAGAAAATTCCCCATGGTATATTATTCCGGCCGATCAGAAGTGGTATGCACGGTTGGCAATCAGCCATATACTGGCCGAAACATTCAAAAAACTAAACCTTAAATTCCCGGTTCTGGCAAAAGAAGAAGCAAAGAAACTAGATGATATAAAGGCACAATTGCTCAATGAAGAATAGTTAATTATACTTCATCCTAAATTTTTTAAGGTCAGGTACGGTTTTGCGTTTCCTTTCCAGCTCATACGTATAAATGGTTTGGCCAAGGTTTTTCATAAAGGGAAAGCATATGGTATCATATTCGTACTTGTTGTCGTTAAAAATGCCATCCTCATTTGATTGAACCACGGCGGTAAGAAAGAATTCAATTTTATTTTTGAAATCTACGAAATACGAATTGTCGATAATGAAACCGTAGGAATCGCCATATTTATTAAATATTCTAATGTTCGAATCAATTTGAGCATCCTTATCCCTGCCATAGTACAGCATTTTTGCATAAGTTGGCCAAAACTCTTTAGGGTCATAAGCAGGGTAGTCGCTTTCGGTTGGCAACTTACTCATGTAAGTATAAATCAGTTTATAATCGGCAGGCGTTAAATTAAACCGTTCCTTAATAGGAAAAGCCTCCGGATATATCAGTTTTCTCATCATGGCCTGCTGATCGGAAATGCTAAAAGCATTTTTATTCTCGAGATTAAATGGCTTGTTCACCAATTTATCCGTGCTGTCGAGATAGCCAATACCCATAACTGTATTTGTTAGCGAAAGCGCATACTCTTTGGGGTCGTACTGTTCGGTCTGGCTATATATCAGTTTATCTCCATTGTAGAATTTAATAGGATTGGTATGTTTTGCCGTTTCGCCTGCATCGCCTATAGCCAACCGATTTAATATCCGGCTGTTGTTAAAACCGTATTTCTTTAGTTTGCTGTTAATTTCAGCGCGTCCAATAAACTCAAACAGCCGGTTAAACGCGTCATTATCGCTGGTAAGCAATATCTTTTTGATGTAATGTTCAATAGAGGGTAATCCATTTTTAGCTGTACTATCGGCCAGTACCTTGGTTTGCGCAGTATATGAGCTATCGGTAATCATAGTGGTTTTGGCAGTAAAGCCGGCTATTTTAAGTTCATTTACTTTTTCAAGTGCAAAAATTACGGCTGCCAGTTTAACTGTACTTGCCGGGTAAAAGTACCTGCGGTTGTCCAGATTATAGCTATAGGTTTTAAAAACAGGCTTATGTTTCGCATCCCTGTCGATCTGAGTATAAAGAATCTGGATCTGGTTCTTTTGCGGATGATTTAATACCCCTGCAAAACGATCGGGGTGTTTGCGCATCAATTGCGCTATAAATGTAGTATCTGTTTTCTGAGCTATTGCATTCAGGCTAACCATAACAAGTAAAAAGGAGACCGACTTCATCATCACAATAAGAATTATAATGGGAATAAATATAAGGATAAAAGGGCATTACGGGTTGTTTTTCCTTTAAGTTAATTTTTGCACAAAGTGACTGTAAAAAAACAGCAAAATCAATCCCTGTTTTTAGGTATTTTATTACCTCTAATACATTATTACTATGTATATTTAACTGATAATTACAATCTTTATTATTGCTTTCAAAATATGAGTAAAAACGTCCTTATCCAAAGTAAGATTGATAATGCTATAGCCAAAATTTCTGCAATAGCAGATGAACTCCCTGGTGTTGTTATTTTGCACGACCTTAGGGACTGGTCTGTTGCCTGGATGTCTAAAAGAGGATTGCAGCAGCTTGGCGTTTCCCTGGAGGATATTACGAAAATAACTGCCGAAGAATATTATACCAGATATTTTAACGGCGATGACGCTAAAGATTATGTTCCTAAAATACTTGGGTTGATAGAACAAAATAATGATGAGGACCTTTGCACTTTTTTTCAGCAGGTTCGTTTCTCAAATTCAAGCGACTGGAACTGGCATATGTCGAGTGTAAAAGTTTATATAAGGGATTGTGATAACAAGCCATTACTTGTTATCACAATCGCATTGCCGATTGATTCGATGCACCACATGACCGTTAAAGCATCGCGTTTGCTCGAAGAGAATAACTTTTTGCGCAACAATTACCACCATTTCACAAAATTAAGTACCCGGGAACGTGAAATTCTGGGTCTAATGGCATTGGGTAAATCCTCATCAGAAACAGCAGAACAACTTTTTATTTCACCCAGTACTGTCGAAACACATAGAAAAAACATCAAGCAAAAACTCAATACCCACTCTTATTACGAGATCTGCCAATATGCAAGAGCATTCGATTTAATATAGAAAGCTAATCAGGTTTGCTTCAAGCTATTTATTTAAGTACATTTGCATCGCTTTTGGTTCCCGATGTGCTTATTCGGGATTAAAAGGGAATACGGTGTAAATCCGTAACTGTCCCGCAGCTGTAAGCTTCATAACGGTGTTCAAATCAAGGCCACTTTTTCTGATCCTTTAAAAGGGATTAAGGATTGGGAAGGCAGAATAACCGGAAGTAAGTCAGAAGACCTGCCATAAGTGGTAATATTTCATAGCTTTCGGGGATTGAAGCTTGGAGTGAGTGCTTGTTTATTGTATTTCATTTCCTTGATCTAACTGTTTGCTGTGGGTAATAAGCTCACAACAAAATGAAAAGAAGTAAAAACGCTTTTATAGGCGTAGGTTCTATTTTTTTTACTTTTCTGGCTATTATTTGGCTGGGCATGTGTACGTCTGTTCAGTCGTTTGCCCAAACCGATTCAACAAAACTCAAAGCTACAGATTCTGCAGATAAGGTTAATCAGCTTAAAGAAGTACAGATCAGAAAAATAAAGATCACCAAAAGACAGACCTCTTCAACACCTTTACAAATATTATCAGGAGCCGAACTCGAAAAACTAAACAGTCTTTCAGTGGCTGATGCGGTTCGCTTCTTTTCAGGCGTGCAGCTTAAAGACTATGGTGGCATTGGTGGTTTAAAGACCATTAATGTACGCAGCATGGGCACCAACCACACTGCAGTTTTTTATGATGGGGTGCAATTGGGCAATGCACAAAATGGTCAGGTAGACCTTGGTAAATTTTCATTGGATAATATTGAAGAGATAGAATTGTATAACGGACAAAAGAGCTCTATTTTTCAGTCTGCCAAAGGATTTGCCTCAGCAAGCTCATTATATCTTACTTCAAAACAACCGGATTTCCCGGACGGGAGAACCCAAAAAATTCGTGCATCGGTAAAAGGAGGGTCATTCGGCCTTATAAACCCATCTTTATTGTGGCAAAGTAAAATAAGTAAGAATGTTTACAGCAGCCTAAGTGCCGAGTATAAAAATGCCAATGGAAAATATAAATTCCGATCTACCAATGGCGTATATGATACTACAGCGGTAAGAAAGGATGGCGATATTGAAACCATGAGGTTGGAACTGGGATTAAACGGAGTATTGCCTGATAGTAGTAAGTGGAAAGTAAAACTATACGGTTACAAAGACAATCAGGGCTTGCCGGGTGCAGTTGTCAACAACGTGTTTGCATTTTCACAACGGATGTGGAATAAGAACTTTTTCGCCCAATCTTCCTATGAAAAGAATGTAGGTAAGTACAGTTTGCTGGCAACAGCCAAATATGGAAATGATAATCAACGTTACTTAAACCCGGATATAGTAACTATTGATGGGTTACAGGAAAACAACTTTCATCTTCAGGAATTCTATGTGTCTCTGGTCAATAAGTTAAAAATTACCAATTACTGGGATGTAGTATTGTCTGCAGATTATCAGCATAATGATTTAAATGCAGACCTTTATCGCTTTTCATATCCGATAAGAAATACCATTTTAACGGCTTTGGCTACCCAATTTCGCTTTGCTAAATTTGATATTCAGGCCAACTTGTTAAGCACCCTTAAGTACGATAAAACTCAAAGCGGGCCAGCAGATAAAAATAGAAACGAACTGACACCAACTGTTATGCTATCATGGCAGCCCTTTAACCAGAAAGAGTTCAGATTGCGTTCGTTCTATAAAAGCATTTTCCGTATGCCGACCTTTAACGACCTTTACTACACCAATTACGGATTTACCGTTTTAAAACCCGAGTATACAAAACAATACGATTTAGGGTTTACGTATATAAAAGGGTACGAGGGTAGAATATTGAGCCAGTTTTCGATACAGGCAGACGCCTATTACAACAAAGTGAAAAACAAGATAGTTGCCGTGCCGGGGAACAGTCAGGCAAGATGGAGTATGCAGAACCTCGGACTTGTCGAAATCAAGGGACTAGATGTGAACATCCAATCTGCATGGCAGCTTACCGATTATATCAACTTTACAACAGGCCTTACCTATACTTATCAAAACGCAATAGATGTAGATAGAGCCTCGGCAAGCTATAAAGACTTGATCCCTTACACACCAATACATAGCGGGTCATTTTTGGCAAGTGCGGCGTATAGAAATTTTTCAATGAATTACAGCTTCATTTATACCGGAGAACGTTATAATCAAAGTACAAATAACGTATATAATTATGTGCAGCCATGGTATACCCACGATTTAGCCCTGCATTGCAACACAAAAATAAATAGCAGACAAGTTCGCCTTACCGCAGAAATCAATAACCTGTTGAATCAGGATTATGAAGTAATTACGAATTTCCCTATGCCCGGGCGCTATTATCGTTTTGGATTAACCTATAACTATTAGCACTTATGAAAACGAATAAATTACTTAATGCCATTAGTTTAGTACTTCTAATTATCTCATTAGGACTTGCGGTTTCTTGCCGTAAAGACCTTAAGCCTGTGCCCGAACAACAAGAAACCCTTTTACCACCAGATCCATCCGCTCAGGTTAAGGGGTTTTATATAGTGAACGAGGGCAATATGAATATGAACAAGGCATCTTTAGATTACCTTGATTATACTACCGGAATTTACAGAAGAAATATTTATAATGAAGTAAACCCTGAAATAGTAAAGGGACTAGGTGATGTTGGTAATGATATAGGCGTTTATGGTTCCAAACTATATGTGGTAGTTAATGTATCCAATAAAATTGAGGTTCTAGATGTTAAAACGGGTAAACGGATTAAACAAATTAACATTACCAATTGTCGGTATATCACATTTAACGAAGGCAAAGCTTATGTGAGCGCGTACCTTGGTACAGTGGGAGATCCAAATGCACCATTGGGGATTGTAGCCCAGATTGACACAAACTCCTTAACAGAAATAAAAAGGGTAAATGTTGGGCGACAGCCCGAAGAGATGGCTATTGTTGGTCAAAAACTGTATGTCGCAAATTCGGGTGGGTATAGTCCTCAGAAATACGAAAGAACCGTTTCTGTTATAGACCTGAATACATTTTCTGTCATCAAACAAATTGATGTAGCCATCAATTTACACCGATTGAAGGCTGATAAATATGGCGACCTTTATGTAACCTCAAGGGGAAATTACTTTGACATCCCCTCAAAAATGTTTGTAATAGACACAAAAACAGATCAGGTAAAAAAGACTTTTGATATCGCTGTAAACAACCTGGCTATTGATGGAGATACCGCTTATTACTATGGTTCAGAATGGAACTATAACGAAGCAAAATACACGATAACCTACGGTATGCTCAACGTAAAAGACGAAGTAATACTCGATCAGAAGTTCATTACAGATGGAACGGAGAAATCAATTATCATTCCTTATGGAATAGCAGTGCATCCCATTACCAAGGAAGTTCTGGTTACCGATGCCAAAAATTATGTTTCACCAGGTACTCTTTACTGCTTTGACCCCAGCGGGAAAAAGAAATGGTCTGTCACTACCGGAGATATTCCCGCTCACTTTGCATTTGTATATAAATAACCATATCTAAATAAAAAATGAAGTTCAATCAAAACGCATTTCTCGGTCTTTCAGTAATTTTACTTTTTCAGCTGTGTTTAAGCTCCTGTTCAAAAGACGACAAAATTGTTGATAAGGATACTTACGTACCGCGTCCGATAACTAGTACGAGTAGTAAGTTTATTAATAAGATTTATGAATATCAGCCGGCTCCTGGTCAATTTATAAATGAGTCCCTGGGCAGTCCGGATGGGGCACAGAAAATTATAGGCGACATTCAGAACACCAGTCTGGTATCTTTAGGTGGCTTTGGCGGCTTTATTACCTTTGGTTTTGATCATTCTATAATTAATAAAGATGGAAATGACCTGGCTATTTATGGAAATCCTTTAGGACCAATACAACAATGGTCTGAGCCGGGAATTGTTCAGGTTAGTCAGGATAAAAATGGAAACGGTTTACCTGACGATGAATGGTATGAACTGGCAGGAAGCGAGCATACTGCATCCACAACAATTAAAAACTATGAAATCACTTATTATAACCCCAAAGCAACAGCAAATGTAACCTGGAAAGACAATCAAGGTAAAACAGGAAGTGTTGAGGTAAATAGATTTCATAATCATAACTATTATCCACTTTTCGCTGCAAACCAGGATAGCATCAAATTTAAAGGAACTCTGCTGAAATCTACATGGGGTAAATTAGGGAGCATTTTTGTAAACCTGGCATTCGACTGGGGATATACAGATAGCTATTCAACCGGCGATGATTATGATAACAAACGTTACAACTCATTCGATCTATCCCGGGCAGTAGATAAAAACGGCAACAAAGTAAATCTTACTGCTGTTGATTTTGTAAAAGTATACACTGGTCAAAATGAAAAAGGAAACACTTTACTTGGCGAAATATCTACAGAAGTAGGAGGTGCCGCTGATTTAAATATAAAATAATCAACTATCTAAAAGATGAAATCTAACAAACTCATAATTTGCTTTTTAGGCGGGTTTATGGCGCTAACCATCGCCTCATGTAAAAAAGATAAAGTTAATGGTGGCGATGAACCAGAAGCTTTAATGCCAAAAGAAACCATTGGCGTTTATATGTTGTGCGAAGGCACCAT
Organism: uncultured Pedobacter sp.; assembly: GCF_946479715.1. The sequence continues at coordinate 23,043 of NZ_CAMLHF010000040.1, read as the reverse complement.
GAATAACAATAATGGTGCTATCTCATACTATAATGTCAAAACAGGCGTCTCAGAAATAGATTACTTTAAAAAAGTAAATGGATACGCATTGGGCGAAACTGCAAATGATTTACAGCGTTATGGCAGTAAAATGTATTGTGTAGTTTCAGGAATACAAGGAGGTAAAAACTCATACCTGGAAGTTATAGAAGTTGCTACAGGTAAATCACTAAAAAGAATTCCCTTCTTTGATGCACAAGGCGAGTATATGCCACGTTATGTAGCTTTTAACAAAAATAAAGCTTATGTATCTGGTTATGATGGAAAAATCACCCGTGTAGACACCGCAACTTTAGCCATTGACTCAAGAGTTGCAGTGGGCGGGGCACTTGAAGGACTAGCTGTAGTAAACAACAAAATCTATGTTACCAATTCAGATCATCCAATTCATCCCGACGGCAAAAAAGATGTAGTTTCTGTTGTGGATTTAACCACTTTTACAAAAACACAGGATATCGAAGTTATCCATAATCCGGTTAGAATCGCAGCAGCAGGAAATGGGGATTTATTGGTAATTTCATGGGGTAATTATGACGATATCAAACCAGGTTTAACACGCATTAGTAGTACAACAAACAAGGTTACAGGTAACTACGAATACAGCGCAGGAGCATTGGCTATAGGAGGGAATACTGCTTATTTAAGTCTGGATTGGGGAGCATCAATAAAACCATTTGATGTAGGCACCGGTATAATGGGTAAGGAGATTATTGCAGATGATACCATTATAGGGAGCATTTACGGAATAACCTTTAATCCGGTAGGTAACGAGGTTTACATTGGGGACGATAAAAATTATGCAACAGAAGGCAGAGCATTTTGCTATGGTGCCGATGGCAAAAAGAAGTTTGAGTTTGCAACTGGCCCTTTACCTCAGCATGCAGTATTTAATTACGGATATTAATAAAAATATATAAAAACAATAATCATGAATAAACAAATACTAAACTATAGAAAGCCAGCATTGTTCGCAATTCTTGGTAGTGTTTTAGGATTAGCATCCTGTAAAAAAGACAGACTCCCTGCGTTAGATCCTCAACCTGTTTCTACGGCCGGTGTGTATGTATTGTGCGAAGGCTCTTTTGGCAGGGCGAACAATAGTACGCTTACTTATTACGACATTGCAAAAAGCGAAGTAACACAAGATTATTTCAAACTAAAAAATGCAATTCCTTTAGGAACAGATGCCAGCGATTTAAAACAATACGGTAGTAAAATGTATTGTGTAGTTACAGGAGCAAAGGATACGAACAAAGATGCATATGTTGAGGTTATTAACATTGCAACAGGAAAATCTATTAAAAGAATCCCATTCTTCGATGACAGTAAAGATTTTATGCCTCGCTTCGTAGCTTTCTATAAAAACAAAGCTTATGTGTCTGGTTACGACGGATACATCAGTAAAATTGATACTGCAAGCCTGGCTATCGAATCAAGAATTCAGGTTGGTGGTGCATTAGAAGGTTTGGCAATAGTAAATGGCAAATTATATGTAACAAACTCTGATCAGTTTTATTACCCTAGTCCCAATAATACATCCGTTTCTGTGGTCGATCTAACTACATTTACAAAGAAACTAGACATCAATGTTGGTTTTAATCCTATAAAGATTGCTGCAACTACAAATGGAGATCTGTTTACAATAGTAAAAGGAAATTATGCCGATATTCCAGCTCAACTGGTTAAATTGAGTAGCGTAACAGATAAAAAAGTTGATGGTTTCGACGCTAACCTTGCTGGAATAGCAATTGCGGGGAATAGTGGCTATGTAGTTGTTGAGGGAACGTATCCTACCAACTATTTAAAAACTTTAAGTATATCCAATGGTGCAATAGGAGCTGATTTTATAAAAGATGGAACAGCTGTAATGACCTCTTACGGTATCACTGTAAATACGCTAAGCAATGATGTTTACGTTGGAGACGCTGTAGGTTATGCAGCGAATGGTAAGTTCTTCTGTTTCGGCGCCGATGGTAAAAAGAAATTTGAATTTGCTACAGGTACTTCACCTCAAAGTGCTGTATTCAATTATAACTATAAATAACGATATTGTATTCCCTAAGTAAACCCGTTATGAACATTAAACATTACCTACTTTTCGCCTTATTGAGCATTAGTGTTCTATCTGCCTGTACAAAAGACGAGGATGCGGAGCAGGCTCCAGTGGTTAAAATGAAAATTGAAGATAGCCCGATAAACGGAAAGGTCAATGAAAAGATCGCATTTTCAGCTTTTAATGTTAACGATAAGGTTTATGATCAGGAATGGAAATTAGAAGGCGAGGTTACCAGTAATGCTTCAACTTATGATTTTACCCCGCTAAAAGCAGGTATATATAACATAGAGTACACTGCTACAAATAGCAGTGGCTCTTTTAACTATAAATATGTGGTTAATGTAGGCATCCCAACAGTGCCTTCAAATCCTGGAAGCAATAATTACGTAACCAAAGTATTCGAGTACCTGCCAGCTCCGGGGCAATTCACCAACAAGTCATTAGGAACACTAGAGGGTGCAAAAAGCATCGAGGGTAAAGAGGGTATTGTATCTCTGGGTGCCTGGGGTGGATACATTGTACTCGGTTTCGACCATACGGTGATCAATGAAAATCAGAAAGACGACATTGTTATTTATGGCAATGCTCAGTCAAACTGGGCCGAACCGGGAGTAGTTTGGGTAATGCAGGACGAGAATGGAAACGGCAAACCTGATGATACCTGGTATGAGCTAAAAGGAAGTGAGTTTGGCAAAGAAGGATATGTTCGCGATTACGAAGTAACTTATACAAAACCAACCACAGGTGGCAGTGTATCATGGAAAGACAATAAAGGGAAAACCGGTGTAGTTACCATTGCAGGGGCTACCTCACAGGCATTTCCATCATGGGTAGAAGGTAACGAATACACACTTAAAGGCACATTACTGCCTTCATCGGGTATTAAACCTGAAACGCCAACATACATTACCAGCGCACCATTTGAATTTGGATATGCCGATAATAAGGTAGGTGGCGACAACATAGATATTGCCAATGCCATCGATAAAGATGGTAAGGTGGTACATCTTGCTGGTATAGATTTCATCAAAATTCAAACGGGTATCCAGGCAGATCTTGGCTGGTTAGGCGAGCTGTCGACCGAAATATTAGGTGTTGCCGACTTAAACCTGGCTAAATAATTTCCCCAATTAATAATTAAATCAATTTTATAATAAGCCGCTCCAAAAAATCAAAACAATTAAATGAACAACCTTAGTTTTAAAAAATCGCTTTTACTTGCAGTATTAGCCGGAACTCTATTTTCTTGTAAAAAAGACAGCAACCAAGAAATTCAACAACCTGAACAAGGAAAATTCGAAGACGGATTCTTTGTGATCAACGAAGGCTGGTATGGCCACGGTACAGGTTCAGTAACCTTTTTCGACGCCGTTTCAGGCACATTAAAAGACAGCGTTTTTCAGAAAGAAAACCCTGGAAAAGACTTTGAACCTAAAAGCTCAACCATTCAGTTTGCAACCATATTCAATAAAAACCTATATGTAGTAAGTAAAATAGGTGGGCCTGTTGTAGTGGCTGACGCTAAGACACTTAAAGAAGTTGGGCGCATTCCTGCATCGCCTCAAAGCGATTGGCGTGCCTTTGTTGGTCTCGACGAAAATAATGGCCTTTTGAGCAGCAGCAAAGGCATCTTTAAAGTTAACCTTAAAACTTATGATACGCCTACACAACTTGCCGGAACCAGCGGCCAAACAGGAGATATGCTTAAAGCCGGAAAATACGTTTATACTCTTTCTCAGTCTGAAGGAGCGGTAATCTACAATGCTGCAGATCTTACTGTAGCAAAAAAAATAAAAGATGTTACACTAGGTTTTGCTCAAACTCCAAACAATAAAGTATGGTATACAAAAGGAAAATTCCTGTATAACTCCGATCCTTTAACCTTAGCTACTGATAGTGTAGAATTGCCTTTTACCCCTGCAAGTACATGGTTTGTCTGGTTCTCATCGCCAATAATCGCATCTACTAAAGAAAACACGGTTTACCTTTTAAAATCGCCGGGATTTGGCGGTGGTAAAATGTTATACAGATATATTGAAGGAAATAAAGCATCACTTGATCAGCCTTTTATAACCACTCCAGATAAGCAATCATTCTACAAAAAGAACCTTGGTTATTATGCAAAAACCAACCAGATTGTAACCACAACCGTTCAGGACGGATATGGAACCAATTATGGCGTAAACAACATTTACTTTTACGACGCCACATCGGGTAACTTAGTTAAAAAGATTCCTTACGAAGGATATTATTTCCCGGCAATGTTTGTGTTTCATTAAAATATAAGGGTTTTTATAATAAATACCTTGTTTTTTTATACCATAGAAATAATATAACTTTGTGTTATAATCTTAAAAATATGTCTGAATTTAAATTCAATCCACGTACTGCCATTCTTTTGCTAATTATTGTAGTGATCAGCCTCATTCGTGTTGCTGCGCCACTTTCAGATAATTTCAAAGAAATTGCAAATTTCTCTGCAGTAGGGGCGATAGCCTTATTTGGAGGAGCATATTTTAATAACAATTACAAAGCCTTCGGATTTCCGTTGTTACTTTTATTGTTAAGCGATATTTTTATCGCAAAAACATCAGGTTACGGCTTCTTTTATGCAGGCTGGTACTGGACCTATATCGCGTTTGTGTTAATGGTTTTGGTTGCCAAGCTGGTCATCAGAAAAGTAACGGTATTAAGTTTCCTTGGTGCATCTGTATTAGCAGTTCTTGTACACTGGATCGTTGCCGATATTGGCGTAATGTATTTCCCGGGATTGTACGAACCAACTCTGGCAGGATATATTAAGTGCTTAGGGGCGGCAATACCTTACGAGAGGTTATTCCTTTATGGAACACTTGCTTATGGTGCCATTATGTTCGGTGCATTTGAAATATTAAGAGCCAAGTATCCTCGTTTAAGTTTATCAGCAAATACAGCGGTATAATTGTAATTAAAGGTATTTATTATATTGAAAGTTATAAAAAAGGCTGTTCCAAAAGAACAGCCTTTTTTATATTTAACACGAATTAATCGACGTTGGAAAATGCGGTCATTATCCTGAATAGCACATCCCGTCATCTCGACGAGAGGAGAGATCTCTTGGTTATGCCAATTTGTTTGGCAGCTGCTAGTGATCAAGAGATCTCTACTCTCGTCGAGATGACGGCCGCGAATGGACTAGAGGGAAAATAAAAGGCGATGGCCGACGATCGCTAATGGACAGCCATTTTAATCAAACAACTCTTATGAAAAGAAAACTTGTAGTATTAACCGGTGCAGGCATTAGCGCTGAAAGCGGTTTAAAAACATTCAGGGATACCGATGGCCTTTGGGAAGGATTCAACGTTTACGACGTAGCTACACCAGAGGCCTGGAAACGCAATCCTGCAATGGTACAGGACTTTTATAACCAAAGAAGGAAGCAAGTGCTGGAAGCACAGCCAAACGCCGCTCACAAAGCCCTTGCAGACCTCGAACAATTTTTTGATGTACATATTATTACCCAAAACATAGATGACCTGCATGAACGTGCAGGATCAACAAAAGTTACCCATTTACACGGCGTAATTACCCGCTCGCAATCAGATCTAAACCCCGACTTAACTTATCCCATCAATGGATGGGAACTTAAAACAGGGGAGTACTGTGAACTTGGGTCGCAGCTAAGACCTCATGTAGTTTGGTTCGGAGAAGATGTACCCATGATAGGGCCTGCTACATCAATTTGCTCAAAAGCTCATGTTTTTATGCTGATAGGGACTTCTCTGGCCGTTTATCCGGCAGCAGGATTGATAAATTTTGTTCCGCGTACCACCGTCAAATATATAATTGATCCTAAAATACCAGAGGTAGACCGCTATAAAAACATAGTTAAAATAGAAAAAACAGCAACTGCAGGAGTAGCTGAAGTGGTAAAAATGCTAACCATTACATAATTGTAATACCCACATTCCAGCCAATCCAGCCTTTCGCTCTTTTGCTGATATAATCATGCTTTGCAGGAGCAATACTTTGCTTATATCCCTTACCGCTTGATCCTTCCGGAGCTTCTGTTGAGTAGATTGAATAAACTGGTCCGCCAAATACTGTGATCCCTTTAACCAACTGAATCTGGAGGTTGGTCTGGAACCTGTGCAGGAAATTAGAATAGTCCCAATTGCCCAGGTATAAATATTGAGAGGTGATCTCGGCAGCTACAGAGAATCTGTTATTAAATATAAAATCGTGGCCAAAGCCTAAACCCGCAGTTTCAATATTTGCAGAATCGGCGAAGTTTTTTCCAACCAATATGATGTTGTACAGCTTTGCATTCCCCATTTTAAAAGAGGCATTGGCATTTATGGTCTCATTTGTAGAGAAGCTAAGCTTATGATAACCGTTTTTAACAAAGTTGATCAGGCCTATGCTATAGCCATCAGATTTTCCCGAAATATTTACGATACTAATCTGTAAACCATCCATTTCCTTGGCGTAATTAAACAAACCAGCAATCTGAGTTCCCTTCATTCGTTGTGAGGTGATGTTACCAAGACCTGCTATTTGCATTCCATTAAGGTTTTTAGAAGCTAGATTCCCAAGCCCTGCAATTTGAAAACCCTTTGTGTCCTGGGATACCACATTGATAAGCCCTGCAACTTGCATACCTTTTGCATCCTTGGATACTACATTGGCAACCCCTGCGATCTGAAAACCCTCGGCCTTCTCTTTCACATGGTTAAGCAAACCAGCAACCTGCACACCTTTAACACTCGTTCTTACATCATTAAGTACTCCTGCCACCTGTACACCATCTACAGAGCCACCCACGCCATTAAACACACCGGCTACCTGCAACTTCTTCACGTTTCCTTTGGTAATGTTAAACATACCCGCCACTTCAACACCATCTGTTCCTGCTGTATACCCACCTAAAATATTCAGTGATACTTTATTTATCACCTGCGAACTCATGATGCCATGTGTACTTAAGCCGGGGGTAAGTGAAGCCTGAAAAGGCGTGTTGGCAAAGAAATCAGGAATATTTAAACTCTGCATTCTTTGTTTTGAGGAGATAAAGAACCTGCTGATTCCCGAGTTCTCAATCGAATTGAAAAACTCGCTGCCCTGCTCAGAATCCTCATCTTTATAACCCTCTGGCTTAACTGTAATATCAGCCAGAAAAACCAACGAAGTATCCCTGTAAGTATCTTTACTGGCCGTTAAAGTTACGTCTGTATGGTCACCCTTAAAACGCAGCCTGAAATAACCCTCGTTATCCGTAAGTGTCGATTGAAGTAAACGCTTTTCGTAAACACTCGCCTGTTTAATTTTTTTGCCCGTTTCCGTATCAATAACATACCCGCTAATAATATACAGTTTGTCGGCACTGGTAATGTTTTCGGGTTCAATAGTAAGGTGATTGGCCGCATAGCGAAGTATAATGTACTGTCCGGTTTCTTTATAATCCACTTTTCCGTTAAATAAGCGGTCAAGTATATCTCTAACCTGCATATCCTTCACCTTCAGGTTTACTATGCTGTCCTGTTTAAATAAAGAGCCTGTGTACGAGAAATAGAAATCGCCTGCCTTACTCATTTTATTGAGCACCTCAGAGATCGGTTGTTGTTTTATATCCAGATTAACCCTTCTGTCCAAATTACGCAGGTAATTGGTTACTGAAGACTGGGCTTTGCAATATCCGGTTATAAATAATAATAGGGCTATGATTATTTTTAATCTCATTATTTAATTTTAGACAGTATGATCTGCCCATCGTTACGATCTATTTTTAAATTCTGTACTGTTTCACGAATTATATTCAGATTACTGTCTAATGATGTCCTTGCTTTAAGTGTAGTGTTATAAGTTTCATTAGCAATGTTCGCATCTTTTATCACAATATGTGCATCATAAGCTTCATTTAAAACCTCTACTACTTTCCAGATCGGGGTTTTATAAAACACAAAATCTCCGCTGCGGTAATAGCTGTATAACTGATCCGTATTCTGCTCTTTAATCAATTTAGGCGACACCTCTTTAATCAAAACTTTTTCTCCTTTATGCAGTTCTATCATTTCATTGCCATTGCTCACTTTTACAATACCTGTTTCTACAATTACTTCAGTTTCTCCTTTTAAGTGTTTCACATTAAAGGAAGTACCAACAACTGTTACCGATACTTTATTAATCTTTATTACAAACGGTTTTGATTTATCGTGCGCTACATTAAAAAACACATCACCTTTTTTAAGCCTCACACTTCGGTCGTCTTTAAAATCTGTAGCGTAGCTGATCTGCGAGTTTTTATTCAAGGTTACTTCTGATCCGTCTGGAAGATGTTCAACGATCACCTTATTGCTGGCCACAAGATCTGTATAGTTTGCAGGGCCAAATACATTGTACATCATCCATGCTCCGGCCACTAAAACCAATACTGCGGCAATTCTTAACCACCCGAAATTTTGTTTAATTGGTCGCACAATAGCCTCATTTGATCCCGATGCAGTTCTTGCTTTAAATTTTATCCATGCCTGTTCTTCATCAATATTGCTGGTAGTACTTAAACTTTTACTTGCAGTCCAGATTTTTTCCAGCTGGGTAAATTCGGCCCTGTTAGAGGTAGCCTCGTCCAGCCATTTTTGCACAGCAATACTTTCTTCTTCACTTGTTTCTTTTAAAAGAAACTTTATCAATATTTCCTCGGTCATCTGTTCCTCTTAATTAAAAAAATCCTTGTAATACATGATTATGCCTGGTAAAATGAGCGTAATGAAATCGGCCAGTTTCAAACGCAATATCTTTAAAGCTTTGCCCATCTGGTTTTCTACTGTTTTAATAGAAAGGTCCAGCTGCTCGGCTATTTCTCTATATTTCAATTCCTCAAACCTGCTCATCTGGAAAATGGTCCTGCAATGTTCAGGTAATTCATTTAATGCCTCCTGTAGCTTAAATTGAAGCTCAGTGAGCTCTATTCTTGATGATGCAGCTTCATGATGATCATTCATGGTATATGTTGCAAAATCCTGGTATTTCGTTTTAACTTTTTGGTGTTTAAGGTAGTTTAGGCTATCGTTATAAACACATTTGTACAAGTACGCTTTTATTGATGTCTGTACGTTTAGCAATTCTCTTTTTTCCCAGAATTTAAGAAACATAGATTGCACAATTTCTTCCGCAGTGTCTTCGTCCCTAAGCATAACGTTGGCATAGGAGTGAAGTTCTTTATAATGCGCCTTGAACATTTGCTCAAATGCTTTGTCATCATATTGATGCAGAAGGGCGGTTTTTTGATTTATCACTGGTTTGTTTCTTAGTCAAATATATTGGTTTTTTTCGGTCTGGTCATGCTTCTTCGAGCTCAGCGTGACGAGCGTCTAAATCTCAATACGCTTTAAAAACTCCATCCCCGAAGCGCTATTGACTGTTATCAAATCAATGTACTCCACCTTTGGGAACCAGAATGAACCGCCATTTACCCTTACAAAAACCCGTTTCAGCAATAAATCCTTACCCTCATCCTTTATATAAATCTTGTACTTGTTGTCAGTTTCAGATCTTTTCAGGTACAGTGGCAGCTTTTTATACGCAACTAACCGTATTTCAAATTCGCCATTCTCCAAAGCCTTACATTTAAGCCCATAAGCAAACCTGCGCTCAATACCGGTTAGTTCTTTGTATTTGCCTTGTTCTGTATACCTGATCCACGATCCTTTAACCGGGTTTTCACGATCAAGAACCCCCTCGCTTTTAAAGTTAAGCTCGTAAATTACTGTATTGGCATCCGGGTTTCTCTGTAGAAAAAACAACAAATTTTCTCCTTTTGGAGTAGGCAAGGCCGAGGTCTCGGCCTCAATAGCTTTCTTTGAAGGCTGACTTAAGGCATTCAGCGATTCACTAAGCAATAAAATGATCACCAATAACATACCTGCAAACTTTAAAACCTTTACTCCCTTGGTTTTAAGGTAGGTTGCTTTATCTAAAACCGGAGCTTTATCAGCTTTCTCGATATTGGCAAGTTTGTGCCTGTAAATTTTACCCGGACTGGCAAAAATGAAGAAAAGCATTTCCTTAATTCCATCGCTCTGCTTTACATCCTTAATCATGTCCCTGTATTCATGGAAGTTCAAAATAAAAGGATTCGTTTTATTATCTACAGGAGTAGTAAGGCCATATACCGGTTTTTCTTCTTCGTATTGAAAAGTGCCAAATAAGTGGTCCCAGATCATAAAAGTAGCCCCAAAATTCTTGTCAAGATATTTCTCCTGACTGCCGTGATGCACCCTGTGATTAGATGGGGTGCCAAAGTATTTTTCAATAAAAGGATGCAATTTTCCAATAGCTTCGGTATGTACCCAAAACTGATATAGCGTACTCAACTGACTGGCAACAAAGAATATAACCGGGTTAAAACCCATTAAAGCCACAGGAATAAAAAACACAGTTTTAAAATGCTGCACCCAGCTTTGTCTAAAGGCTACCGTTAAATTGTAATGCTCGGCCGAGTGGTGCACTACATGTGTTGCCCAAAAGAACCTGTTGAAATGAGATATGCGGTGCGACCAATAACTGCAGCAATCGTAAATGATAAAACACGGAATCAGAGTCCACCAGTTCAGGTTCATGCGCCATGGCAAAACATTATAGATCCATACCGCACCGTAAAGCAATATTGCTTTCATTAAAAGGTTAACAGCTAAATTTCCAAGGCCAATAAAAAGTGAGCCTATGGTTTCTTTCTTCTCATAGCTCTTATGTTCAGCAAAGTGAGAAAATCCGCATTCCAACGCCGTGCAAAAGAATACCAGCGGCAATGCATATATCAGTAAGTCGGGGGCACTTTTCTCTAACTGATGGATGTCATTAATCGGAATTCTTGCTGCTCCGAATATAGAGATGAAGTTCTGCCAAAATGATTGAAGTGAAGCCATGACCGTAGTTTTTTAAAATTTAATTACTTTTCCAGAACCGCTGATATCGGAATTAACCTGCGGACTACCCCAGTAGTATACTTTACCGCTGCCGCTAATTGCAGCCTTTAACACATCCTGAACTTTAATCTTCACATCGCCACTTCCAGATATGTCTATGTCAGCATTTTTAGCGTTTAGTTTTTCCAGATCTGCATTGCCAGAACCCGAAATATCTACTCTGGCCAGTCTTGCATTAAACTTCTCATCTACCTCAATTTCTCCGGATCCGCTAAGAGAAGCCCTAAAGGTATCCACATCAGGAAACTGGCCTTTTATTTCAACCTCTCCGCTACCGCTTAACGAAACACGGTCTATCAAAGGCATGGTGATAAACACTTCAATATCGTCGTGCTGTACACTTGTGCGCTCATATTCCAGATACAATACGCTGCTCATTACCTTGGTTTTAAAGTGAGGGATCAAGTTGTCAGATCCTTTAAGTACCACCTTAAAATCAGCACCATAAACCACATGGACAGGGTTGGAGCCACTTGCATTTATACCAGTAAAGTTGCCGGGGTTACGTTCCTCTGTGATCTTATCACCGCTGGCCGTTAGTCTGTCTTTTGAACAAGAGATAAAAAGCAGACTGATGTAAACGTACAATAATAGGTTTCTCATAGTAGTTTGGTTTTTGTGTGTTATAAATGATGATTGTTAATTTTAATTAAAGGTTGCATCAGGTTAAAAGATTACCTGAATACCCCCTGTATAGCCTACATACAATCCCTGGAAGTCGTTTCCTTTGTTACCCCATTTAGAGATGTAGTGCTTGTTTAAATCTTTGCCTTCAACTGTGTTGGTGTTAACGTAGTTAAGAGACGGTCCCCCATAGATTTCCAGAAATTTCGCGATCCTTAAGGCAGGTAATACGCGAAACGATGAGCTAAAATACTCTCCATGTTTAAAGCTTTCTAAACTCATCGTCGTTAATTCAGTGTTTAACCTGAAACTATTTGACTGGAAAAAATGAGCTCCCATACCGGCTTCAATTGCATATACTTCTTTGTCATTTTTAAAGTTATACCCAACTCCTAAAATACCATAGAGTACTCTGCCCCCCGATCTTAAGGTCAGCATTGTGGTTAGGTTATCAGTGGTGCTTACGCCGATACTTTTCTCCCCGTTTTTTATAATATTTACAATACCTATCGGAAAATCACTGCTCTCTGCGATATTTATAAAACCGGCTATCTGGGCACCTTTAACCTTTTTGGCAATGTTTATAAATCCTGCAATCTGAGAGCCTTTAACATCTTTAGCTGTATTAATGAAACCTGCTATCTGCGTTGCAGCTACATCTTTGGCAATATTTGCAAAGCCGGCAAACTGAGCACCGTTCATGTCTTTCGCAATGTTTGTAAAACCAGCAAATTGAGCACCCTTTACATTTCCTGATGATATGTTGGCAAAGCCTGCAAAGGAAACCCCGTCTCCACCACCATAAGTATTAAGGAAACCTGCAAATTGTCCGCCGTTTGCATTTTTGATTACATGATTAGAAAAACCTGCAAACAGGAATCCTTTGGTATCATGCAGCACCACATTCGAAAGCCCTGCAAATGCCAAACCCCGTTCGGCTGCCGATACACCGCCAAGTAAATTAAAAGAAAGGTTATTGGTATCTAAAGGAGCATGGGTTCCGTTGGTACTTAAAGGATACACTATGCCAATATGCATTTTGCCGGGCATTTGATTTTGTGCATTTGCACCTAGGCCGATAGCTAATAATATTGATGCTGTTATAAGAGATTTGATGTTCATTGTTGTCTTGTTTTAGAGTAAGACAACACGATCAACTTATACCCCTACGTGGGTGTGAAAAAAAAATATGGCGGTCTTCTAAACCACTCTCGTCATCTCGACGACAGGAGAGATCTCTTGGTTATGCTATTTCAAGAGATCTCTCCTGTCGTCGAGATGACGGCATTTAATATAGTATAACGAATGCTCTAGTTACTTGCTGGCGCTGCCACTATATTCTTTCTCCCAAAAAATAAAACAGTAAGCGCAATAACTGATGTTACTGTCATAATCAATACCATTGGCACAGCCGATGTCTGTTCAAAAAAGCCAATACATGCCGATGCTAATGCACCTAATCCCATTTGAAGTGCGCCCATTAAAGCAGATGCGCTACCCGCATTTTTAGAGAAAGGAGCAAGCGAAAGTGCTAAAGCATTTGGGTTAGCAACACCTAAGCAGCACAAGAATACAAATAGAAAACCAATTGTTTCGGCAAGACCGAACCAACCATTAATACTGCCAATTAAAAACACAATTACGGTAATAACTTGTCCAATTAAAGCAGCGAAGATCAGCTGTTCACTTTTATATTTCCTTAACATCAATGTGTTCACCTGACTGGCCCCAATAAATCCTACGGAAAGAAAGGCAAAGATCCATCCGTAAGTCTCTTCCTTTACTTTAAATAGCGACATAAAAAGAATAGGAGAGCTGGTAATGTATACAAACAATCCGGCAAATGCCATAGCTCCGGTAAACGCATAAGTGTAAAACGCAGGTTCACGTAACACCGCTATAAAGTTGTTTATTATGGGTTTAGGTTTTAAAGACATGGTAGTATCCGGCTTATAGCTTTCGGGCAACCAAAGCCAGCTGGCTATTAAATTAAACAAGCCCAAACCCAGTAAAATCAAGAACACCGTATGCCAGCCAAAAGCCACCGTAACATAACCGCCAACAGTAGGCGCAATCATAGGCGAAACACTTAACACAAGCATCAGTAGGGCAAATACCTTGGCATTTTCACTAACAGGGAACAAATCGCGAACCATGGCTACTGATGCAACAGTTGCTGCACAGCTTCCAATTGCCTGAATAAACCTCAATACAATAAACGAGTCAATATCTTTAACCAGTGCACATCCGGCAGCTGCCAGAATATAAACCAGTAAACCAATAAATAGAGGTTTTTTGCGACCAAAACGATCTAACAATGGCCCATAAAGCAACTGGCCAGCAGAGATACCTATAAAATAGCTTGATAATGACCATGCTACCCTCGCCTCGGTGGTATTCAGGTCTTTAGCTATGGCTTTAAAACCCGGCAGGTACATGTCGATAGAAAAGGGGCCGAGAGCGGTGAGTGAACCAAGTATTAAAATTAAGAACAGGTATCTTTTTTGCGTCATGCTACAAAAGTAGTTATTTGATAACCGGCTTTTCGTCACTCCAATTCCAAATTATATAAATAAAATATATTAAAAGCCGATACCGATGCCCGCATTAGCAATACCATAATTTCCAGAAATACCATAGGAGGCATAAAGACTTATGACAGGCAGTTTAACCTGAAAACCCGCATCAACACGAAAATCTTTCAGGTAGGTTCTCTCAATCCTTACAGGATTAGAAAATGTTTTATAAGTAATCTGCTCACCGTTATAACCGCTGATTATTGGGTAGTTTCCGCTTAGTCCCATGTCTGCGCTTGATACATTGTACCCTAAAGACAGATAGGGAGTAAAAACTGAAAACTGTTTGGATATCAATGCCTGGAACAAATAGTTATTAAAGTTTCCAAAAATCTCTTGTCCGGAAAAGTTCGTAGACTGTTCGTTGTCTTGCGGTACTGAATTCTCAATTGGCTGAAGGCTGAGTGATTTCTTATATTTTAGATTATTGTAACTGAAGGCCAATGCGAGATCAAAAGGCGCATCTTTAGATAAATCACGCATAAAATTATGTTTAATTCCAAAGCCAATTAGAGAAACTGAACCTATTTTTCGGCCAATTCTGAATCTTGGTGCCGCCCGAACAGTTACATCGGTATTGGCGAGCAGGCCTACCGTAAACTGGACCTGCGGTGTTGGTACATAATTCTCCAGCATTCCACTGGGCAATTCAAAAGAAACCAGTTTGTTATTGTTCTCGTCATAAACATCCATTAACGGGCCGTTAGACCTGGTGTTACCACTAAATGAAGGTGTAATAACGTCATTGGGGTCAGCCGGGCGCAAGTTGCTCGACAAACCGATTCTGGTAACGTTGAAAGATTTAGCCGAAGAAGGTACTATTACAGCAGTTCCGGTAACCCGTAGGTCAACATGGTACAATCCGAGGGTTTGAGCGCTGTTTGTCCACCCACTGTTCATTCCTAATCCAAAGCCTTTAAAAAGAGACTTCGAATAAGCATCTACCAGTTTTGTGGCATCAGCAGGTCCAGCGTTGATGAGCTGTTCGAAACCGGTCTGGGCAAATAATTGATGGGAGCTAATAATGGATAACAGTGATATAACAGCAAAAAGTTTCTTCATAATAATTCAGTAGTACTATACTATTAACGTCAGTAAACTGAATTATTATGAAGAAACTTTGCACAGGTTAATATTTGGAACGCCTATACCTAAAGAAGTTTCAAGTCATCATTTTGAAAATTGGCCAGGTATGGGCTTTCAGGTGGGAGCTCAGTGATCAGGTAGTTTATCTTATTTAGTGGACAAATCCTGATTCTTTGCGAGGTATTTAGTTTTTCTGCAATTGCCAAAACCGCAACTTTTCTGGAAGCATTCACAATGGCTTTGTTTACCTGTACAATCTCCCAATCCATATCGGTAAGGCCTTCCTCAGCAGAAAAAGCATTGGCTCCAAGCAAACATAGGTCTACTTTTAGATCCGATAATTGATTAATAACACTTGTTCCGGTATGCAGGTTTGCGTTTTTACCGAGCTTTCCGCCAATCGTAATCACTTCCAGGTTGCTGTGTTCTGATAAGGTGATGGCTGCCTGAGGGCTAACGGTAAAGAATGTTGCTTTTAGATTTTTAGGAATCATTTTAGCCAGCTCAAGAATAGTCGTTCCCCCCTCAGTAAGGATAACCATGTCATTTTTAATCAGCTTAAGCGCTTTTTCCGCAATTTTTTTCTTTTCTGCCAGCGCATATACTTCGTTTTGCAGATTAAAAGGTGCTACGAAAGACTTGCTTGCGGCTCCGCCATGAACTTTCAGTACCTTACCTGATTCAGCCAGTTCCTTCAGATCACGCCTCACTGTATCGTCTGAAATGTTCAATAAAGTACTCAGATCGGCTGATAAAACCTTATTGTGGAGGTTAATTTCCCTCATAATCAGTTTGTGTCTCTCTTCTTTACGCATACGTAGTTTATAACAGATTTAACAAAAGTAAAATTTTTTTCTGTTAAAACATTTGGAAGTTATCATATTTGCGGTTATACTTGTATTATAAAACGCATAAAAAACGCAAAATAGATTATTTTGTCAATCAGGAGGGGTTTTAAACTATTGTTATTGTTTATTGTGCTACTTTTTTGCGGTTTTAGACCACTAAACCAAACAACTATATGAATAAAATTTTAGCATTTCTGATTATTCTGTTCCTCGTAACAGAAGCCAAAGCCAAAAGTTGGCCTTTCCAAGTCGCCGACCGGATTGTCCGGGGCGAGGTGGTTGACGAAAAAGATGAAGCCATACCCGGAGTTTCTGTCAGACTAAAAGGAAGCGGACAAGGAACGGTTACTGACCAGAGAGGTAGGTTCTCCTTATCGGTAACTTCCGAAAATGATTCCCTGCAATTTTCCTTTATAGGTTATAAAAATAAAACCATCAGAATCGGATCATCACAGGAACTTAAAATTAAGCTCGAACCGGATGAGGAAAATAAACTGAATGAAGTAACCGTAGTTGGTTATGGTACACAAAAGAAAATTTCTGTTACAGGTTCTTTGTCTACAATTTCTGTCAAAGAGGTTCAGCGGGTTTCTACACCGTCTTTATCAAATGCCATTGCAGGGAAACTACCCGGCATTATTACCCGTCAGGCTAGCGGAGAGCCTGGATATGATGCCGCACAGGTTTATATACGCGGGCTTTCCACTTTTGGAAACAATGCTCCACTTATACTGATTGATGGGGTAGAACGGGACATGAATAACATTAATGCGCAGGAGATAGAAAGCTTTACCATATTAAAAGATGCATCTGCTACAGCCGTTTATGGTGTGCGCGGTGCCAATGGCGTTATCCTCATTACCACAAAGCGCGGAGTTACCGGCAAGCCTGCAGTAACTTTCCGGACAGAGGCCGCGGCTTTACATGCCTTAAGGTTGCCGGAATATATTAACGGACAACAATATGCTTCTCTGATGAATGAGGCCAGAATGTTTTCCGGTGAGCAGCCCAGATGGTCAGCTGAAGAACTCGAGAAGTTTGGAAATGGTTCAGATCCTTACCTGTATCCGAATTCGAACTGGACAGATGCGGTATTGAAGCGTGATACCTGGCAAACCATCAATAACTTAAGTGTAACTGGTGGTAATGAAATCATCAAGTATTATACAAATGTTGGTTATACCCTTCAAAATGGAATTTATAAACAGGATATGACCAATAAATTCAATACAAATGCCAATATCAAACGATACAATTTTAGAAGCAACATCGACCTGAACTTATCAAAAAGTCTTACTATGCAACTTGGTCTGGGCGGAATTATTCAGAATGGCAACTATCCTGGCTTCTCAGCGCCTGATATCTTTCAATCCTTAAAAACAATATCACCAATTGCATTTCCAATCACCAATCCAGATGGAACCCCTGGGGGCGCTCAAACTTTTGTGGGATGGAATCCCTGGGGAAGGGTCTCGCAATCAGGTTACAGCACACAAGATCGTAGTACCTTGCAAGGTACGTTTGCAGCCAGATGGGATATGTCTGAACTGGTTACCAAAGGACTGTCATTAAGGGGATTGTTTTCTTATGATCGTTACGGTCAGACCAATAACGTAAGGGTAAAGGAATTTGAGGTGAAACGATATCTGGGTATAGATCCGGAAACTGGTGAGGACCTGTATAGCGAACCATTCAGAGAAGAAAAACCCCTCGGATATTATATAGAAAATGGGAGCAACAGAGCCATTTATATGGAAACCCAGCTAAATTATGAGCGCTCCTTTGATAAGCACAGTCTTACTTCCATGCTTTTGTATAATCAGCGTGATTATGTGGATCTTTCTGCTGGCAGTTCGGTATCTAATCTTCCTTTTCGCCGAATGGGTCTGGCAGGAAGGGTCACCTATAACTACGATAACCGTTACCTTGCAGAGGTTAACTTTGGCTACAATGGATCCGAAAATTTTCCTAAAGGAAAACGATTTGGGTTCTTTCCTGCCTTCTCAGCCGGATGGGTTGTTTCCAACGAGAAATTCTGGAATGCATCTGCAATTAATAACCTGAAAATAAGAGCGTCTTATGGAAAAGTGGGTAATGATCAGATCAGTCAGCGCTTCCTGTTTTTAAGTACAGTAAAAACCGTTGGGCAATCTTATCCGTTTGGCCCGGATCAGCAGCTTTTTTATGGAATGGAAGAGAACCAGATTGGCAATCAGAACGTCACATGGGAACGTGCAACCAAAAGAAACATCGGCCTGGACCTTGGTTTTCTTGATGATAAAATAACCTTGCAGGTGGATGCGTTTGATGAAGATCGTACCGGAATACTTTTACAGCGCCAAACAGTACCTTTTGTAACCGGATTTTATCCCTGGTCTATTCCTTACGGAAACATTGGCGCAATTAAAAACAAGGGGATAGATGGATTAATAGAGGTGCGAAATACTACATCCGGTGGATTTTTCTATTCGTTCCGTGGCAATTTTACATTTGCCAAGAATACCATCGTAGAAAATGATGAGCCTACACGCCGGTATTCCTATTTGTCTGGTAAAGGACTGCCTTTAAATCAGAGTTTTGCTTTTATCTCAGATGGACTGTTCCAGAGCGAAGAAGACATCGCTACAAGCCCGAAACAAAGTTTTTCGGTTCCAAGACCCGGAGATGTTAAATACAAGGATATTAACGGCGATGGCATAATTGATTCTTACGATCAGATCCCTGTAGGTTATCCGCGTCTTCCTCAAATGACATTCGGTTTTGGCGGTACAATTTCTTATAAAAGCTTTGATTTTAGCTTGTATTTTACAGGAGCAGCCAAATCAAGTATTTTCTTAAGTGGCACTTCAATGTGGCCTTTCTACGACGGTCTGGGTGTAAATAATGTACTCAGCGAGTATTACAACAACCGCTGGACGCCCGAGAACAGGGAAGCGAAATATCCTGCAATCGATGTCGGTAACAATCCAAATAATTTCCTGAATTCCACAACCTGGATGAAAAACGGGAATTACCTCAGATTACGTAATCTCGAAATAGGGTACACACTTCCCCAGCAACTGCTGGGCAGAATAGGAGTAAGTTCACTTAGGTTTTTTGTAAACGGTATGAACCTGTATACATGGGATCATATAAAGATCATCGATCCGGAATCTAACGACGGAACTGGTGGGTACCCTTTACAGCGATCATTCAATGCAGGTTTGCAGATTGATTTTAAATAATATAACAACAATCATTATAAAAGAATTTGATATGAAATATTTAATCTGTGGATTATTGTTAGTGCAGCTTTTGATGTTCTCCTCTTGTAAAAAAGATTTTCTGGATAAAAGCCCTGAAGAGGACATTACCATTGAAGAAGCTTTTCTTCAACGCAGGTATGCCGAAGCATTTTTATCGGATGTTTATGCCGATCTTCCACTTGAAAACTGGTTTACTGATATGGTAGATCCGAATCCGTTTGTAGTTGCTTCTGATGAGATGAACGTGCCCTGGCCAGAGAAGTTTGCAAAACTGATGAATAAGGGCTCCTGGAATGCCTATAATGTGGCCAGTCAACAGTGGCGCAATATGTATGAAGGTATACGGAAAGCAAATATTTTTCTAAAACATATAGATAAAACTCCCCTGGGTAAGGATTTTACCCAACAAGACAAAGATCGGTGGATAGGTGAAGCAGTATACCTCCGTGCCTTTTATCACTTTTGGTTAATGCGGATCTATGGGCCTATTCCCATTATGGATTATGATGCAGGAGTAGCCGATGATTTCACTAAAATAAAACGCCAGCCACTTGATCAGGGTATTGATTTTGTTTCCAAAGAATGTGACAGGGCGATCAGTCTGTTGCCAATGAGAGTTACATCCGACAGGAATATCGGCCGGGTTACCGCTGCTGCGGCCCTGGCGCTAAAGGCAAGAATGTTATTGTATGTAGCAAGCCCATTATGGAATGGTAACCCTGACTATGCAGGTTTCACAGACAAAGAGGGTGTAAAACTTTTCCCTGGTCAATACCAGGCCGAAAAATGGAAAGCAGCTGCTCTTGCAGCCAAAGAATGTATTGATAAATGTGAAGCTGCGGGTTATCAGCTTTATAAAAAATATGCAGATCCGGTACAGAATTATCAGCAGTTATTTTTGGAAAACAACAATGTTGAAGTGATCCTCGCCCGCAATTGTACTACACCTGATATCGGTGGTTATTATCCTGGGATGACCGAGAAATGTGCCTTCCCGGGAAGCCTGGGAGGGTGGAATGGCTATAATCCAACCCAGCAGCAGGTAGATGCCTATGAAATGGACAACGGAAAAGCACCCGTGTTGGGGTATAACAATGATGGTTCACCCATCATTAATCAAGCCTCCGGATATACAGAAGCAGGTTATTCAGCTACGGCCATGACCGGCCGCTGGATGCAAGGGGTCAGCAATATGTATGTGCACCGCGATCCCAGATTTTATGCTTCTATTAACTTTAATGGTGCTTATTTTATTGACCGCCGCATGCAATTCTGGTCAAGCGGTGCTGATGGCAGAGGAAATGCGGGAAGGGATTACAATACTACAGGTTATCTGCTTAAAAAATCTGTAGATCCGACTGCAAATATTGCTCAGGGCAGATATTCACTTAAAACATGGATATTTTTCAGGCTTGGTGAATTCTATCTCGATTATGCTGAGGCATTAAATGAATCAGACGGACCGGTTGCTGATGTATACAAATACATGAACCTGATCCGGGAGCGCGCCGGAATGCCGGCACTTCCAGCTGGACTTAATGCTGAGCAAATGAGAGAAAGGATCAGGAACGAACGTCGCGTAGAGCTGAGCTATGAGACTCACCGTTATTTTGACTGCCACCGCTGGAAGATCGCTGCACAGACTGATAACGGACCTATTTACGGAATGAATATCAGTGCCGGAACTAGCCTGCAGGATGACGCCTACTATAAACGAACAGTAGTAGAAAGAAGGGTATTTCAGGGGCCTAAACATTATTTGTTCCCAATCCCGCAAAGCGAAATAGACAAGACCCCTAATATTATTCAAAATCCGGGCTGGTAATGATCCTTAAACTTAAAACCATGAATAAGATAAATTTAACTTCAGTACTTTTAAGTGCTTTGATATTTCTGTCGGGCTGCAATAAGGATGTTTTAGTAGATCTGGATATTCCGGAAGCTGGTAATTATGCCCAATTATACATGCCACAAGCTACAAGCAATCCGATTGGTATGGGCATTAGTATTACCGATCAGGATTATGAAATACCCTACGCGGCTCATCTCGGGGGATCATTAGCGGCTCAAACGGATATTCCCGTAACTTTTAAAGTTTCACCGGAACTGGTTGCCGGGTACAATCAGAAAAATAATACCACTTATGAATTACTGCCCGAAGGAAGTTATATCCTGCAGACTGAGAAAGCAATGATCCCCAAAGGAGCACAGGGAACAGGTATTCTTAAATTGGTGATTAAAACTAAAGGCTTCCTGCAGGCATTTGAGTCTTATCTGCTTCCGGTAAGTATTTCTGCACCTTCCGGAGTAACCTTAAATAAAGACCTCAGTATTACCTACTTTGTTATTACAGGCTCTTATGCCCCTGGTGAAGTCCCACGGGAGAAAGTGTTGTCTATGGGAACTGATGCAGGTAACTTTTTGATAGATTTTAATGGCGATTTTATACGCAAAGCACCGGTAACAGGCGATTTGCTTTTGTATAAGGCTGATGCAGCTACCGGGCAATTTACTGCCCCACCTAAAACAATCGGTTTCGGTTGGAATGTAATGGATAAGATTTTATCATTTGGTGGCAACCGGTTGATTGCAAGATTTGGCAGTGGAGCGGGCGATCTCAACCAATACTTCCTTAGTCAGGATGGGGCATTCGGAGCCCAGCGAGGGGTTGGTCAGGGATGGGGAGGACTCTCTGCAATAGTGCCTTTCAAAGGGCTGTTATTGGGCATTGCCGCGAATGGTGATATGACCAAATTTCCTTTAAACGGAGATGGCGACTTTGATTATGGAAACATCAAACAGATCGGCAGCGGCTGGGGAGGTTTAGCCCAGATCTTTGCCTATCAGAACTCCCTGATTACCATTGAAAACAGCGGAGATATGTGGCAGTATCCTTTAACAGACGATGGCGTTTTTGGCACCAGGAAAAAAATAGGAACAGGTTGGGATATGTATACTAAGGTAATTACCGCAGGCACTGATCTGCTGGCTTTGGATGCTAATGGAGATTTGTGGCGATATAAATTTAATCCGGACGGTCTGTGGCCGTTAAAAAAATAGTAATTAATAGATGATTCAAAAAAATAGAATAATGAAAAAAGTACTGCTGAAGGGAAGAATAGCTGCTATGTTCTTATGTGTTTGTCTCGCCGTACAACCTGTGGCAGCCAAAGAAAAGGATACCTCTTCACTCAATGAACAAGCAGCATATGCACTCATTAAACGGATCCTTCCAAAGTATGCAGATCGTTTTAAGGTGGCTTATATCCCGATGGAAAACAACAAAGATGTTTTTGAGCTCGAAAGCAATGGAAGTCACATTCTTTTAAAAGGCAACAATGGCATATCGGTTGCCAGTGCCTTTAACTACTGGCTTAAAAATTACGCGCATTGCGATATCAGTTGGAATGGTACCAATCTGGAGATTCCAACACCATTTCCTATGGTGAAGGAAAAAATTCATAAGGTTACACCGCATGATTACCGTCATTATTTCAATTACTGTACCTTCAATTATACTGCGTCCTGGTGGGACTGGGAGCGCTGGCAATGGGAAATAGATTTTATGGCATTGAATGGGATCAATATGCCGCTTGCTATGACTGG
>NZ_CAMLHF010000039.1 GCF_946479715.1 uncultured Pedobacter sp. | reverse complement strand
ATACATATATTTAAAATATTCGATATGACCACCTTGATAGGAAGTCATCGCAATCCCTTGAACATCTTCTTGGATGGCACAGTTTACAACTTCCTCAACCGAGCGATTATGGCCTAAATGTATTACTTCTGCCCCAGAGGATTGAAGAATCCT
Organism: uncultured Pedobacter sp.; assembly: GCF_946479715.1. The sequence goes on along the minus strand of NZ_CAMLHF010000039.1, from coordinate 31,385 downwards.
TCTCATGATATTAATTGTGGCATCATGTCCGTCAAATAATGCTGCTGCAGTTACAAAACGGATTTTATGTTTGGGCTTATAGATTTCAATTTGTTCCATAGCTGGTTTAATAATTGGTAATCAAAGGTAACAAAAAGGCCACTCAAAAATATTCTTGAGTGGCCTTCTTGTACCTATAAAGATTTTATTGATGCGTTAGTTCTGTTATAGGTTCGCCTATACAGCCACTGGGCATCTGAATATGGAGCATTGCAGCCAGGGTAGCTGCAATATCCGTCATATAATGAGTTTTATTTGTTTTTCCTGGTTTTACATTCCATCCCATAAACACACATGGAATATGCGAGTCATACGGGAACCATGCACCGTGAGTTGTCCCTGTTTTACCACCTTCGAAGTAGTTTGATTTTAATATATAGTAAATATCGCCACTTCTACGTGCATTATATCCATTGGTGATGGCTTTCTTTATTGGTTCAGGTAGGGTAGAGCTGGCTAATTTAGTGAGATCTACTGCATCCATAACTCCATCTTGTTCCTTTATTGTTGCAATTGCTAATGCTTTTATTGCATCAAAGTCGGCATTGGCATCCTTAATGGCCTGATGGTTGAAGTAAAACTGGCTGTTAGTAGAAGTGATGATTGCCTTTTTTACTTTAAATTTTTCTTCGATTGTAGTATTTAAACTCTTTATAACCGGCGAGTCATTGAATAATCCACCGGGTAGTTTATTCTCTGCCATAAAACCTGGAACATGAGCTGCTCCATGATCAGCAGATAAAAACACAAGGTAATTTCCTTTACCAATTTTAGTATCCAGATAATTAAAGAACTGCTCCAGATCTTTATCTAACCTAAGGTAAGTGTCTTCTGCTTCTATTGAATTTGGTCCATATTGATGTCCAACATAGTCTGTTGCAGAACAGCTGAGAGCAAGGAAATCAGTAGAAGTTCCCTGACCAAGATGCTCTGAATTTATAGCTAGTTTAGCCAACTCTAAAGTCATAGTATTTCCATAAGGAGAACTTTTTATCATTTCATAGTTCTTTCCTGCATACAATTTGAAAGGGTGAGGGAAAGTAGGCGTTTGTTCCCCTCTAGATTTTCCTTCATACTCTTTGTTGTCTGCAGTGCTTTGGTCATAAGTTTCAATTGGATATAGTGTATTCCAGTTCTTCTCAAAATACTTGTCTGCCATTTTCAACTTGTTATAATCTACTATCCATGATGGTAATTGAGTCATGTAGTGTGTACTGGTAATCCAATCGCCGGTTCCTCCATCAAACCAATAGGCCGCATTAGCAGAATGACCTGCTGGCAAAATTGATCCTCGGTCTTTTAATGATATGCCAATTACCTTACTTTTAAAATTTGTTGCTAAGCGAAGTTCATCAGTAATAGTTGTGGTAAGCAAGTTTTTAGGAGACATTAAACCAGCTCTGGTATCACTACCTACCGTTTTAACTGTAGTATCTTCGGCGCAATAAACTCCACGTTTTAATTGTGGATCATACCAATCGTTTCCAATGATTCCGTTAATAGCCGGAACTGATCCGGTGTAGATACTTGAGTGTCCGCAGGCTGTATAGGTAGGAGTATATGGAATAAAAGTATTCTCAGCAGAGAACCCTTCGTTTACCATTCGCTTAAATCCACCATTTGAATATCTGCTATAGTAACGATACAGATAGTCCCATCTCATTTGATCAACAACTAATCCCACCACTAATTTTGGTCTGTTTAATGTAGTGGAAGATGTGTTTTTTGCTGGTGTTGTTTTTTTTTGTGCTATTGATCCCGTCGAGAACAGGGCTAAAATGGTAAATAAAAGGATAATTCTTTTCATCATTATTTGTTGAATTTTTAGAGTTTATAAAGCAAGATAACCGTGTATGAGTGTTTTGTTAGGATTTTATAAAGTTAATTACTTGGCCATAGGTATCCTTTAATATAGTGTAAAAGTTTTATGGTATTTCAGCCACCACGAAAGTACTTCCACCTATATAAATAAGGTCATCAGCATTTGCATTTTTCTTAGCTGCATTTATTGCAAGTTCAACAGTTGAGAATACTGATCCTCTTAGTCCATGTTTTTCTGCTTCATTTGCAAGCTCTTGAGCAGGGAGCGCCCTTTCAAGCTGGGGCTGACAAAAATAATATGTAGCTTTTGCAGGAAGAAGATTTAATACACCACTAATGTCCTTATCCTTCACCATCCCAATTACAACATGAAGTTTGTTATGCGGTGTATCATTAATATTTTGCATTACTTCTGTTATACCTGCAATATTATGTCCGGTATCGCAAACTACTAACGGGTTTTTACTTAATGTTTGCCAACGCCCCATTAAACCGGTTAGCCCTTTTACATCTTTTAGTGCAGCATAAAGCGCATCATTATCAATCTTGAAATCTAGTGTTCTTAAAGTCTCGACTGCCTGAATAACAGTTAAAATATTCTTTAATTGATACGTTCCAGTAAGATCAAGCAAGAGATTTTCAATCAATACCTTTCCATTCTGTGAGATGGAAACATTTAAATAGTCATCTTCTTTAACAGATTTACTAATCTGCATTTGCCGGTCGGCAAAAAGAATTGGGCTTTGCGTGTCCTGTGCTTTTTGAATAAAAACCTGATCGGTTTCTGGGTGGCTTTCTCCAATCACTATGGGAATACTTGGTTTTATAATTCCAGCTTTTTCTCCGGCAATTTCCTTTAATGTATTGCCCAGGATGTTGGTGTGATCGAGACTTATATTTGTGATAACAGACAGTTCTGGAGTTATAACGTTTGTTGAGTCTAATCGGCCACCCAAGCCTACTTCAATTATAGCAATATCAACATTCTGTTCAGAAAAATATGAAAATGCCATGGCTACTGTAACTTCAAAAAAAGAAGGACTAAGTTCTTCAATGATTTCTTGTTGTTGATCAACAAAATCTATTACGAAATCTTTAGAAACCATCTCGCCGTTAATTCTGATGCGTTCTCTGAAATCCTTTAAATGAGGGGAGGTATACAATCCGGTTTTATAACCTGCTTGTTGAAAAATGGCGGCAAGCATGTGGGAGGTTGAGCCTTTCCCATTTGTGCCGCCAATATGTATCGTCTTAAATTTATTCTGCGGGTTACCCAGCCTTTCGCACATAGCGATGGTATTGTGCAAATCCTTTTTAAAGGCAACAGCACCAACCCTGGTAAACATTGGTAGTTTGCGGTATAAATAATCTATGGTTTGTTCGTAATTCATTTCTGATGCTTAATAACATCACAAAAGTATCAAAGCTACCTGATTATTTAACTTTAAAATTGAAAACAACTACACCAATTTGAATATCCGGTGCAGTCTCTGATGGGGCTAAACGAGCACCCATTAAAGCTTCCTTGCATTTTTGCCACAATTCTCTATCATTTAGGGTAGTTCCTTTAACTCCTGGGGTAGCATCTATAACAAGGCCGGCTTTGTTTATTTTTATACGCACCGCGATTTTACCGGTTTTCTGACCATCATCCTGTGGAGTAACAAGGTTTGTAAACTTTCTTAATGCAATAGGAGTTTCGCCAAAACCAGAACCACCTTCGCCATAATTATTGGCTAGCGGATCTCCATTTTTGCTTCCCTGATTTCCCGGTGTATCACCTGTTCCATCACCTGCACCAGTTCCTTTACTGGATTTTCCTTTGTATAGGGCATTTTGATTAACAACTGGTTTTGAAGGTTTTGTTTCGGTATTAGTTGCAGTAGGGGTAGCCTCTTTTTTAGTTGCTTTGCTCTTTACAACTACGGCATCCTCAGAGTTTTGGGTAACAATCTCTTTTTCGCTTGTTTGCGGAGTAGGAGTCTCTTTAGTTACTTCTTCTGGTGTTACTTTATCTGGTTTACGATTATTTGCATTCGGATCGGCAGATGGCTCTTCTATACTGGTGTAATCTGAACCCATACCTGTAGGAGAAGTTCCATAGTTAACAACCATACCTCCCATACCTGCTTCTTCGGGCTCAAAGCTTCCTATAACAATAAAGAAGCTTAAAGCAAGCAATGCAGCCATGATACCGGTAGATATTGCCAGTGCCTTGGGATAATTGTTTTCTTCTTTAGGATAAGTCATTATTTCTTAGGTTCTACAGCGAGTACAACTTTGAGCTTCAATTTGTTACCTACATCATAGATAGACATCACATTTTCAATAGAAACCTTTCTTTCAGCATAAACGACTATAGTTAAATCCGGCGATGCCTTTTGCATGGTTTCAACTACAGCCAGAATGTTTTCAGGCTTGGTAGGTTGCTTATCTACAAAATAGTTTAAATTATCATCTATAGATATAGTAACGGTTTTTTGGGAATTTGATTGTTGTCCTGCTTCTGAACGGGGTAGTAATAGCTTCACTACCTGTGGATTAACTACAGCTGACGCCAATAGAAAAAACAAAAGCAGGAAGAACATGATGTCGTTCAAAGCGGAGGTATGTACCTCTACAGTTCCTTTATTTCTTTTGCGTAAGTTCATTATTTTCCTGGCTCCTCTAATAGATCAATAAATTCGATAGCATCAGTTTCCATTCTTAAAATTATGCGCTCAACCATCATATTTAAAATATGATATAATACATAAGCAATAATACCTATAATCAATCCTGTTGCTGAAGTGATCATTTTTGTATAAAGACCACCAGATATTGTACCAATTTCGATGGCGCCCTTAATGGAAACATCATGGAAAATAGTAATTACCCCAATAATTGTTCCTACGAAACCAAGCATGGGAGCAATACCAGCAATAATTCCTAATATGCCTATGTTCTTCTCTAGTTTCGATACTTCTAATTTTCCATTGTTTTCAATGGCAGCTTCAATATCTTTAATAGGGCGACCAATACGTTTCAATCCTTTCTCAAGCATTCTGGCTAGTGGAGAATTGTTATTACGGCATAAAGTTATTGCATTTTCTAACCTTCCGTCGTGGATGTATTGTTTGATCTGAAGCATTAGATTTGACTCCGTCTTAGAAGCTTTTCTTATTGTCAGGTATCTTTCAACAAAGATTACTAATCCTAAAAATGCCAAAAATGCTAAAGGGAGCATTACCCATCCGCCTTTAAATAAAAGGTCTATGAAATGCAGCTCTGGTGGGGCAGTTGTAATTGCTTGGTTTAAGTTATTAGCAGTATCAATAAGCTTGTTAGCGGTATCAGTTGCAGCTTGTAATAAAACGATCATATTTATTGTGGTTTGTGTGTGTGTTTATTTTGATGTATATAAATTCCCGGATCTTTTAATTTTGTAACTAGTAGTTTGCGTCCTTCCCTTGCACTTTCCTCATCTTTAAATGTTGCAATGCTAATTTTCAATCTTCTTTTACCAGGAAGGGTTGGGATAACTTTTGCGGTTATACCTATTGCTTTCATTTGGGCGATAAATTTATCTGCTTCCTTTTGATTAATTACTGAAGCACCAATAACCTCCCATGTAACCGGACCTTCAGTGGCACTAACAATAGCTCCGGAAACAGCGGGAGTTGGCGCTGGTTTAACAGTACTAACAGCCAAACTATCCTTTTTTATTGAATCTGCAGTTTGTATTGCTTTCTCATTGATTATTCTTATGCTATCTGCCTCGGCAATTGAATCTGTTCTGATTTTATCATTATTTTTAATCAGTTCAGAATTGTCATGAAGACCATTGTCGGACTTATTTAGAGCACCATTAAAAAGTTCGGGCTTAATAAAATATGCTGCCAGTCCTATCGCTATTATTATTGCAAAGGCAATAATAAATTTTAGGTAGAATGGAAGTCCCTGGCTTTCTTCTTCAGTCTCTATTGATTCAGCAATCTGTGGCTCTAGTGGACTTGGTGTGTTAAAGAATGGAGCATTGGCAACTTTTGGAGCAATAGGCCCTTCAACAACATTTGATTCATCGTCTTGCCCCTCCGGAGTTTCAATTAAAATTGGAGAGGTAGGTTTTTGGGCTATTTTAACTTCTGATATTTCGTCATAAACAGGTTGGTCATCACGTGCAGGTTTTTCTTCATGATGATGAACAATAACTTCTATCTCATCTGACCCGTCACTCAAATCGGCATTATTATCTTCAAGATTCAATTGCTCTTCTGTAATTATAGGCTCTTGTTCAAAAGAAAGTGGTTGTTCAATAGGTGGTTCATCAACTATTTCGGCTTCCGCAATGTTTTCATTAATAATGGCAGTTGCTTCTTCTTTTAAAGGAGGTAAACCATAAAAGTCAAAGCCAAAGTTTAGTTGATCTTTGGGGTTAAAAATTAAGTTTCCAGGTGTGCCAGATAGTATACCTATTTCTCCAAAATCTGCGTATTGCTTCTCTGAAAGTTGTTTTATAGTGTCTTCTGCAAACTGGTCGATATAATAAGTAGCCGCTTCGGTTGATATGTTTCTTTTTTTACCTATGTAAGTGATAAGAGATTGAGATTCTCTACTCTCTTCCGTAAATGTCAAAGTATAACTTGGGGGCAGAAAAGAATGCGTTTCAACATCGTACCTTCCTGGCGATTTCTTTTTATAAAAAGTACCCAGTCCAGAAATTCCAACTTCTTTACGAGTTTTTATAAGTTCAGTAAGGTATGATAAGATATCCATTCTGGTAAAAATAAATTTTAATTCCGTATCAACCAATTATTAATTAAAAACCTATTAGAATGAGTAGCTTATACCTCCAAAAACATTAAGCCCAATTACCTCATAATGCAAGTATCTGCTGTATGATGAGTTTAATAGATTGTTAGCTCTTGCGAAGGCAGAAAACTTATTATTTATTTTATACGATACTCCGGCTCCTAAATCAACAAATCCCTTAACGGTAACCACGGTTTCATTGGCAGGATCAGGTGTATAATAAGGATTTGCAGGGGCTGCAGTATAAATTTTTGCTTTGCTATCATCCTGAAGTGCTACAGAAGCATTAAGGGTTACCTTTTTGTTGATCACATACGATAGATCAGAACTTAAACGCATTTGAGGTTTAAACCAGCTTTGTGTTTCTGCTGCAGGTTTATAATCTTCAAAATTTAATTTACCTGTCCATTTTAAAGCGTCACTTACCTGTACAGAAAGTTCTCCTTCCAGTCCAAGAAGCTTCATGGTTCCGAAATCATAGATCACGTCAAATTTATTGAAACTTGTAAAGTTGTTTACGAACAATGGCATGTCTTCAATGCTCTTATGATATACTCTGGCTTTATATCCAAACCCAGGGCCGCCTGTACCTTTGATACCTCCACTGATACTTAGCTTTTCGATAGAATTTCTGATGGTAATATTGTTGTTCAGGAATGGGTTTTCATCACTAAACTGTTTTAAAGAATTACGGTTTACATCTCCTTTTACTTCTCCAAATATTTGCAGGTAATCAGGTATTAGTGTAAAATCTGCTGTTACAGCTGGGAAAATTCTACTTGATGAGAATGCACCAAATTCCTGTACGAAATTAATTCCTGCAGTTATTTTTACACCGCTAGCCTGTAATCTGATATAAGGATTTAACTTTAAAAGATTGTTGCCAACACTTACCAGCTCATCTTTAGTGCTTCCGAATTCTGTAGATGCTGCAAGACCTAAGTTAAACTTACTGATTCTCTTATTTACATATCCATTTAAAACAACTGAGTTTTCTTTGGCATTAAATTTATCACTCCAGATGTATCCGTTAAGTTTCAATGCATAACTAAGGGCATCAGGATCTTCTGTGTATTTGTTTACAAGTTCTCCTTCCGCTTCAAAGAAATTAAGTGTTTGTTTTTCGGGATCGGGATTTAATGTTGGATTGGCCTTATCAATTCCATAGAAATATAATCCGTTTCTTTGAAAATTAACGCGACCACTTAAGGTAACAACATCACCAATGCTACGGCCAAAAACGCTAAGTTTTTGCTGACTAGACTGTTGTTTATTTAGCTTGCCTGACTGGCTAAAATGTTGAAAATACCCACCGGCCTGCATAGCCTCATCACGGCCCAGATTTATATAAGCTTCACCAAAAATAGTCTTCGCAGATCCAAAACCACCTTTAATGTAGTTGTTTATTAGTTCCTCTTGTTTTTCGGCAACTACTTCCTGAGCCTGTAATTTATTGATGTCGGAATTTAGTTCTAATTTTCTATCAGTAAGGCTATAGTTAAATTTAGCCTTGTATGTTTTTATATCGTTCAGATCAGGGCTTCTTCGTAGTTTTACTGCTTCTGCCAAAATAGGTTTGTAAGGTCTTACAACTTCAATTTCTTCAGTAACAGCTTTATCATCCGTCTTCTTTTCTGTAGTCTTTGTATCTTGAGCCTTCAATCCCAGGGATGCAGCTGTGATAAAGAAAAGGGTACTATATATTAATTTAGTTAATCTCATGTCGCTTAATCTTATTTAATTTTTTCTAATTTCTCTTTAGCAGTTGGAACGATATCATCCTTGCCTTCATAATTGTCGATAATACTTAAGAGTGTACTTTTAGCTTGTAACTTATCTTTTAGAGCTACATAATTATCTGCTAATAAAAGGAATGATTTGGCAACCCAATAGTCATAAGAGGCCATATTGTTAATCAGATCAAAACATGTTTTAGTTGAGGTTTTATAATCAGCGTTGGCATATTGTATCGCAGCGATATTATATTTAGCTTCAGCAGCTGCCAGAGTTTTAGTTTTACTAACTACATTATTGAAAGCTTTTAGGGCACTTGTTGTGTCGCCCTTTAATAAATAAGCTTTACCTGCATATAGATCAGCACTGTTCTTTTCTTCCTCAGAGCCTTTTTCAGACTCTTTAATCAACTGAACATACTTGATCATATCGTCGGGCATCTTTAATGCGTCGTAAGCTTTCAGGAGGTTATTTATAGCGTAACTATGGTGAACTTTGTAATCGGCCGTAGTTTCTAATCTTTTTAAGTAAACAATTGCTTCGTTATATTTCTTCTGATCTAAAAACAATTGAGAAATACTTACTAGTGAACGTTCAGTATAATCACTTGTCCAGTCATTTAGAATGTACTCATAATCTGCAACAGCTTCCAGAGGCCGACCAAGTTTAACCAATGACTCAGCTCTAACAAATTTAGCTTCTTTGTCATGTATTGCTTTTGGATATTTATCAAAATAAGCATTTACAGCTTCAAAAGCACCTTTGAAGTCGCCTTTTAAATAAAGGTTATTTGCTCCCTGGAAAACTATATTATCTTGTTCTGCTTCAGAGAAATTACCTAGAGGCGTTGAATTTGCATAGGTGATGAAACCTTGCGAATCACCACGGTCTACATAGATATTCTTGATAGATTCTAATGCCTGTTTTGCTTCTTCGCTACTTGCGTAGTCTCTGATTACTTTTTTGAATGACTCTAATGCCTGATCGTCTTTATCCTGATTATATTGTACAAGACCAATGGTAACCAAGGCTCTTGGAACATAACTGCTATTAGGATACAAACTAACTAAACTAATAAGATCTGTACTGGATTTATCGAAATTTCCAATATTGAAATAGGTATAAGCAGTTTCGAAACCAGCATCATCAGCATAATTAGAATTAGGGAACTGTTTAAGAAGATCCTGCATGGTTCCAATCTTGGCCTCATTTTGATTCTCCAATCCCTGGATCATACCACGTTGAAAAAGTGCATAATCTTCTCCTGTGGATCTGGCATTGATGATCTTGTTATAATTTACAAGTGCATTGCCATAGCTTTTATTTACAAAATAAGAGTCAGCTAACCTTATGATAGCATCGTTTACTGTTTTTTGATCCTTATCGTTACCAGCTAAGAAGCGTTCAAAGTATGTAGCTGCTTTTCCGTAGCTTTCGTTTTCAAATGCAGCGTAAGCAAGGGCATAATTTGCAAAATTATACACCCCGGTTTTATCAGCATCAGGCATTCCAAGGAATGTTTCAAAATGTTTAACGGCCTCACCGAATTTTCTTAGTTCATAAGAAGCCTCGGCTTTCCAATAGGTACTTAATGCGTGAATTTCTTTATCCTCCGGGAACTTCTCAGAACGTAAGAACATTGATAAAGCATTAGGGAAAGCCCGTTCGTTATAAAACTCTAGTCCTCTAAAGTATGTTACTTTTTGATAAGCTTCTCTGGCCTCTGGTGATTTGCTTTGAATCGGTTCAAGGATATCTATAGCAGCCTGATAGTTTTTACTGGTCAGTAGAATTTCTCCAAGTAAAGTTTTTGCTTCGTTAATTTTGCGCGAAGTTGGAAACTGTTTTAAAAAGTTCTGAGTTGCTTCAAGTGCTTGCTGATTAAAGTCAAGTTCATAACTTAACCTTGCATAATTGATCCACGATTCTTCTTGTATAACTTTATCAAAATCAAGTCTTGATGCTCTGAAGAAAGCACTTCTGGCTTTTTCTTTGTTTTTAAGAATAATGAAAGAGCGACCTAAAGTGTACATCCCGCTTTGAAGGTATACATCATCTGTATCAAGTTTTTCTAATATTGAAACCGATTCAGGATATCTTTTCAATTGAAATAAAGAGTATCCGTATTGATAAATGAAAAGGTTATTTTTAACATTTGATTTATCTTTAGCGTAGAACTCTTTAAAATACTTCTCCGCATTTACAAAATCAGATTTTGCGAAGTATGAAGCAGCAATAAGACTTAACATCTCTGCCTCATATTGTTGTTTTGAAGATTTAAGGATGGGCAGGGCGTATTCTAATACATCATCATATCTTTCATCAAGATAATACATTGAAGTAATGTAATAAGGATAACTTGCCTCGTATGTTGGAGATCCTTTAAGTTTTTCAAAGTTGCTTAATGCAGTTTTATATTCTTTGTTTAGGTAATTGATGTACGCAAAATAATAGGTAGCACTTTCCTGGAAAGGAGATTTTTCTTTTTTGACAGTTTCAAATAAAGGCTCGGCCTTTTCAATGTCGTTCTGTAAAAAGTAAGCATATCCTTGCTTAAACTGATATTCTAAACGTTGCTTAGCAGAAAGGGTAGAAGGGTCTGTTTTTTCAAACCACTCTAATGCTTTCTTGTAGTTTTTCTGATCAAAGTATGATTTTCCTACGTGAAAATAGGCAAGTTTTGTATTGGGATTAAGCGGATAATCTTTTATGAAATTTTGAAATAAACTCTCTGCATCATTATTACCCAATTCTAATGCACAAACAGCAGCATAGAATTTAGCATTCTCTTTTAATAAAGAAAGTTCCGAGTTGCTTTCCTGTTGTGTTCCTGGTTTTTGTCTAAGCTGTTCAACCAGTTTAAATTGCTGGGCGGCAGCAACGTATTTTTCATTGTCAAGCAGTTCGAGTCCTGTTTGATAATTTTTATTGAGGTTAACTAGTAGGCTCGACTGGGCATAACTTGCAGTATAGCCGCCTGCTAGTAACAGCGGAATAAAAAAGTATTTTTTTTGCATCTGATTTCAAATATGGTTGGTACTAATATAGATATAGTATTGTGTCTTGATAGCATAAGAAATTAACATGTGTTAATAACACAGGTTTAACGAACAGAAAAAGAAAATGGTATAAAAAAGCTGTTAAAGAAAGTTAATCTCTTTGCGAGGCGAGTAAATAAAGTACTGCCATCCTTACGGCAACCCCATTTTCTACCTGTTCTAAGATGATTGATTGTTTGCTGTCAGCAACATCACTGGTAATCTCCACACCGCGATTAATTGGGCCTGGATGCATTACAATGATTTCTTTATCAAGATTGTCCAAAATCTGTTTATTCAATCCATACATCATGGCATATTCCCTTAAAGAAGGAAAATATTTAATGTCTTGCCTTTCCAGCTGGATGCGGAGCATATTGGCCACATCACACCAGTTAAGTGCTTTAATTAGATTATGTTCAACCTTTACACCAAGGCTTTGGATGTGCTTAGGAATTAAAGTAGTAGGGCCGCAAACCATCACCTCAGCACCAAGTTTTTGTAAGCAAAGAATATTTGATATGGCAACTCTGGAGTGCAGGATATCACCAACGATTACTACTTTTTTCCCGGCTACATCGCCCAGTTTCTGGCGAATGGAAAAAGCATCAAGTAAAGCTTGAGTTGGATGCTCATGTGCACCATCTCCTGCATTTACAATTTGAGCTTTGATATGTTTACTTAAAAATTGTCCGGCGCCTGCATATGGATGTCTCATCACTACCATATCTACTTTCATAGCCAGGATATTGTTTACAGTATCTATTAGCGTTTCTCCTTTGCTTACAGAGGAAGAAGACGCTGCAAAATTAACCACATCGGCCGAAAGCCTCTTTTCTGCCAGTTCAAAAGAAAGTTTGGTTCTGGTGGAATTTTCGAAGAAGATATTGGCAATGGTGATATCCCTTAAAGATGGAACCCTTTTGATAGGTCTGTTAATTACATCCTTAAAATTATCTGCAGTTTCAAAAATCAATTCAATATCATTCCGGTTAATATCTTTGATACCTAAAAGATGTCGGGTTGATAATTTCTCTACTGCCATACTATTTATTGCTTTCTGATAATAAGATAACTTTGTCTTCTCCTTCGGTTTCTTTCCAGCTTACCTTAACTTTTTGTGAGTTTAGGCTGTCTACCTTCTGGCCGATGTAATCTGGCTCAATAGGTAGTTGTCTGGAAAAACGCCTGTCAATTAACACCATTAGTTCAACCTTTTCAGGCCTTCCATATGCCAATAATGCGTCCATTGCAGCTCTAATTGTTCTGCCTGTCCACAATACGTCATCAATCAGGATAACATTCTGGCCTTCAATTATAAAATCTATGGTATTGCTGTTTGCAGAAACTATTCCGTCCTTTCTCCTAAAGTCATCTCTAAAAAAGGTAATGTCCAGATTGCCTTTTTTAATATTGTTTTTCTTAAGGATCTGTGAAACCTCTTGTTGCACCCTGTCGGCAAAGTAACTGCCTCTTGGCTGTATACCTATTAAAACAGTATTAGAAAAATCGATGTGATTCTCAATTAATTGATGACAAAGTCGCTTAATTGTGATTTGGAATTTTTGTCCGTCTAGCAGGGTTCTCTTTTGCATTGACTTAATTGTTGTACAAATATAGCCAAAAAGTTGTAACACCAAACCTCTGAGCAAGCTTTTTGAAAATATTCTAGGTTGTAATTTAAATCAAGGTATCAAAAGTTAAAATCTCCATCATACATACCGTGAGGTTAAAGGTGAAATGTATTATAATTCCATACCAAAGTGTATTTTCTCTAATCCTTATTTGGGCCAGGACAATTGAAAAAGGTAACATCCAGAAAAATGATGTCATGCTGAGGTGCATAAAAAAGAATAGAATAGAGGTAATGTATATGGCCTCTTTTTTGTCTACGATTGTAAGTAATTTTTGCATCAGATAGCCCCGGTAAGCCAGCTCTTCAAATAATGCTGGGAATAAGGCAACTGAAATAATCATGATGTATTTGCCATATTTATGCGACTTGTATATAGTGTAATAAGAATAATCTGTATTGAAGAGCGAGTGGTTTAAATGCTCAACAAGAAATTGAACTATATTAGATGCCGTTATACTTATTATAATACAGATAATAGTTTTTTTAAGGGAAAAATTTGGCCATTTTAACAGATGCGCATTTTCTCTCCAGTTATAAGAGAAGAATAGCATCGCTGTTCCTGCCATTATTATATCAAAGAGAATTGCTGTAGATATGTCGAAATTATCTATCGATAGTGCTGCAACACAGCAAGTAAGCTCTATAGCAAAAAATAGCCCGATCTGTTTAAGTCCGGGCCATTTTCTAGAGTCTATAAGAGTTTGGTCTTTTTTCTGTTCTTTACCACAAATGCTGCAATATTTATTGTTGGTAGATATTAAACCATTACAGTGGCTGCATTCTATTTGCTGAATTTCCTGAGTTTCCAATTAATTGATGTTCAGTTCTTTTTTTAGTTTGTCGACTTCTAAAACTGATCTAATTCCTTTTATAAGGTAAACAATAATGATCACCTTTAAAATAATGCCTGAAAATATTGTAACGGGGTCTACAATGGCATTTATAACATGGATAATCACATAAAGTGACAACCCGGATATCATAGCTGCTGTTGGTTTGGTTTTGCTCCATACGCCAAAAGCTAAAAAAGCTCCTATAAGTATCACCGAGGTAAATAGAATAGCGAATTTATCCTGTTCATTTTTAGCTGTAAAGTATCCAACAAAAAATGATATTACGCTAAGTCCTGCAATCCAGTATAGTGATTTTCGGGCAGATTCGACATTATTATTTAAATCCGAAAGGTCGATTTCTTTAGCATTTCTTTCAGAATAAAAAAAGTCTTGTTCTTGTTGAGTTCCCTTAAGTGGGAAACCACATCCATTGCAAAATAAATCGTCAGATTCGTGCTTGTTATTACAACAAGGACATGAGTTTGTATGATATTCCATATAAGGCGTTAATTTATTTAAAGATATAACTGTAATAAGTAATCACAAAATTAATTGAAAATTACCTTTACTTATTTGTGTATGTTTTACTGTAATTTATAAGCATTAAATCGTAACGCTTAAACTGCGTCTTTAGCCTTTTCTTAAAATCGACATAATTGCGTTTATTTTTTTGGCTCCATAAAACTTCGCTAAGGGCATCTAATCTGGGGAAAAGCATGTATTCAGCTTTGGCTGGGTTTGCAATATATTCCGACCAAAGGTTTCCCTGTCCGCCCCAAATATATTCTGCTTCCTGGGCAGTAAGTTCTGCCGGAACGGGCTCATAATCATAAACAGTTTTCAGTGGCAAAAATTTAGCCGCCGTCAACGAGTCATCTTTCATAAACTGACCGTGATTAAAGTACATAGAATTTTCGGGAGTCATGATTACTTTATGACTTTGTTTTGCCGCCGCAATACCACCTTTCTCTCCGCGCCAGCTCATTACAATAGCATTAGGTGCCAGGCCGCCATCCAGAATTTCATCCCATCCAATTATCGTTTTCCCTTTACTGTTTACAAATTTTTCCATTCTATGAATAAAATAACTTTGTAAACCATTCTCATCTTTTAATCCTTTTTCTTTAATCAATTTTTGGGCAAATGGCGATTGTTTCCACCAGATCTTTGAACATTCATCACCGCCAATATGAATGTACGGAGAAGGGAATAATTCCATTACTTCTGTCAGAACATCTTCCAGAAAGCTAAATGTTTTCTCGGTTGGCTGTAATACGTTATTGAATTTATTGAAGATGCCCCATGTTTGCGCCACCTGAGTTGGTATAGCAGGAGTAGTTCCCAGTTCCGGGTAAGCGGCTAATACTGCCATATTATGCCCGGGCATTTCAATTTCAGGAACAACTGTGATGTACCTTTCTGCTGCATATTTTATTACCTCTTTAACTTCATCCTGTGTATAGTACCCTCCATATCTAATTCCGTCGTTTCCTGTTCCCGGATAAAGGCCAATAATAGTTCCATTACGCCAGGCACTAATTTCCGTAAGCTTGGGGTGTTTTTTAATCTCTATCCGCCAGCCATGATCATCAGTCAGGTGCCAGTGGAAATAGTTTAGTTTGTGCAATGCCAGATAATCAATGTATTTCTTAATAAAATTAATATCAAAAAAATGCCGACTAACGTCAAGATGCATTCCCCTATAGGCAAAGCGGGGATAATCAATAATCTCTATTGTTGGAATAGTCAGTTTTTCCGTATTGTCTGGCTGCGATGGTAAAAGCTGTATAATACTTTGTATCGCATAGAAAATGCCTTGGGGAGATGGCGATCCTACATTTATTGTGGTTGGAAGTACTGAGAGTGTATACTTGTCAGGATTGGGGTATAGTGTGCTGTCTACAATTAAATTTATAGATCGCCGAAGGCCAATTTTTGTAATCTCAGTAATTATTTCCAGTTGTAAGTTGTAGTGTTTAGAAATGTAATCTGATAAGAATTGCGCGGAAGGCTGTGCTTGTGAAGTGTTAATAAAGATCACAGTGTTTTTATCTATACCAAATTTTTCGTTAGGTATTGATCCTGCTCTCATTTCAACGGGTGCAGGTATTATATCTTGCGCACTCAGTTTAAAGGAAAGAATGATAAGTAAAAATAAGCTAAGCGTTATTTTCATAGTAGGGAGTATAATGTGTGTTGCTCAAAAGTAATAAATATGAGTCCAAATTTTAGGGCAAAAAAAAAGCCCTCAAATTTTGAGGGCTTTTATATTATATAAAGTTAAATGGAACTAGCTTTTTTTAGCTTTGTTCTCTTCACCTTCCATTTGTTGTTTTAATTGTGCAAGCACGCCTAAATCACCTAATGTAGATTTTTCAACTGAATCTTTAACTTTTTTCACTGCATTGCTAGATGCTTTAGCTTCTTTTTTCTTAGTAGCTCTTTCTTCAGCAACAGCTTCAGCTTTAGCCTCTTCCCAGATACGGGCGTGAGAAACAACGATACGTTTAGCATCTTTGTTAAACTCAATGATTTTGAAATCATTAGTTTCTTCAGCTTTGATAGTAGTACCATCTTCTTTAGCCATATGCTTAGTAGGTACGAAACCTTCAACACCATAAGGTAAAGCAATAACAGCACCTTTATCAGTTACTTTAACAACAGTTCCCTGGTGGATTGAATCTACAGTAAAGATAGTTTCGAAAGTATCCCAAGGGTTTTCTTCAAGTTGTTTGTGACCTAAGCTTAGTTTGCGGCTTTCAACGTCTAATTCAAGAACAACTACGTCTAATGTATCACCAACTTTAGTGAATTCGTTAGGGTGGTTAACTTTTTTAGACCAAGAAAGATCAGATATGTGGATTAAACCGTCAATACCTTCTTCGATTTCAACAAATACACCGAAGTTAGTCATGTTTTTAACTACAGCAGTATGTTTGCTTCCGATAGGATATCTTTCGGCAACATTTTGCCAAGGATCTTGAGTTAATTGTTTAATACCTAAGCTCATTTTACGCTCGTCTCTATCTAAAGTTAAAACTTCAGCTTCGATTTCGTCGCTAACTTTCAGGAATTCCTGAGGGCTGCGTAAGTTTTGAGACCAAGACATTTCTGATACGTGAATTAAACCTTCAACACCAGGAATGATTTCAAGGAAAGCACCGTAATCAGCAACAGTAACAATTTTACCTTTAACTTTAGAACCAACAGCTAAGTTAGCGTCTAAAGATTCCCAAGGGTGAGGAGTTAATTGTTTTAATCCTAATGCGATACGTTTTTTCTCGTCATCAAAGTCAAGAACTACAACGTTGATTTTTTCGTCTAAGCTCAATACTTCTTTTGGATGCTCTATGCGGCCCCAAGAAATATCAGTGATGTGAAGTAAACCATCAACGCCACCTAAATCGATGAATACACCGAAGTCAGTGATGTTTTTAACAGTTCCTTCAAGTACCTGACCTTTTTCAAGTTTAGATACGATCTCAACTTTTTGGCTTTCTAAGTCGTCTTCAATTAAGATTTTATGAGATACAACTACGTTTTTAAACTCGTGGTTGATCTTAACAACTTTGAATTCCATTGTTTTACCCACGTATACATCGTAATCGCGGATAGGTTTGATGTCAATTTGAGAACCTGGTAAGAAAGCCTCAACACCCATAATGTCAACGATAAGACCACCTTTAGTACGGCTTTTAACAAATCCGTTGATGATTCTGTCATTGTCAAGGGCTTCATTGATAGTTTCCCATGATCTCTGAGTTTTAGCTCTTTTACGAGATAAAATCAATTGGCCGTTAGCATCTTCTGGAGCTTCCACGAAAACGTCAACTTTATCGCCAACTTTCAAATCAGGTGTATCACGGAATTCAGAAGTAGATACTAAGCCGTCTGATTTAAATCCAACGTTCAATACCACGTCTTTGTTGTTTATAGAAACAACAGTACCGCTAATGATTTCACCTTGAGTGATTTGATTGAAAGTATCGGTATACATGTCTTCAAACTTTTTACGGTCTTCATCAGAGTATTTTCCGAAAACTTTATCATCAGCATCCCAGTCAAAATCTTGATCAGGTGTTGCTAACGATGATTTGATCTGTTCGATCGACACTGAATCAGCTTCTGATTCAATGGTTTCTTTTTCTGCAAGACGAGCATCTGCGCCTTGTAGTTCAGCTGTTTTAGCCTCTAGTTCTTTTTCTGCTACTTGTTTTTTAGCCATTAAAATTAAATCTCCTTTTCCCGTTAGGGACGGCAAAGATAATAATTAATATTTTTAAAGAAAAGACTTTTTTGATAAATGTTGTTGATTTAGAACAGATTGTGTAGAGATTGCCACAACATTTAAATATGCTATGCAACCCGCACTTTAAATTTATCGCGATAATCTTTAGGGGGCATTCCAGAATTCTTTTTGAACAGCTGTCTAAAGGTTTTAAGATCATTATATCCTGAATTTAGCATAACCTCCAAAATGCTTTGATTTGTTTGTTCAAGTAGTTTTTTTGCGGCTTCTATCCTGGTTTTTTGAAGATATTCAATTAGTGTGTTCCCTGTAGCCTGTTTAAACCGCCTGATAATATTGCGCCGGCTAGAGGGGATTTGTTTTAATATATCTTCAATTGTTATAGGCTCACTGTAGGTGTTTTCCATGCAATGCTGGATTTTGGAGACCAGTTCATCTCCATGGTCGCGAATAGGGGTAAAGGATCCAAAATGACTTTGTTGCTCGCGGTTCATATCAATTGAAAATATTTTGGCTACGCGTACTGCTACATCCCGATTGCAATAGTTATGAATTAACCTAAGCAATAAATGGAAGCTACTTGTTGCCCCACCACTTGTATATATTCTTGTATCATGAGTAACTACGGCATCAGGCTTAAAAGTTACATCGGGAAAATAAGAAGCAAAAGCTGAGCTGGCATTGATGTGCGTGGTTGCTTGTTTACCATTTAACAAACCGCTTGCGGCCAGTAAGAATGCTCCAGTGCAGAAACTAGCAATCTCTGCACCTTTTTTATATTGTTGCTGTAGCCAGGGTAAAAACTCAACATTCTCATTTAATGACAAGCCTATTTCTCCGGTATCAAATGCAGGTATTAACACAATGTCCTGTTTGTCGGAAGAAGTTAAAAGCTTAGGAATATATTTTTCAAAAGTGGCTACTTCATTGGTATAATCTCCAATGTAAAATAGATTCAAATTAAAAATAGCATCCTTACCATTGGATTTATAATAGCTGTTTACAGTGTCAAATACATCTAAGATCGCAGCAATACTAAGGAGACGATATTTTTTAGTTAATAATAGTGCAACTTGTATCATAGGTTTTGTATTTGGAAATGCAAATTAGGAAAAAAATGTTCAAGCCAATGATTTCTTCACACAATGCTCACACTTCGTTCACCCCAAAACCACAAATGGGTACTTTTTTGTGGAGGAAGTTTACATGATGTGTGAATTAAGTGAGGGATTGCTTGCTTTTCTTTTTACGTCCGCGCCAAATCAGGAAACCGGTGATGGGTAGGCTGGTAGCAATCAAACTGGCCGCAAAGGCCATTATTTTCCCTGGAAGGCCTAGCACAGCTCCCACATGAATGTCGTAGTTCATACGGGCTAATTTATCTGCTGCTGTCGCATTCGCTAGTTTGCCATACATATGGTTTACTTCTATTTCCTGTAGCGTGTAACGGTCGTAAAACAGGTAGTCTGACTTCCAATAAGTGTCGGGATCAGGATTAATCGATATTTCTACCGCTGAGTTTTTAGCATGAGGTGGATGCACATCCATACTGCCCTCGAAACCGGGTCTTTCGGCTCTTGCCTTTGCCCAAAGAATATCCTCCGCAGGTGCTTTACCCACAGCTGATGCAACTAATTTAGCATCAAGAGCGCTTTTTGAGATACTTTCTTCAAAAGGAACCATCTGCTTGCCAGCTGAAGATACCCAGTAGACAGATTTAGCAAACCATTGAAAACCCATTACCAACCCTGAAAATGCAAGAAAAATCAGCACCCAGGTCATGTAAAAACCAAATACATTGTGCAAGTCATAATTTACCCGTCGCCATTTTGCATTCCATTTTATAGTAAAGCGTTTTTTGCTTGCAGCTTTATTTTTAGGCCACCAAAGTATCAGTCCTGAAAATAACAGAAAAGTAAACAACAGGGTAGCCGTGGCGAGCATAGGCTGACCAATATTTGGAGGCAGCCAGAGATAATAGTGCCCCATGATCATGATCCTGAAAAAGTCCCAGGCCATGTCTTTCACTTTCAATACTTCACCTGAATATGGATTTACATATACAGTCCAGTAATAGTCTTCGCCCTCTTTAAAATAAGATACTATTGAGGCCCTTCCGTTTTGGTATCCTATACTATGGGCTTCTTTACCGGGCAGGGCACGATCTGCAATTTTTTTTATTTCAGAAGGTGGTAGCAGCGGTTGATTTTTAATCTCAGCGTATCTGTACGATTGTACAGTATCTTCTATCTCCCGTTGAAATGCAAGTATACAACCGGTGATACCTAAAAAACATACAAATAGCCCGGATGTTAATCCGAGCCATAGGTGTATTCGTCCAATCCAGTATTTAAACCGGTATTTCTTATTATTAATCATTTAAAATTTATAGGCTATACTTAATCTATAATTTCTAGGAGATTCTGCTTGCCATGAATAAACTGCCTGTTCATAAGTTGGTGCGTTCCAATAATTGGTGTAATATGCTCCTGAATATAAATATTTATCCAGGATGTTAAATACGTTTCCAGTGATTCTTAGACTTCTGTTTTCCCAGAAAAGTCCCGCGTCCAACTTAAAATAATCAGGTAGATTCTGTTCTGAATTGTCTCCGCTATATGTACCCATAGCTCTGCCGGCCAGATAAGTAAAGCCTGATGAAATACCTGCTCCTTTAAGAGCTCCTCTTTGTAAAGTATAACTTAACCAGGCATTGGAGGTATGTTTTGAAAAACCAGGAACTACCTGACCAACAATCATACTAGTTACACCATCGGCTACTTTGGTTACTTTGCCGTCTGTGTATGCATAATTTGCTATTAATTTCAGGCCGGTAAAGATCTCGCCCTTCAAGTCGAATTCTATACCTTGTGCTCTTTTCTCGCCAACTACGACGCTAAAGTTTTCGCCAGCTTTATTGAAAGGATCTGCGGTAAGTTCGTTTTGTTTAAGAATACGGTATACAGATAAAGTAGTATTCCATTTCCCGTTGAACCAATCCCTTTTAACACCAACTTCATAATTGGTTCCTGTGATGGGCTCAATACTTCCTCCACCTCGTAAGAAACCGCTTTGGGGTGTAAACGCTTCATCGTATACAGCATATATAGAAGTATTTTTGTCTACAGAAACGCTCAATCCCACACGTGGTGTGAAATGTTTTGCTTTATCCGGACTTCCTCCCCATGCTGACTGGCTTACATAGGTATACCTTCCGGCAAGTGTTAAACGAATTCTGTTATCTAGAAAACCAAGCTCGTCTTGTAGATAACCGCTTAGGTATTTTTGGTCCATTAACCCACCTGCGGCAATTGCTCGGTCTTTCAAACTAGTTACTCTGTCAAACTCGGGATAGCCATTAGATGGAAAACCATAGTTAGGATTTTTTAAATCAAAGGGAGAAGATGGGAGATCCAAATCATGAGATTGACCCCAATCTGCCATATAGCTTTTTTTCCCTCCGTCAAAGCCAGCCAAAATATTATGATTAATACCGCCTGTTTTTATTTTTCCGTTGATAAAGAATTGGGCTAGTTTCATGGTACTTTCAGCATCCCAAATACCAACATTTCTAATTAAGGTACTGTTGGCGTATACAGCTGATGGCCATGAACTATATCCATTTTGCAGGTATTTGGAATAGGCTACCTGTGCTGTGGCTTTCCAGTTGTTACTAAAGTTATGTTGTAAATTAATAAAAGCACTATGATCGTTAATCCTGGTTGGAGGCACTCCCGGTTGGGTAAGTGTAAAATCACGGGGTAGGGTAGCGTAACCTTCAGGAGAGAAGATGTAATATGAACCTACTTCTGTCATTTTTGCATTTTGCCACGCATACTCTGCAGTTAGTTTAGTTTTATCAGATAACTGGTAGCTTAATGTGGGGGCAAAGGTGTAGCGATCATTCTTCTCAAACGGCCTGAATGAACCCTTAGTCTGCGCAGCAGCGTTCAATCGAAACAACAGCTTTCCATCATCAGTTAATTTCCTGTCCAAATCTACACTAGTTCTATAAAGATCGAAGCTGCCTGTGGTAAAAGAAACTTCTCCGCGATTACTGCCTGTTGGCTTTTTAGTAACAACGTTATACATCCCACTTGGATCGCCATTACCGATCATAAAACCTGCCGGCCCTTTCACGAATTCAATATGATCTACCATACTCATATCCTCAGTAAGCGGTCCCCAGTATGATGCAACAAAGTTAAAACCATTTCGCATCGCTTGAATCTGTGAACCACGCATCGTGATATTGGTATACATATCGCCCCAATGCTCTAGCCTTGCAGCACCACTAACGTTTCTGAGTACTCCATCACTCATGCTAATTATTTGCTGATCAGCCAAAGCTAATGAGCTAACAATCTGAATGTTTTGCGGTATTTCTAATAATGGTTGGTTTAATCTTAACGATGATGAAGGTTGATCTACTTTGTATCTTTTAGTATTTGTAGATATGTTTACCTCTTCTAGTGTGCTAAGGTCTTCTCTCAATACAAAATCAACTTTAGTACTTGTTGATTCTGTAACCTCTGCGGTTTTTTCTTGGGGACTTAAGCCCACCGCTGAAACTCTTATGGTATATTTTCCAGGATTTACTTGGTTGATTTCATAATTACCCTTTTCATTCGTAGTTGCCCCAAACGGGGTCCCAATTAACTTAACAGATACAAATGCAGCATTGTGCCCATCTGATGTGGTGATCTTTCCGGTAATGCTGCCAGATTGTTGGGCCATGGCATTAACTGAGAGAAACAACAGCGTTATAAGTACATTAACTACTCTAAAATTATTCATTTATTCTTTTTGTTTGTTTATTTGGATTAATTCTAATTTGCTGCAAAGTAAGTGTCTAATATTCTATAATCAAAATTTATTTAGAATTAATCTAATCTGGTTGGTTTTGTGGTTTTAAGAAATATCTTTAAAATGTTGGATTAAGGGGCTTACCGTTGATAATCCGAAGGGTTAAAGGGCCATTACTGCAAGGTAGTTGGATGGAAGAATAGGAAATAATTCCTGATTTACTATATTGCAGTATTAATAGGGAATTAAATTAATGGAAAAAAAAGTTTCAATTAAGGATATCGCCAAACTATTGGGTATCTCAATCAGTACGGTTTCTTTTGTCGTAAATGGTAAAGCTAAAGAGAAAAGAATTAGTGAGCCATTGACTAAGAAGGTTTTAGAACTCGTTGAAGAGCTGGGTTATAAGCCAGATGCTTTGGCAAAAAGTTTTCGTACTGGAAAAACCAATATTATCGGGTTTTTGGTTGATGATATTTCAGAGCCTTTTTTTTCCAGTATTGCACGACTTATAGATGAAAAGGCTTCACAAAAGGGGTATAAAATAATATATAGCAGCACAAAAAATAATAAAACGAAAGCACAGGAATTGTTGCAAATTTTCCAAGACAGGCACGTTGATGGCTATATTATAGCTCTTCCTCATGGTTTGGAAGATGAAGTAAAGTTATTGACGAAGAGTAGGAAACCAGTTGTTTTGTTTGATAGGTATTTCCCTGATATAAAAACAGATTATGTAATTATTAATAATCATCAAGGTACATATAGTGCTGTTAAACATCTAAAAGACAGAGGATATAAGAACATTGGATTTATTACGATAGATACAATTGAACAGCAAATGCTTGATCGTTTGAGTGGCTATGAAGACGCGGCTAAAGCAGAAGGCTTGGACTCATATGTTAAAAAACTTACTTATGCGCCTTCGAATGAATTAATTCAAGAGGTCGCTGATTATTTAAAAGAAGAAAAAAAGTTAGATGCAGTTATATGTGCCACCAACTACATCACTATGGCAAGTCTAAGAGCAATCCAGAAATTGGGTTTAAAAATCCCTAAAGATATAGCTTTGCTTTCTTTTGACGATTTTGAGTTACTTGAATTCTCTGCCCCTCCAATTACAGCAGTAGCTCAGCCACTTGAAAAAATCGCTGAAAATGTCATGAATATATTATTGAATAGACTGGATAATCAAAAGGGAGATCATGAACCCTATGAGGTAATATTACCTACAGTCTTAAACATTAGAGAGTCAACTGTAGTGAAATAATATCTGGCTTTTGCCAAAAATTATATTTGGTTGAATTTGTCAGTTTGATTTTAAAACTAAATAAGATTTTGTAAATCTTTCTAATACAGGATAGTTTACTGAATTTGGTTTTAGCCACATTTTTCAAAAAGATGCTTCCGACTTTTGCGGGTACCAACATAAACCGCAATGGCTAATAAAAAATATAATTTTGGTGCAGGCCCATGTATTCTTCCGGATATTGTTTTAAATAGTGCTTCGGATGCTGTTAAAGATTATAATAGAACAGGACTAAGTATCCTCGAGATTTCTCACCGCTCATCAGAATTTGAAAATGTAATAAATGAATGCCAGAGTCTTGTAAGGGAACTTTTAGAAGTGCCTGATGACTATAGCATTCTGTTTTTACAAGGTGGTGCAAGTACTCAGTTTTCGATGGTGCCTATGTGCCTGATGCAACCGCACAAAAGGGCTGCTTATCTAGACACAGGGTACTTTTCTCTAAAAGCCATTAAGGAGGCCATGTTGTTCGGGCCTGTTCATATAGCAGCAAGCTCAAAAGATAGTGATTACGATTATATACCTTATGATTACCATATTCCTGCGGGCTCAGCGTATTTCCACTGTACATCAAATAATTCAATAGAAGGAACCGAGATTTTTGCTTTTCCTGAAACGGATGTGCCAATTGTATGTGATATGTCTTCTGATATTTTCAGCAGAGAAATTAATGTAGCCGATTTTGACTTGATCTATGCAGGTGCTCAGAAGAACATGGGGCCGGCTGGTTTAACATTGGTAATTGTTAAAAAAGCTTTGCTGCAAGCGATTCAAAACTTAATTCCTTCCATGTCAGATTATCGGATATATGATAGTCATAATTCCATGTTTAATACACCTCCTGTATTTTCTATTTATGTGACCATGCTGAATTTACGCTGGTTGAAGGAAATGGGTGGAGTTAAACAAGCCGAACAAAAGAATATAGCAAAAGCAAATCTGCTTTATGATGTAATTGACAGTAGCAATTGTTTTTATGGATTGGCAGATAAGGCTGACAGGTCAAGAATGAACGTAACGTTCAAAATGTACAACAGGGAACGGGAAGCAGAGTTTCTGAATTTTGCTGAAAGCCGTGGAGTAGTTGGAATTGGAGGTTTTCGTTCTTCGGGTGGTTTTAGGGCTTCTCTTTACAATGCGATGGATATTTCGGGTGTTGAAGTTTTGGTGCATTGTATGAACGATTTTGCAAACAAAGATCTATTTAGAAATTTTAAACTTAAACAAATATAAATTCGGTATGAGAAGATTAAAGATCACTCAATCAATCTTAAACAGGGATTCTAGAGAATTATTACGGTACTTAAATGAGATAAACAAAATCCCCTTATTAACTCCAGATGAAGAGGTAAGTCTTATAAAAAAGGTGAGAGAAAATGTGCCAGGAGCAAGAGATAAGGTGGTCGAGGCCAATCTCCGTTTTGTGGTTTCTATTGCAAAAACCTTTCAGGGCAAAGGGCTGCCTTTGGTCGATTTGATTAGTGCCGGCAACATTGGGCTTATATATGCTACAGAGAAATTTGATGAGACCCGTGGCTTTAGGCTCATTTCTTATGCTGTTTGGTGGATTCGTCAGAGTATCTGGACATATTTACAAGAAAGTAATCGTGTAGTAAGATTGCCTGGTAACAAAATTTTAAACTTACTGAAGATTAATAATGCGAATAATTACTTTGAGCAAAAGAATGAAAGGTTGCCTACTTATGAGGAGCTTAGTGAAGAACTTGGTATTTCTGAAGAGAAAATAACAGATTGTATATTAGATTCACAAAGGACCCATTCTCTTGATATGGTAATAAATGATGAAACAGGTTATACTTTAATGGATACTATTGCAGATGAGAATTCACCTGCTACAGATGCCTCGCTGATCCTTGAATCTTTTCAATATGATATAGACCGATTACTTAAGCTATTACCTTCCAGACAACAAATGATACTAAAAATGTTTTTTGGAATAGGCCAAACTGCTCGTACTCTTGAAGATATATCAATTTTTTTAAACCGTAGTAAAGAGCGTGTCCGACAGTTAAAAGATGAAGCTTTAATGTTTATACGTATTTATTTAAAAAACAACCCGTCTTATCGCTTTTAAATAAAAAACCGCCTGTTATTAAACAGACGGCTAGACAAAACTATTGAACCTAATTAATTGCCTTATTTTTTATTTTCAGCTGCTTTTGGGGCAACAGCTGTAGAGGTTTTTTTAACAGCGGCTTTTTTATGTGATTTAGTTTTGTGGGCTACAGGTTTTTGAGCAGCAGCAGTTGTTTGAGTAGCTGGTTTTTGAGCAGCAGGAGTTTGTGCAAATGCGCCAAAAGTTGTTGCAACTAATGCTAACGCTAAGATTGTTCTTTTCATATCTAAAATTATTTTGTGTTAATTGTTAGATCAAAGTTGCAAAGGAAACATGAAGATTTAATGAAGATAGATAAAGGCTAAAAATGGAAGATAAGTTCGACCATAGTGCCTTTATCTTTTTCAGATTTGATATCTATTACAATCTGATGAAATGCCGCTATACTTTTTGCAATAGCCAAACCCAGACCATAACTGTCTTCCTTTTTTGATTCAAATTTTTCGAAACGAACAAAAGCATTTTTCACTTCGTCCAGGTTCATTCCTTGACCAGTGTCGGCAATGTAAAGATGGAAACCATCTTGCTGTTTATTGCCATATATGTTTATCAGACCTGACGGAACATTGTATTTAATGGCATTGCTAACCAAATTACTTATTAAAGTGTGGAGCAGTGAACGATTGCCAGTAAAAGCATAATCTTGAGGAAGATTGATGTTTAGTGTTAACTTCATCATCAAAAGCCTATGTTCTAATTCCTCGTATACTTCAGTTACTGTATCTTTTATTGAAATAAGGTCCGGTTTGTTAAACTGATTGTTTTCAACTTTAGAGATTAATAACAAGCTGTTTATAATTGATTTCAGACGACTTAGCGTTTTGAGGCAGGCAAATAATTTGTTTTCACCGTCTGGAGTTAACTGCTCATCATTCAGTAAATTTTCTAATCGGGTATTTAAAACTGAGATGGGCGTAAGTAATTCATGAGAAACATTGGCTATAAATTCCTTTTCTGTAAGAAATAAGGTTGCAATTTTATTCATTAATATGCTGATACTGTTATCCAGTATTTTGAAATCTTCTGTTGTGGTTCTTATTGGTTCATAATTGAAGTTGATTGGGTCATTTACCCGATTTAGCTTCTGATCTATAATCCGATAAAATGGAGCTAATAAAAATTGCGTAAAAGCCAGATCAGTTATTAATGTTAAGATAACTGCAGCAAGAAGTATAAAAAATGTAAAAACCGAAATAGTATGCTCTAATTGGTACACTGTTGCCATGGTCTCGCCTAATTCGAGCTCATACCTGGTTCCTTCAAAAACCAGATCCGTAGTAAGGATCTGATACTCCTCTTCACTATCTTCTATGCTGCGTATTTCTTGGCTAAAGTGATTTTTAAGGGGTTTATTATCTTGTTTAACTTCTTTTAGAATGATGTATTCTTCCTTAAGTAAGTTATAATCTGTAAAGGTTTTTTGTTGTGTGAGTAAGTCATTAATCTCTCCGGTGGAGAGGTTTGATACAAATTTAGCTTTCTTCTGAATCAAACGTTTCTGAAGGTGCTTTACCGAAATATGATTAATAGATACCAGTATTAATATCCCCAGAAAGGTAATAATAGCGATTTTGGTTAGCGTGTTATATAAAGCAAGCTTAAATTGTAGTTTCATAATTGGATTGCCTATATGAAATTACGCATTAGAAGTTGATTCTGTATCCAATACTTCTAACCGTTTCAAACCAGTTAATGGAAGCATGAGCTGCTAGCTTTTTGCGTAGATTTTTAACATGTACATCAACAAAGTTTGAATCTGAATTAATTTCGAGAATATCTCCCCAAACATGTTCGGTAAGGTTTACTCTTGAAATTACTCTGTTTTTGTTTAGCACCAGGTAATTGAAAATTTCAAACTCCTTATTTGTCAAATTAATTTTTTCTCCATTAAAACAAACCTCATGATTTTTAATGTCCAGAGTAAATCTGTGAACATTTATCTCATTCATTTCGAGCTTATGTTTGCGCCTGATAATGGCATGCATTCTAGCCAAAAGTTCTGTTAAAGAGAAAGGTTTTGCCAGATAGTCGTCGGCCCCAGCCTCTAACCCCTTAATCCGATCATCAACATCACCACGTGCGGTAAGTATAATCACGGCATCATCACGACCGCTGATTTGTTTTAACTGATGTAACAGTTCAAAACCATCGCCACCGGGCAATCCCAGATCAAGTAAAATGAAGTCATAAGAATTTACAAAGATCTTTTCTTCAGCTGATGACTTTTTCCAGGCATGTTCAATGGTATATCCTTCTTTGCCTAGAAATTCTGCCATTTCGAGCGCTAATGTTTTTTCATCTTCAACAATAAGTATTTTCATTTCTAATATGCTAAAAACCTGCATGAGATATATTATTCTAAAAATAATAAACTCATGCAGGTTTCTGTAATATTAATCAATTAGATTTCTATTTCCAACCGCCACCCAGGGCTCTGTATAAATTAACAATTGATTGAAGTTTCTGAAGACGATCATTTATACTATTCAGTTGCGCAGCTAACAGGCTCTGCTCAGAGGTTAAAACATCTGTATAGTTGGTTGCCGAGCTATAACGAAGCAACTCTTTTGTGTAATCTACTGCTTTGGTAAGAGATGCAATTTGCTTTGCTCTGGTTGTTTCTTTTTCAGAAGCCGTTTGGTAAGCAAATAATGCATTTGAAACCTCCTGTCCGCTAGTTAGAAGCGTTTGTTGAAAACTATAGAATGCTTGTTGCTGTTGTGCCTGAGCAGTTTTCAATCTCGCCTTATTTTGCCCTTTATTGAAGATAGGTTGTGTAATGCCTCCAATTAAGTTATAAAATATAGATTGGTCAAAGAAATTTTTCAGATCAAGGCTTGATAATCCACCATTAGCAGTTAATGTTAAAGCAGGGTAGAAGTATGTTTTTGCTGTATTCGTATTTTCAAATGCTGCTCTAAAAGCAAATTCAGCCGCCTGCACATCCGGTCTATTTTGTAATAGCTGTGAAGATACACCTGTCTCCAAACTATTGTATGGCTGTTGCTCATCTAAAGTAGTACGATCAATGGTTCCAGGTCCTTTTCCTAAAAGTATGCTAAGCGCATTTTCTGTCTCTTTGATACTCTTTTTAAGATCTGGAATGGTAACCTGCGCTGCATATAAATTTGCTTCACTTTGTACAACTGCTGCTCCATTAACTATTGCGCCTTCTTTTAAAGATTTCATAGTTTCAACATCCGTTTCTCTGATTTTTACAGTTTGCTCTGTAATAGCTAATTGTTTATCCAGAGCAAGTAAGTTGTAATAAGTGTTTGCAATATTAGCTATTAGCTGTGTTTGTACTGCCCTTTTTGTCGCATCTGTTTGTAATAACGAAGAATATGCTGATCTTTTGGCACTACTAAGTTTACCCCATATGTCAGCTTCCCAACTTGTACTTAATTGTGCTTTATAGGTTTGCGTTTCTGTATTGATATTTATTCCTGGAGGGAAGTTTAATGCCGCTCTTGATTGTTTAGCATCAGTAACAGATAAATCTCCACTTAAACTAGGCAAAAAAGCAGCTTTACTTTGTCTTAATGTAGCTTCAGCAATTTTAATTCGTTCAACAGCTTGCTTTAAATCAAGGTTTTCATTTAAGCCTTGTTGAATTAAAATTTGTAAAGTACCGTCGGCAAATAGAGTTTTCCAGGGTAAATTGGCGATAGTCGCCGTATCGGTTCCAGTATTGTCGCGGTATAGATCATTACTGTTTAAGGCCGGACGTTCGTATTTTTTAGTTACGCAGGCGGTTAAACAGAGTGTGGCAAAACCGATGATTATATAAGATTTATATCTAAAGTTCATGTGATTAAATTTAATGTTCACGGTTATCTACTTCCGGGAATTCAAGTTCTGCTTGTTCTTTAACAATACCCTCTTCAAAAGGAGATTTGTTGCTTACTTTTTCTTGTAAGGTCTGGAAAATGATGAATAGTGCAGGAATAACAAATATTCCAAATATTGTTCCTATAAGCATCCCTCCAACGGCTCCAGTACCGATCGATTTATTACCTGCCGCACCAACTCCTGTTGAAAGCATCAGAGGTAATAGCCCAAGAATAAAAGCAAATGATGTCATTAAAATAGGACGTAAACGTGCAGTTGCACCATTAATAGCAGAATTTACTATGCTCATGCCTTTTCTTCTTCTGTCTACAGCAAATTCGACAATCAAAATTGCGTTTTTAGCCAGTAGCCCGACAAGCATGATCAAGGTGATTTGCGTATAAATGTTATTGTCGATTCCGAAAATCTTATCAAAAATAAATACACCGGCTAATCCTATAGGAAGTGAAATCAGAACTGCAAGGGGTAAGATGTAACTCTCGTATTGTGCACAAAGTAAAAAGTAAACGAACACAACGCACAGAAGGAATATAAAAATGGTTTGACTACCGCTTGACATCTCTTCACGAGATAATCCTGAGAATTCGTAACCATAACCAACCGGCAAGTGTATCGCTGCTTCTTCTTGTACAGCTTTTAGCGCATCACCAGAACTATATCCGTTGTTTGGGTTTCCGGTTACAGCAATAGATGTGAATAAGTTAAAACGTGAAATTGCCTGAGGCCCATAAACCTTAGTTAAGGTTATGAATTCACTAACCGGTGCCATTTTGCCGCTTGCATTTCTTACATATATGTTATTTAGGCTAGCCTGATTTGCCCTGTATTGGGCATCAGCCTGGAACATAACGCGGTATTGTTTTCCGTATTTGTTGAAATTGGATGCATAAACACCACCATAATATCCCTGTAGAACACTTAAAACGTCAGTAACAGTTAGCCCGGCTTGTTTTACCGTAGCTACATTAACATCAATTTGATACTGAGGGAAATTAGGGTTAAAGGAAGTAGATGCATATTGTATCTCAGGTCGTTTGCTAAGCGCGGCAAGGAAATCGTTCCCTATAGCATTAAACTTGTTAATATCACCACCAGTTTTATCTTGTAACTGAAATTCAAAACCCCCGCTGGTACCAAAAC